>NZ_CM135809.1:335000-635000 GCF_048538155.2 Paracoccus sp. T5
TCTTAACGGATTGATCGGGCTGCTTAGGGGTCCCTGGAAATAGCCCTCCACAAGACCGTACCCGAAACCGACACAGGTGGACTGGTAGAGAATACCAAGGCGCTTGAGAGAACCACATTTAAGGAACTCGGCAAAATACCTCCGTAAGTTCGCGAGAAGGAGGCCCGGTTTTTGCGCAAGCAGAGGCCGGGGGCACAAACCAGGGGGTGGCGACTGTTTACTAAAAACACAGGGCTCTGCGAAGCCGTAAGGCGACGTATAGGGTCTGACGCCTGCCCGGTGCCGGAAGGTTAAAAGGAGATGTGCAAGCATTGAATTGAAGCCCCGGTAAACGGCGGCCGTAACTATAACGGTCCTAAGGTAGCGAAATTCCTTGTCGGGTAAGTTCCGACCTGCACGAATGGCGTAACGACTTCCCCGCTGTCTCAAATGTGGACTCAGCGAAATTGAATTGTCTGTGAAGATGCAGACTTCCCGCGGTTAGACGGAAAGACCCCATGCACCTTTACTACAACTTCGCACTGGCATCAGGATTGCGATGTGCAGGATAGGCGGTAGGCTTTGAAGCGGGGACGCTAGTCCTCGTGGAGCCATCCTTGAGATACCGCCCTTCGCACTCTTGATGTCTAACCGCGGCCCGTTATCCGGGTCCGGGACCCTGCGTGGTGGGTAGTTTGACTGGGGCGGTCGCCTCCCAAACAGTAACGGAGGCGCGCGAAGGTTGGCTCAGACCGGTCGGAAATCGGTCGTTGAGTGCAATGGCAGAAGCCAGCCTGACTGCAAGACTGACAAGTCGAGCAGAGACGAAAGTCGGCCATAGTGATCCGGTGGTCCCGAGTGGAAGGGCCATCGCTCAACGGATAAAAGGTACGCTGGGGATAACAGGCTGATGATGCCCAAGAGTCCATATCGACGGCATCGTTTGGCACCTCGATGTCGGCTCATCTCATCCTGGGGCTGGAGCAGGTCCCAAGGGTATGGCTGTTCGCCATTTAAAGAGGTACGTGAGCTGGGTTTAGAACGTCGTGAGACAGTTCGGTCCCTATCTGCCGTGGGTGTTGGAGACTTGAGAGGAGCTGCCCCTAGTACGAGAGGACCGGGGTGGACGTTCCACTGGTGGACCAGTTGTCGTGCCAACGGCAGTGCTGGGTAGCTATGAACGGACAGGATAAACGCTGAAGGCATCTAAGCGTGAAGCCCCCCTCAAAACAAGGTCTCCCTTGAGAGCCGTGGAAGACCACCACGTCGATAGGCCGGAGATGTAAGTGCAGCAATGCATTCAGTTGACCGGTACTAATGGCTCGATAGGCTTGATTTGATCCGGAAGAAGACAGACTGTCTTCCTCCCATGCATCCTTGGACAACAAAAACCCCGAAAGGGGCGACGCTGAGCGTGTCTTTCCCGGTCTGGTGGCCCTAGCGCGAGCAAAACACCCGATCCCATCCCGAACTCGGCCGTTAAGTGCCGCTGCGCCAATGGTACTGCGTCTCAAGACGTGGGAGAGTAGGTCACCGCCAGACCTGGTAAGACACGCAAATATCTCTCTGATAACGATGAAAACCCGATCAGGACAAAACTGGCGCGGGGTAGAGCAGCCCGGTAGCTCGTCAGGCTCATAACCTGAAGGCCGCAGGTTCAAATCCTGCCCCCGCAACCAATAATACCCCACCCGCATACAGCCCTCTTCACAGCGGGCTGTTTGCTGTTCCACCCTGTGCCAGGCCAGCCAACGCCGCCATTGCTCTCTCAAGCTCCCTTAACGCCTTTCGGCGTAACGTGGACGATGAAGATCTCGATCAGGCCGCGGATGGTCTCCAAAGCCGGCGTCCGCAGTTCTACCGGCGCAAGGTGGCTTAGTTTTCAAGAAAAGCCCGCGAAAAGGAGTCGCGGACAGGCTTAAGAAGATATTGCATGAAAGTCCGCGATTCGGTCTGGATCATCACTTCGGCCGGCATGCCGGGGGTCGGCGTAAAGCCGTGCACCCGGGACAGTTCGTCGGCCGCGATGTCGACGCGGGCCAGATAAACCTCGCGCCGGGCGCCGTCGGTGTCACTAGGGATCGCGTCGGCCGAGACATAGATCAGCCGGCCGATCAGCACGGGCGTCGTGCGCTGGTTCAGCGAGGTCAGCCGGACCGAGGCCGGATGCCCTACGGTCAGTGAGTCGACATCGGTGCGGGGGACCTGGGCTTCGATGATCAGCGGGACGTCGTCGGGCAGGATCTCGATGATGGGCTTGCCCGCCTCGATCACGCCGCCGATCGTGTGATAGTGCAGCCGCACGACGGTCCCGGCCACGGGAGACAGGATCTCGGACCGCTCCAGGATGTCCTGCGCCTTCAGCGACTGTTCCCTGATGCTGTCCAGTTCGGATTCCACAACCTGCATCTCGTCCAGCGCCTGCTGGCGATCCTCGTTCCGGGCCTGGGTGATCTGCAGCTGCGCCTTTTGGGTCAGTTCGGTCGTCTCGCGGATCATCGAGCGGAGCCTGGCCGCCTCACCGTCGGCTTCGGCCAAGGCACGGCGCAGGGCGTTGACCTCGCTGCGGCGCACCAAGCCACGCTCCATCAACTGCGTTCGTGCGTCGTGATCCTCCTCCAGAAGGACGACCTGCCGTTCCAGCGCCGTCAGCTGCTCCTCCAGCCCCTCGCGGCGGGCTTGGGCCGCATGGATGTTGCTGGTCAGCAGGGCGATGTCGCTGTCGAACTTTGCGCGCGAGCCGACGAAGTTCACGAGCTGCTCCTCGACCATGGCATCGATCTCCGGGTCTCCGCGCAGCTGGGCGACATAATCGGACAGGTTGACCGACTCCGTTCCCGCATAGACCGCCTGAAGCCGCGCGGCGATGGTCTCCAAGCGGACCCGGCGAAGCATCAGCTCGCGCTTGTTCGCCAGGGCCGAGGTCTGATCAAGCAGCAGCAGCGGCTGGCCTGCCTGGACCTGGTCGCCTTCGTTGACGCGGATTTCGGCGATGATCCCGCCTTCCAGATGCTGGACGATCTTGTTGCGCCCGGTGGCCACGAAGCTGCCTGCGGCCAGGACCGCCGCCGCGAGGGGCGCGCGAAAGGCCCAAGCCCCGAAGCCGCCAAAGGAGACCGCCAGCAGAATCAGGCCGAACAGCACATGGCGCCAGACCGAACGGGGCAGATCCTGGGACCAGTCAGCTGCGGGAGTTCGGGGAAAATCCATGGTCAGGTCCTCATGCAGGGGCGGGCATGGCGCCGCCGGGCGCGGCAGCCTGCGCGGCAACCGGGGCAGGGGCTGCGGCACCGCGGACGGCGCCCTGTCCCAGGCCGCCACGTTCCGCCAAGGCCTTCAGCATCCGGTCGCGGGTCCCGAACATGGCGATCTGCCCGTCGGCCAGCATCATGATGTTGTCGACATGGCTGAGAAGAGAGGCCTTTTGCGTAACCACCACCACGGTGATGCCGCTGCGCTTGGCATGTCCCATGGCACGGGCCAGCGCCTTGTCGCCCGCGGAATCCAGATTGGCGTTCGGCTCGTCCATCACCATCAGCTTGGGAGTGCCGAAAAAGGCGCGGGCCAGGGCGATGCGCTGCTTCTGCCCGCCGGACAGGGGCGATCCGTCGGCGGCGACGATGGTCTCATAGCCTTCGGGCAGCTGCGCGATCATGTCATGGACATCGGCCAGTTCGGCCGCGTCATAGATCTGTTCATCCGTCGCGTCGTCGCGCATCCGCGCGATGTTGCGCTTGATCGAGCCCGGGAACAGCTGCACGTCTTGGGGCAGATAGCCGATGCTTTCTCCCAGCTGCCGCTGGTCCCAGTTGCGAAGGTCCATCAGGTCCAGCCTGACGCTGCCCGAGGTCGGCAGGATCGAACCCACCAGCATCTTGCCAAGCGTGGTCTTGCCGGCCCCCGAATTCCCCACGATCGCGCAGGACGTGCCCGGCGTCAGGGAAAAGGTGATCGCGTTCAGAACCACCCGCTTGGTCCCCTGCGGGACATAGAGCAGCCGCTCGACATCCAGGCGCCCCTGCGGGCGCGGCAGCAGCAGCCGGTCCTGGTTCAGCGGCGATGCGGTCAGTAGGGCCGAGATCCGGCGAAAGCTGGCCCGCGACAGCGCAAAGCTGTTCCAGCCCTCGATGGCGCCCTCGATCGGCGACAGGGCCCGGCCGGCGATGATCGAGGCGGCGATCACCATCCCGCCCGTGATGTCGCCCAGAATGGCCAGATAGGCACCCCAGCCCAGCATGCCGATCTGCGTCAGCAGGCGCACCCCCCGCGACGCCGCCGCGCTGGCGATGTTGCGGTCCTGAGCACGCACCTGCGCCCGCATCGACGCCGCGCTGTCGCGGCCCCAGATGGTCACCGCCTCGGGGATCATCGCCAGCGCGTTGATGATCTGGGAATTGCGCGACATCGAATCCAGGTGCAGGTTCGCCCGGCTTTGATGCAGGTTCGCCTCGGCAAAGGCCTTTTCGGTGATGCGCTGGTTGACATGGGCGATCATCAGCAACAGCAGCGCGCTGCCCAGCACGATCAGGCCCAGATGCGGATGCACCAGAAAGATCGCGACCGCGAACAGCGGGGCGAAGGGCAGGTCGAGAAAGGCCAGCAAGGTTCCCGACACCAGAAAGCTGCGCAGCTGCTGCAGATCGCCAAGCGTCTGGTATTCGCGCCCGTTGCTTTGCAGCGACGCGCGCGCCGCCGCCGCTAGGATCGGCGCGCCAAGCCGCGCCGACATGTCGACCGAAGTGCGCATCAGGATAAAGCGCCGGATCGCATCAAAGGTCACCTGCAGGATCACCGCGCCCACGATGACCAGCGTCAGCATGACCAGCGTGTCGGTCGAGCGGCTGGTCAGCACCCGGTCCGAGATCTGGAACAGGTAGAGCGGGATGGCCAGCACCAGGATGTTCGTCACGCAGGTAAAGACCATCACCGCCAGCAGGTTCAGCCGCACCGCGCGCAGGGCCCGGCCGATCGCGCCGGAAATGTCGGTCTCGGGGACACGCCTGTGAAAGGCGCCGCGGCCTTTCAGGGGGGTGGGCGCCGGGCCTGCCGGCACGCGGCCCGCCTCGGCCTCGATCGTGGGGCCATGGTTCAGGGCGGCGGTCCCTGTTGGGGATGTTCTGCCGGGGCCGCGCCGGGGGTGATCGGGCGGCAGTCGTTCTGTCGTCATGACAATACCGTTTGCATGGGATCGACGGGGATGGCGTCCGACGGGATCATGTGGGGCGCCAGATCGCTGTCATCCCCCTGCGGCCCCATCGCCTCGGCCAGAAACACCACGGCCTCGCTGGCCAGGCCCGGTCCGCCCATGGGCGAGCCCGGATCAACTAGTTCCGCCTGGTGGATCAACGCGTCGGAATAAACGCTGCCCCGAGTATGGACAGTCGCATCCACCCCGTATTCGGCGATATGGGCCGAGTTGATCAGCACGTTCGATCCCGTGACGACGGTGACGTCGCCGGCATGTTCCATCGCCTGCGCGGCCAGCAGGTCGACCTGGTCGGCATCGCCCAGGACGTTGATCTGCTCGATGATCTGGGCCGAGACGAGGTCGCCCTTGATGTGCAGCACGCGCAGCATCTCGCTGCCCGCGAAGGCCCCGTCCTGCAGCACGCCCGACGACATCCCGTCCGGTCCCTCGGCCAGCAGCTTCAGGTAGTTGCCTGTCGCCGTGACATGGCCGGCCTGCCCCACCTGCAGGATCGAGGCGTCGTTCACCAGCAGGTTGTCCCCGCTGCTGATCCGGCCCCCGGCATCGCGCAGGGTGACGTGGTCGCTGTCCAGCAGCACGTTGGTCTGGAAGATCGCGGCCAGGTTGATGAGGTTGCCGTCGATGACGATCAGGTCGAAATGAAAGCCCAGTTCGAACAGCGACACCTCGTTGACGGCGCCGTTGGCCCCGAAAATCAGCGTGGTGCTGGACGCCGTCAGCGTGATTGAGGTCACGTCATTGTCGCTGACATAGTTGTGCTGGACGATCCAGTTGAAGTTGACAAGGCTGCCTTCGATCGTCGTCACCGCCCAGAATTGCGGGGCCGCGTCGTCCCCCTGCGCGGGCACGGTCTGCGTGTGCGACCGGTGGACCAGCTCGGCAAAGTTGATGCCGCGGGTCGCCCCGCCAAGGCTGTCCCAGCTGCCGCCCGACGGGCCCGTCACCAGATCGACGTCCTGCCAGACATTCACCTGCGAGATGAGATCGACTGAGATGCTGTCGCCGCCCACAACCATCACCGGCGCCGAGATCCAGCTGGCGGTCAGGATGACCTCGTTCACCAGCATGTTCGCGCCGTGGACGACCTGGTGCGTCGGGCCGGCATCCGCGTCGTCTTGCGTCAGGCGCTCCTTGACGGCGTCGGGCAGCAGGTCCTGGATGTCGGGGCGCGCGCCGCCCGGCTGACCGTCCAGGTGGGGGCCCTGGGCCTCCGCGCCCGACAGGTCCCCATCCTGGGGCGACGCCAGCCGCTGCACGGCCCAAGCCATCTCCAGAAAATCGGCCTCGGTCTCGGGAAGGGTCAGGCCGGGCGCGACGCCAAGGGCGGTCGCCTGCGCCACCAGCCCGTCCAACTCTGCCTGCAGCAGGTCCAGCGTCACATGCTTCATCCGGTCGGCATCCAGCAGATCGTCGTCGGACAGGCGCAGGTGCTGGAGGATGACCGCGGCGACGGATCCGGGTGCGGGCATGGTGAAATCCGGCATGCCCGCATCCGACCCAAGGCGGAAGGCCGGTGCATCGCCCTCTCCCCCCTGATGGGGGGCCGGGGCCGTCGCCAGCGGCGGGATCGAGGCAGGGCCATAGCCGTAGAAGGCGCCGTTCGCGACCGCGTCAGAGGACAGCGGTGGCGGTGCGTGTCGGATGATGGCGCTCATGTCGCGAAAGACGTAAGGGTGGGGCACGTCCTGGCTCAGTCCGACCAGATCGCCCAGCTCGTACTGGGCCTGCACCGCCACCAGTTCGTCATAGTCCAGGCGCAGGCGCGCCCGTGTCTCCATCAGTTCAAGCAATCCGATAAAATGAGTGATCGACTCTGAAGCCGCATCCGAGCAGAACATCGCAAATTCCCCTGTTCAGTCGAGCAGCGATACCTGTTAAAGGCCGCATATGCTGGCGGACCCGCGCGACGGTGCCGCGCGGGTCCCTGTTGCGCCGGGCGCTCAGCTCATGTCGTCCTGGCCGACCAGGCTGGAGCTGAGGTCGCCGCCCACCACGGTCATGTCGACCGTGTTGCCCAGCACGTTCGCGCCCATCACGATGCTCTGGTTGAAGGCCGTGGTCTCCAGGAGGCCGTCGGCCGAGGCGGACGACGTGCCGGTGACATAGCCGTCATCGCCATTGTTCGATCCCCAGGTGCCGGCATGGGCATAGCCCCCGTCACCCGTCATGATCGAGCCGCCCTCGCCGCCATTGCCGCTGCCCGAGTTCCACGCCTGGCCACCATAGGCCGCACCGCCGCCCGCCGACGCGGCGCCGCCCGCACCGCCATGGGTGCTGCCCGTGGCGCCGCCTGCGCCGCCGATGGACCAGCCGCCCCCGGTGCCTGTGCCGATGCCGTCGGCCGAGCCTCCGGCGCCGCCCATGCCATGCGCCATGGCCTGACCGACGCCCATGCCGGCGCCGCCAAGCGCGTCGCCCGCCTCGGCCATCGCCGCGCCCAGGCCATAGCCTGCGCCCGATCCGGCGCCGCCATCGGCCCCGTCACCGGCCATGCTGTCGTTGCTGCTGGAGCCGCCGCCGCCGGTCGCGCCGCCGGCGCCGCCCGTGCCCGCACCGCCGGCACCCCCGGCACCGCCCGTGCCGCCCGAGCCGAGGAAGCCCGAGTCGCCACCGTCGCCGCCGTCGCCACCGGACGCGCCGCTGCCAGAGCCGGCACTGCTGTCGCCGCTGTCGCCGCCATCGCCGCCGTCACCGGTGCTGCCACCGCTGCCGCCCATGCCGCCCATTCCGGCGCCAAGGCCCAGCCCCGCGGCCAAGGCACCGGCGTCGCCGCCGGTCGCGTCGCCGCCCGTGCCGTCACCATCCGCATCGGCGTCGGCCGAGCCGTCGCCGCCGCCGGCCTCTCCGCCCATGCCCGCACCGAGGCCAAGGCCCAGCCCGGCAGAGGCGCCGCCGGCACCCCCTTCCGCATCGGCATCCCCGCCGCTGCCCGACAGCGACAGGCCGCCGGCCGCCAGGGCAATGCCGCCGGACGCCGTCGCGGCGCCGTTGCCGCCATTGGCATTGCCGGCCGCTCCGCCGGTGCCGCCCGCGCCGCCCGCGTCGATGCCGTCCTCGGCCGTCGCGGCCCCGCCATAGGCGCTGCCGTTCTGGTTGAACGTGCCGTCGTTCGAGACCGTCGGATTGCTCAGGACGTCATTGTCGACCATGTGGCCCGACTGGACCAGCGTGTTGGCGCTGTCGTTTCCACCTCCCGACAGGGCGTCGTTCAGCATGTTCTCCAGGTTGATGTCGTCGTCATTGCCCAGAACGACATTGCCGTCGCGGTTGACGATCAGGGTCTCGATCGTGCCGTCGGCATTGTCGATGTCCAGATCGGCAAAGTCGTCATCCGTGGGTTCCCATCCTCCCATGTCCAGACCGACATCCACGGTCGTGCTGACATTGGTGGCCACGTCCGTATAGTTGGCGGCATGGTTCGCGGCCGCGTTCCAGGCGGTGTTCGCGGCGTCGTTCGCGTTGGTGTTGCTGTTGGCATTGCCGTTCAGGTTGCCGTTGGCGTTCCCGTTCAGGTTGCCGTTGCCGTTCATGTTGCCGTTGCCATTGGCATTGCCGTTCGCATTGCCATTGGCGTTGCTGTTATAGCTTTCGCTGCTCTGGGACTGGCCCTGATCCTGGCCTTGGTCCTGCCCCTGATCCTGGCCTTGTCCCTGGTCCTGGCCCTGCGCCTGCAGCTGGGCCTGCAGTTCGGCTTGGGCCTGCGTCTGTCCCTGGTCCTGGTCCTGGTCCTGATCCTGGCTCTGATCGTTGAACGGCCAGGTGAACAGGTTGAAGTTGCGGCTGTCAGACATGTTTCACACTCCGGTTCGTCGTGCAGGACCGCTGCCGGATCATCGCAAGCAGCAAAGGAACTGCACCGTTCCGGGGGACCTGTCGCGGACCGCACGGTCGGCTGCTGGGCAATGGCCCACGCGCCAGAAGGCGGCAGCAGGTGCGGACGGCGACACTGATCCGTGCCTGGCTCCCCCCAACGCAGGCACGGGTCGTCTTGGGCAATCAAGGGCGCCCTCGACGGACCCCAAGCGTGGCGCGTTCCGGGTCATCGCGAAAGCCGGACATCCGGGCGGTTGACGGGCAGCACCGCAGGATGGGCCCTGCCACGGCCGGGTGGAGCAGGGACGGCCACGCCCCTGCGGGCAGTCCATAGCCCATTTGGTATATGGAAATCCGGTGCATTCGCAGCCACAATCAGGTCATATTCCACGGCCGCCCAGCGGCAATCCGACGGCAGTTTTTTCCCCCACCGCAGCGGGAGCGCCGGCCGGCCTCATCAGATGGAGGAACAATCAGGCGTTCTCGCCCTCGACTCCCTTGACAACATCAAGAGGCTGTTATGAGTGAACATGTACAGGACGTGGCGCAGAGCATTCCCCTGCGGGGCTGCCGCCGTTCCCCCGAGCTTGCGCTTGTCGGAAGCCGCAGCAGTTTCACCGAAAATCTTCTGCGCGCGACCAGCCATGAATTCCGCGACCATCCCCTGATCCACCTGCCGACGCTGGACGCGCTTGGGGCCATGCCACCCGAACAAACCGCATCGGTCCGCCTGCTGCTGGTCGACGAGGTCACGCTGGGTGCCGCGACCGAGGGCGCCCTGCGCCTTGCGGGACCGCGCGTCAGGATCGTCCTGGCCTATCTGGATGCCGAGGCCGCGGCCCGTCGATACCACGATCCCTGCCCGCCGACGACGATCCACAGCTTCGTGCCGCTGGACGTGCGGCTGGATGTCTGGCTTTCGCTGCTGAAGCTGCTGCTGCATGGCGGGAAATACGTCCCCGAGGAACTGCTGAACCACCGGCCCCATCGGAACCCGGCACCGGGCGGCCTGGCCGAGCTGCCGCTGCTGGGGCTGACCCGCCGCCAGTACGACGTGCTGGAGCTGGTCGCCGAAGGTCACCCGAACAAGGTCATCGCCCTGCGGCTGGGCCTGTCCGACCACACGGTCAAGCTGCATCTCCACAACATCATCAGCAGGCTGGGCGTGACCAACCGCACGGAAGCCGCCGCCCGCTTTCGCGACATGCGGCCATGATCAAGAACCATCCCGGCCTGCCCGCCGGAACGCCGCCCGCCATGGCGGAGAACCTGGACGCGGTCCTGCTGCGCGTCGGCGTCATGAACTATTCCTGGAGCAACACGGAAAGCCTGCTGATCCACCTTCTGGCGGGCTTGGCCGGGGTTCGCGAAGACATCGCCGTGGTGCTGTTCCTGTCGCTGAAGTCGACGCAGTCCCGCATCGAACTGATCGAGCGCTTGGCCAAGCTGTGCCGCCCCGCCGGCGACGAACGGCGCGAGCTGCTGGCCCTGATGCAGCGGTTCACCCGGCTTGCCGCGACCCGGAACCGGTTCAACCACAGCATCTGGTCCTTTGATCTTGAACAGGGCTCGATCTCGACCATCCTGATGCGGATCGCCGATCGCCGCGACGGTGTGCTGTTCGGCAAATGCGAACCGCTTGATGCGAAGGAGATGGCGCGCCTGGACGAAGCTCTGGGCGACCTCAGCGACCTCAACCGGGCGATCTGGGCCTTTCTCAAGCGCTACGGCTATCCGGTCTGAACGGCAACCCCGTCGCGGCCCGGGCAGATGGCTGCCAGCACCTCCAGCGTCCGCTGGCCCTGTTTCTCCACATCCTCCAGGTCGGCGCTGTTGCAGATCTCGCGCCGCGCGTCTTCCAGGATGGCATCGGCCTGATCCCGCAGTGCCGCCTGCTGGTCGCCGGTATTGGCGCAAGGAGCCATCGCCTGCAGGGCCTTCAGCAGATGGATCAGGATGATCGGCTTGTCGCATCCGCTCTGGCGGATCTGGCTGAACGAGGCGTTCAGCAGGCTGCCATAGCTGGGGCGGGGACAGATCACGCGCAGGACCCCCTCCCTGTCCTGAAAGACGCCGCGCGGCACGGATCGCTGCAGCAGTTCCGCCCAAGATGACGACAGCCGGTGGATGACCGACACCGCCGTGTAGGGGTCGTTGATGCCCGGGGACAGCGCCCGCACGGCGATCTCGACCAGGTGACGGATCGAGAATTCGAGGTCCTGTACCGGCGTCCGGTGCACCCCCAGGGTGATCGCGCGTTCGATTGTATCCGCCAGCCTGTCCGAGGCCCGGCTGGCCGGATAGATGCCGAAGGCCCGGCCGTTCGGGATCGCGAAATCCCCGGCCCGCAGCTTCAGCCCGACCAGGACATCGGCCGCACGGGCGGCGTCGATGATCCGCTGAAGCTCGATGGCCTGGATGTAGCCCGAGGACCGGACACCGAAGAAGGCGGCGCCCGCCTCGAAATCATCCGGCAGCGCGTCCCTTGGATCGGCCCCCTCGCCCAGGGGGCGCAGGCCCCCGACGCCCCGGTCCAGTTCGCGCCCCACTGCGTCGATCAGCGTTTCGGACATGATCGAGGCGGCCAGTTCATGGATATGCAGGACCATCAGGGCGACGCTGGCGATGGTCAGCCCAATCGCCAGCGTGACGGACAGATAGGCATGCATCGCGTCTTCGTCGCCCGCCTGGATGAAGGACAGCAGCAGCAGGCAGTAGATGATCGTCATCACGAAGGTGCCCAGCACGAACTGGGTCTGCAGGCGGCCCATGAAGTTCCGGATCAACCGGGGGCCGAACTGGCTGGTGGCCAGGGTCAGCACCACCATGGTGATCGAGAAGACAAGGCTGGCCATCGTGATCATCGAGGTCAGGACCGTCGCCAGAAGTTCGCGTGCCTGAGCCGGCGGGCTGACATAGACCAGGCCCGGCAGGCTGTCCTTTGGCCCCTGGTCCAGCCAGTGATCGGTTGCCAGCGCCAGAAAGGTCAGCACCGGCGCAAGGACGCCCATGACGGCGGGAAGAAACCACAGGCTGGTGCGGACCGAGTCCCACAGCGCCCGGGCCGCGTTGCCGCGGGACAGAAGACGATGGTCGTTCATGTGCTGGATGCTCCGCAATTCATCGTGCCGCCGCGCCGGCAGGTCTGCGGCGGCGGTCCGGCACGTTCAGGATGCCGCCGTGCCGCGGCCCGCGGCCTGGGTCAGCATCGTAATGACCTGTTGCAGGCTCAGGTCATACCGGGTCGGCAGGCGCGTGCCGATGGTCAAGACGATCCTGAAACCAGGCCGCGAAGGGGCCAGGATCAGGAGCGTGTCTGTCGGATGGTCGAGGATCCGGCGGGTCCTGGTGTCGATCATGAGAAATCTCCGTGGCAGGGAATTCGATCAATCGCCTGCGCGGGAATATGTTCCTGTCGTCGCAGCAAGCGACCAGCCGTCCCCTTCCGGTCGGGAACATTGAGGCGCGCGGCCGGTTCGGGGACAACAGGATGACGAGAGGATACCATGGAACAGAGTGAACGGATCCGCCAGCGCGCGCACCAGATCTGGGAAGCCGACGGTCGCCCCGAGGGCCGCGAGGCCGAGCACTGGGCCCGGGCCCAGGAAGAACTGCGCCAGGAGGGCGCGCTGGAGGAGGACGATGCCTTGGCGGAGGGCTATCAGGATGACACCTCCTCCGCGCCGAGCCGTGACCTTGACCCCGATGACATCGGGTCGGCCGACGGGCACATCATCGAGGCAGGTGAGGGCGGAACCGCCGGAGGGCCCGACGAGGCCGATGAGGCGCTGCAGTCGCCTGTGTCGTCACGGGATTGAGGCCGCCGTTCCGGCACTTCCCCGGGACGCACCGCCCGTTCAGGATCGCTCAGCGGGCGCCGTCCCTGGTCGAAACATCATCCTGGAACGCGCGTTCGCGCGCGGGCCAGGTGCTCTTGATATAGGCCAGAACAGCGCGGATCTGGTCGTCGGTCAGTGTGCCTGCGAAGGCCGGCATGTTGCTCTCATATCCCTCCACCACGGCGCCCAGACCCAGCTTGGTAATGTCGAAAAGTTGCCGGTCGGCGTGGTGCCAGGTGTGGCCGCTGGCATCATGGGGCGGCGCGGGCATGCGGCCGCTTTCCAAGGGGGTCTTCCAGTCGGGCTGCCCCTCCAGTTGGGCGCCGTGGCATGAGGCACAGTTTTCAACGTAAAGGGTCTCGCCAAGGGCAATCCGGTCAGGCGGCACGACCTCACCCAGGAAGGTCACGTTTTGGGGTTCCTTGCCAGGCTGCAGGAGAGAAAGCCCCGCAATCAGCCCTGCTAGTCCCAAACCGCCCAGAAGCAGATATACCCGTCTCATGTCGTTCCCGCTTTGCCTCCTGCCTGCGCTACCGGACCACTTTAGCGGCCGGCAAGCCAGGATGCATCAGGTGCGGCAGCTTGATGCGGAGGCATAAGCCTTGGCGCCGCCTTGGGCAGATCAGGCTAGCCGCCCACAGAAGCGGTAGAGGACCAAGGACGTGCACCTTGGTCCCTAGCGCTTACTTGTTGGTGCGCCCCCGCTGGTCGGGATCGATCCCGCCCTGCGGATTGGTGTCGTTCCCGACATCGCCTTCGTAGGTATTCTCTCCTCCAATGGGCGGGTCTTTCCGGTCCATCCCCTTGGATCTGCCGATGCCGGGATCGCTGCGCAGATCGGCATCGGTCGGGTTGTCGGTCTTTTCGTGCTTGCTGCTCATCTTCTTGCTCCTTTCAGCGCCGAGGGGCCGAGATCACTCCTCCGCGTCGCGGTCCGGGCGCTCGTCGGGCAGATGGTCGGGCTTGGACGCGGCCCCTGCCTCTCCCTCGCCTGGGGCGTGGTTGGCCGTGTGGTCATGGTGCTGCTGGGTGTGGACATGGCGGGAATCCAGACCGCGCTCGTCCGAGTGGCGGGACTTGTCGCGATTGGACAGGATCTCGTTGTCGGGCAGGGGCTCTACGTCGATGGGGCTCATCCCGCCGCTGCCATCGCCTTTTCCCTGGTCCTGCTGGCCGGGGCCGAATTTCTTGCCGCTTGCATGTGCCATGGGTTCTCCTTTCCGGGCCGTGAATGCCCGTCGGTCCCGAACCGGCGGGTGGCGGAAATGTTCCTGCCTTCGTCCTAGGGGCCCATCCCACCCTTGTAGTAGCCAAGACGTGAGGCCCCCGGCCGGAACGGCGGCCAAGGTGAGCCGTTGTGTCGGCCCACGCAGCCAGACAGGAGATCGACATGACACTGACGAACTGGAAAATGCGCAGCACCGCCCTGGCAGCTGTTCTCAGCCTGCCTTTCGCAACCGGCGCGGCACTGGCTCAGGATGCGACCGCGACCGATCAGGCGTCCCCCGCCACCCAAAGCGAGCAGACTTCGTTTCCGGATCAGCAGACCGCGCAGACGGACGCACAGACGAACGCACAGTCCGCGGGTCAGGATGCATCCGGCAATCCGCAACCCGACGCGCTTGTCGCCACCGTGGGCGAGGCCGAGATCCGCGGTGACGATGTTATGACGGTGGTGGGCATGCTGCCGCCGCAGTTGCAGGCGCAGTCGCCGCAGATGCTGGTCCCCATCGCGCTGGAGCAGTTGATCATGCGCGAACTTGTCCTGGAAAAGGCTCGGAGCGAAAACCTCGCCCAAGACCCCGAAGTGACCGAGTTGGTGCGCCGCACCACCGAGGATGCCGAAAAGAACGCGATGGTTCAGGTCTGGCTTGACCGCGAAATGGCCAAGGCCGTCAGCGACGAGGCGGTCCAGCAGAGCTATGACGAAGCCCAGGCCCAAGGCCAGCAGGACCTGCCGCCGATCGAGGTGGTGCGCCCGCAGATCGAACAGCACCTGCGCCAGCAGGCCATGCAGGAGATCCGGGTGATGCTGCGCGAGGGCGCGGATGTGGTGCTCTATGATCCCACGGGGCGCCCTATTGAGGAGCCGGCGACTTCGGGAGATACCGGCGGCGCCTCCGCTGAAGGCGGAAGTGAGGCAGGTCAGATGTCTGGAACTGGCGACATGGCGACGGGCGGTTCATCCTCGACGGCAACGCCAGAGGAAGCTGCGGGTGAAGCAGCGGACGGCGCTGCCTCGGCGGCCGATGCCAGCGCCGATGCTCCTGCCGAGGCCGAGCAGCCCTCCGGCAACTGATCGGCAAATCGGCTTTATCGGCTGGCGTCGATCAGGGCGGCAAGCGTCCGGCGAACCTCCTGAAGGCCAAAGGCCAAGGCGTTCCGGTTTCGATGACGCCGCGAGTCGGCATCGTCATGGGGCAGAGAAATCTGCAGTTCGTCCAGAATGTGGTCGATGCGTTCTGTCTGCCCCTCCGGGTTCGCGTCGCCCTCGGCCAAGGCGGTAAGGGCGGCGCAGGCTTCCTCCCGCAGCCGATCAAGCCGCGATTTCAATTCCTGACTGGTCGCCGAGGGCATGAGATCGGCCTCGGCGGCCCGCTCAAGGATGATGACCGAGTTATAAAGTCGCCGCAGCGCCTCCAGGCGTCGGTGCATCCCGGCCCTGTCCGTCATCTTGACCACGGCCAGCGCCTCCTGCGCCTGCTGCACCGCCTTGTGGTATTCCGAGACATGGTCGTGCAGGGCAGATCCTGTTCCCTCTTGGGCAGCGGCCTTCAGCGCATCGCCCAGACGCGTGGCCGTGGCCCGCAGGGCACGGCGAAAGTGACGGTCGAACCGCACCTCGGCCCGGTCGGGCCAGATCACCAGCGCCGCCAGAACCCCCGTGGCCGCGCCAAGCGCGATCGCCACGCCCCGTTCGGCCGAGGTTTCCAGCATGGCCGCCTCCGGTGCCAAGGCAATCCCGACCGCGGCGACCGCTCCATAGCTCCAGTCGGGGCGTGCCCCTGCAACGCCCCCCACGACCAGCAGCGACAGGGCCAAGGCCGAGGTCGTGCCCCAGATGTCGGGCAGCAGCGCCAGGCAGGCCAGGCTGATCAGGCTGCCCACGACCGTCGCCTGAACGCGGGTGAAGGCGGCGCCCATCGTGCCGCCGACCGAAGGCTGGATGATCAGGACTGCACTCAGGATGGCCAGGAACGCCTCGTCCAGGCCCAGCCAGCGCATCAGCAGGTAGGTTGCGGAGGCCGCCACGGCCGATTGCACGGCATGCCGCAGCATGTCGCGCCAGTTCGAACCAAAATGTCGCGTGATGCGGTGAAGCACGTCGGCCTCTGGGACAGCGCCGGAAACTGGTATCAGGAAACAGATGGTGGATGCAGGGCGGCCCCTCTGCGGGGCCGCCGAACCTGTCGGACGGGATTCAACCTACTTGTTGTCGCCGCTCAGGGCATCCTTGGCTTTGCCGACGCCCTTCCGGACCTTGCCTTCGACCTGATCGGCCTGCCCGCTGCGCTCGGTCTCCTTGTCGCCGATTGCCTTGCCGATGGTTTCCTTGGCCGAGCCGATGACGTCCTTGGCCTGACCCTTGGTGCGATCTTCGTTCATCCGGGTTCTCCTTTTTGGTTGGTCCTTGGCAACGGTCGCGGCCCGCGATTGTTCCCCTGCCGGCCCGCGATCCGGTCCCTGGGTCACGGTTCACGGGCGGCGAAATAAGCCGCCAGGGCCTCGATCTGCGGGTCCGTCAGACCTTGGGCTGCGGCGTGCATCAGGACGGACCGTTCACCGCCGCCCCGCTTGCCGGCCCGCCAGAGGATCAGCTGCTGCTGCAGATAGTCGCGGCCTTGGCCATCGAGGCGCGGGATCAGCGGGTTGCGGTTGTTCGGCCCGTGACAGGACAGGCAGGCCGGAATGTCCGCCGTCCCCCTGCGCGCCAGTGCCTCTGCCCCCTCGGGAACGGGGACTTCCGGCCCATCGGTGGGAGCGGGCAGTTGCGACAGTTCCTGGGCCAGCTGCCCGTCCCGGGCCGGGTCGGTGCGGCTGATCGCGTGGGACATGATCCCGCTGGGCCGGGCGCCCGAGCGGTAGGCAGCAAGGGCGGTGGCAATATATGCGGGCTGCAGGATGTCCAGGCGCGGGGCGCGCGGCGTGCCTTGGGGGCCATGGCAGCCGGCGCAATAGCCCCCGGGCGCAGTATCGGTCAGCTGGGCATAGTCCTCGGCGGTCAGTCCGCGCTGCACGGCGGTCAGGAAGGCCACAACGGCCCAGACCTCGTCGCCTCGGCCGGCATCGGGCCAAGCGGGCATGCCCGACATCTTGACGCCTTCTTCGACGATCCAGTGCATTTCCTCGGGGCGCCAAGGGGCCACGGCCTCCTCGACCTGCGGCGGGCGGGGCACCATCGAGGCGATGGTGGCCGTCGCCACCTCACCCGGGCTGGCGTGGCACATCCGGCAGGCGCTGTCATAGTGCCGCGCCCCCAGCTGGATCAGGGCCGGGTCCTCCAGATCCTCGGGAACCGCGGAGGGCGGCGGTGCGCGCAGTTCGACCGAGTTCCGGAAGGTCGTGTGCAGGACCCAGTTGGTGACGCCCCAGTGCCCCTGCTGCGCCGAGGTGTTGAAGAGGCCCAGGAACACCACGGCCAGACCGACCAGTCCGGCCAGGACCCCCATCGCCGCGATGGTCAGGAGGACGGTCCGCAGCCTGTTCATGTCGTCACCCCGCGGCAGGACAGGGCCCGGGCCGCCAGCGCGACCCCGGCCAGCAGATAAACGGGCGTGCCGATGGCCAGCATCAGCATGCCGCCGACTGCCTGTCCCCCGGGATCGGGCGCCGTGCCGCAAAAGCCCGCATAGAGATCACGCGGCGCCAGCGTCAGAAGCGCGCCCAGCAGCGTCATGTGCATCGAGGTCAGCAGCAGGCCGCCCGCGCCCGCCAGCGCCTGCCCCGCATTGCCGGTCGCGGCCGCGCGCAGGCAGCCTGCCCAGACCAGCAACCCGGCTAGCAGGAAGCTGGCCTGTTCCAGCGCGAAGCCCAAGGGCAGCCGATAGGCCAGCCCGTGCGCGGCGGGCATGTGCCAAGCCCAGACCAGCGCGAATTCGATCGCCGCCGCGACCAGGGGAGAGATGGCCAGCCAGCGGCCAAGCGCGGGGAAGCCCAGCACCAGCAGGGGCGCCGCCAGCGCGACCAGGACCATGTGCCGCAGCATGTGCAACGGAAAGCGCGGCGCAAGCTGGTCCAGCGGCAGCAGCCAGATCGCCGCCAGCAGAAGGATGCCGCCAAGGGCCGGGAGGCTGCGCGCGGTCATAGGCAACTCGTGATGAAGAACGCGGGCAGGGCCACATAGACCACGCCCACGAAGGAGATGATGGACAGCAGCAGCGCCGCGTGCCCCAGGAAGCGATGGGGCCCCTCGACATGGTCGTCGTGATCATGGGGCCCCCATTGGCGATAGGACTGCCAGCCCTGCCAGGCAATCACGGCCAGGGCCAGCAGCGTCAGGCCCAGGATCGACAGGCGCAGGAAGGTGACGCCGTCCTCGGTCCCGACCTTGGCGCACCAGACGGCGGCGCCGGCATAGCAGAAGACGAAATGGAACGCCCAGACCGTGGGCGCCAGCGCGATGCGGAACAGGCTGCCGGTGGCGCCGCGAAATTCTTCCTCGTCCTGGCGGTGGCTGATGCCGGGCATCGGGTCCTCCTTCACAGCAGCCTCGGGCCGAGGCCGATGACGGCGGCGGTGACCAGCACCGTCAGCACATGAAAGTGCCAGTAGAGCGAGACGTTCCACAGGTCGGCGTCATGATCGGGGTCGATCTTGCCGAAGATCGTGCCTGCGAGGCAGTAAAGCTGCATCAGCACGCCCACCAGGACATGCACGCCCGTCCAGATCACCAAGGCGCAGACCACCGCCGGATAGACATGGCTGGAGGGCGCCAGGTGCAGCACCGACAGGACCAACATCGCGCCCCCCGCCAGCGCGGCCAGTGGACCCGCGACCAGCGCCGCCCGCGCCGCCCCGGTCCGGCCGGCGCGGTTCAGGTACCGCGCCCCCAAGGTCAGCGCCCAGGCCAGGACCAGCGCCAGCGCCGACAGGCCCACCAGCCCCAGATCGGCATGGGCCGCGCCCTCCGGCGGAAAGTTCGCATCCGCCGTCCAGTAAAAGAAGAACCCGAAGACCACCGAGGCGAAGGCCGTCGCGTCGCCCAGCATGGTGATCCACATGGCCCACCAGCCCACCGATTGCGGCCCCGAGGCATAGGTCGGCAGGCTGAGGCCCAATCCGGCGTCCTTCATCTCGGCTTCCGGGATCCGGGCGGTCGAGGTCCAGAGCCAGTAGAGGATGCAGCCCACCCCCAACAACCCGGACAGCGCACCCGCGATGTAGTGATGGAAGGTCGGCAGGATGAAGCTGCCGCCGATGAACACCGCCGCCAGAAGCGTGATCCAGGCATCGCCGGTCACGCGCTGGACCTGAACCGGGCGTGCGTCGATGACGCTGGTCACCAGGGTCTCGCGATGACCTTCCGGGGCGTCCGGCAGGTAATAGCGGCCCGCGGACATGCGATCGACCAGCTTTGGCTGATCCCAGAGCGGATAGCGCGAGGTGATGTAGGGGATCGAGCGCACGCCCCAGTCATCGTCGGACAGCGTGTCGCTCCATTCCAGGGTGCCGGCGTTCCAGGGGTTGCGGGTCTGCAGGCGTGGCTTGCCGGGGCGCAGCAGGTCCCAGGTAAAGACCAGGAAGCCCGCCGCGATGATGAAGGCCCCGACCGAGGAGATCAGGTTCAGCAGGTTCCAGCCCAGATCCGGCTGATAGGTGAAGACCCGGCGCGGCATGCCCAGCAGGCCGGTCAGGTGCATCGGCAGGAAGGTCAGGTTGAAGCCGCCGAAGATCAGCCAGAATGCCCATTTGCCCAGCCGGACCGACAGCACCCGCTTGGTGAAGAAGGGAAAGAAGTAATAGACCCCGGCCATCACCGGCAGGATCATCCCCCCGAACAGGGTGTAATGCAGGTGCGCCACGATGAAGTAGGTGTCATGCACCTGCCAGTCAAAAGGCGCGATGGCCAGCATGATGCCGGTCAAACCCCCGGCGGTAAAGATCGCCAGCCCGCCCGCGATCCAGAGCATCGGCAGGCTTTTCTGGACATGGCCCACCATCAGCGTGACCAGGAAGACGAACAGCTGGATGCCCGTGGGGATCACCACCGCCTCGGATGCGGCGGAAAAGAAGGCCAGCGAGATCATCGGCAGGCCCGTGGTGAACATGTGGTGCACCCAGAGGCCGAAGGACAGGAACCCCGTCCCCACCGCCGACAGCACGATCCAGGAATAGCCGACGATCGGCCGCTGTGCCATCGTCGGCACGACCATGGCGGCAATCGCGACCGAGGGCAGGAAGACGATATAGACCTCGGGGTGGCCGAAGATCCAGAAGAGGTGCTGCCAGAAGATCGGATCGCCCCCGCGCGACGGGTCGAAGAAGGGCCAGTCCAGCGCCCGTTCCAGTTCGAACAGCAGGTCGCCCGCGATCAGGGGCGGAAAGGCGAAGAGGATCATCCCGCCCACCACCAGCACGTACCAGGCGTAAAGGGGCATCGTGTTGACGCGCATGCCGGGCGGGCGGCATTTCAGGACGCCCACGATCAGTTCGACCGCCGCCGCGATCGAGGCGATCTCGATGAACGAGAGGCCCAGAAGCCAGATGTCTGACCCCACCCCTTCGTCCATCGTCGCCAGCGGCGGATACATGAACCAGCCCGACTTGGGCGCGGCGTCGAACAGGACCGAACCCAGCACGAAGACGCCGCCGATCAGGAAGGACCAGTAGCCGAAGGCCGACAGGCGCGGGAAGGGCATGTCCCGTGCACCCAGGAAGGCGGGCAGGATCAGGATCGCCATCGCCTCGAACAGCGGTACGGCGAAGAGGAACATCATCGCCGAGCCGTGCATCGTGAAGAACTGGTTGAAGCGGTCGGCGTCCAGGAACTGCATCCCCGGATAGGCCAGCTGCACCCGCATCAGCAGCGCCAGCACCCCGGCGGCCAGCATGAAGGCGAAACAGGTCAGCGAATACCACTTGCCGACTTCGGAATTGTTCACCGACATCAGGTAGCGGATGCCGGTCTTGGTCTTCCAGACCTTGCGCAGGCGGTCCTCCTGGGCAGTGCGCAGATCCTGCGGAACCGGTTTGGCCAGCATCGCCTCGGTCGGGGGATAAGGGCCCTGAGGCTTGCGATCGATCATTCGAGGCTCTCCAGATAGACGGCCAAGGCGGCAAGCTCGTCCCGCGCCAGCCAGTCATAGGCCGGCATGGCGACCTGGGGCTTGATGTCCCGTGTATGGGCGATCCAGTTCATCAGGTCGTCGCGCTCGACCTCCATGATCCCGGCCGCCAGCGAGGCGCGGGAGGCCAGGTGCGTCAGGTCCGGGCCGACCGTGCCCGTGAACGCCGTGCCGCGAATTGCGTGGCAGGCGCCGCAGCCCTCGTCGCGGAAGATCGCCTGACCTTGCCGTTGCAGGTCGCTTTGGGGTTCGGGTGCGGGGGCGGCCTGTTCGGCCAGCCAGGCATCGAAGTCCTCGGGCGCCATCACGACCGCCTCGAAGGCCATCAGCGCATGAGAGGCGCCGCAGAATTCGGCGCATTGGCCGCGATAGAAGCCCTCGAGGTCGGGATGCAGGGTCAGCACGGTCTGGCGGCCCGGGATCATGTCCATCTTGCCGCCCAAGGATGGGATCCACAGCGAATGGATATAGGTGCTGGCGGTCAGTTGCAGCTCGGTCCGGCTGCCGGCGGGAAAGCGGATCTCATTGGCCGATGCGATCGGTTCCTGCGCGCCCGCGGGCCAGTATTCCACCCGCCACCACCACTCCTCTCCATTGACGCGGATGACCAGACCGTCGCCCGGGGCACGCTGCGACGGCATGATCGACAGCCCCCAGGCCAGCAGGGCGCCGACCACGAGAGTGGGCAGCACGACGCCGGCCCCGATGATGATCCGGTTGCCGTGGCGCAAGGCGACATGCCTGCGGTCCACCTGCGTGAAATAAAGAAACATTCCGTTCAGCGCCAGCCACAGGACAATGGCGCCGCCGAGCATCACCAGAAAGATCAACAGCAACTGGGCAGCATCCTGCCCGCCGGGCATCAGCGCCGATTGCGGCCCGTCGCACGCCCCCAGCAGCGATGGCAGGACCAGAAGGCTGAGCGCGGAACCGCGAGAGGCTTGCTTGCCGCGACGTGACATGAAGGACCCGGTTGTTTCCCCGAAACAAGCCCCCACGGAAAGGTGAAGTTCCGCCTGCGGGAAATTATAGCTCACAGGACATTGCCCGGTGCGTCCGGAAGTTCTGTCAAGGCAATGACAGCGCAGTTTCCAATCAGAACGATAATGAAAAGGAATATTTCAACTTCAGGTATTAATCCCTGCACAGGGCGCGTGCAGTTTCTCTGGGCCAAAACATGCCGAGGCGCTGCAATACTGTTTTACAGAAAATAGTTGCCGCATATGTTAATTTCAGGCGTATGATCGATAGGGACTATCCGGAAGGGGCATGTTGCCCCTGCGTTTCGCAAGGATGATCGTGGCGTCCGCGTGACGGCGGTCCGCGGTCCGCGGTGCCGGCATGGCGTGTGTGTAGTCGGAGAGTGTAGATGTTACAGTTGGTTAGGGACGACTTCCGTCGACATGGCAGTCATATTTTGGAGCCTGCCTTTATCTCATTGGAGATATATCGATACGGACGATGGGCGAACCAGCGCAGAAACCCGATTCTCAGGTTCATTGCCAACAAGGGTTATATGGTCCTGAAAGTTCTTGTTTTGAATGTGACCAAGGTCTGGATTCCACCGCAGGTTGTCATAGGCAAGGATTTTCATATCATTCATGCCGAAGGGTCGCTGTCGATTCATCCCGACGTCATTATCGGGGACCGCTGCGGCGTCATGCACAACGTGACGATCGGCACGAACATGGGCGACGGTGCTCCGGTCATCGGCGATGACGTCTTCATCGGCGTGAACTCGACCGTGCTCGGCAGGATCAGGATCGGCGACAGGGTCCGGATCGGGGCCAACACCGCCGTGTCGACCGATGTGCCCTCCGATTCGACGGTGCTGGGATCGCCCGCCCGGATCTATCCCCGCCTGTCACCCCTGGCCCCCACCACGCCGCGGCCGGTGCCGTCGCCCGCGCTGATATCCTCCGAGGTCCATTGATGATGCCGGGCCAGAGCCTGTACCGCCTGTTGGCCGACAACCTGCCGATCCGCCCCGACAAGACCGCCCTGATCGACGCGTCCCGTTCCGTCACCTATGCCGAGCTGTCGGCCGAGGCCGATCTGGTGGCCGACCATCTGGCAGGCATCGGCATCCGCGCCGGCGACAGGGTCATCGTGCACCTGCGCAAGGGGATCGAGGAGGTGGCCGCGATGTTCGGGGCCGCCAGGATCGGCGCCGTGGTGGTGAACGTGAACCATCAGTGGACCGCGCAGCAGCTTCGCCATGTCGCCACGGACAGCGGCGCGCGGGCACTGGTCACCCGTCCCCAGGCCCTGAAGGAGCTGGAGGCCGGCGGCATGCCCGATGCGATCTGCGGCACCCTGCTGACCGCAGAGGGTGCGGCGACCGGCCTTGACCGGTGGTCCGGCCAGACCGCCACCGGGCTGTCGCAAGAGGCCCGTCCCGGCAGCGACGAACTTGCGATGATCATCTATACTTCCGGGTCGACGGGCCTGCCCAAGGGCGTGATGCTCAGCCATGCCAATATCCGCATCGGCGCGGAATCGGTCACGGCCTATCTGGGCCTGTCCGAGGGAGATCGCCTTCTGTCGGTCCTGCCCTACAGCTTCGATGCCGGGCTGAACCAGCTGACGACCATGCTGCTGACCGGCGGCAGCGTCGTCCACCAGCCCGTCGCCATGCCAAGCGAACTGGTCCGGTCGGTTCGCGAACACGATGTCACGGGCTTTGCCGGGGTGCCGCCGATCTGGAACCAGGTGGTGCGGCTGCTGGTCCAGGCGCCGACGCCGATGCCGTCGCTGCGGCGGGTCACCAATACCGGCGGCAAGATCCCCCCGGATATCCTCGACCGGATGCCCGAGGTCTTTCCCGGCGTGGACATCTACCTGATGTACGGCCTGACCGAGGCCTTCCGCTCCACCTATCTGCCGCCGGCCCGGTTCGCGGCCAAGAAGGGCTCGATCGGACAGGCGATCCCCAATGCCAGCATCCATGTGGTGCAGCATGGCAAGGGTCTGGCCGGGCCGGGCGAACAGGGCGAGTTGGTGCACGGTGGCCCGCTGGTCAGCCTGGGCTACTGGAACCGGCCCGACCTGACCCGTCAGAAGATCCGTCCCTGTCCCGAACTGAGGCATATCCTGGGCGATGCGCCCGTCGTCTACAGCGGCGATCTGGTGCGGGTGGACGAGGACGGGGACCTGTGGTTCGTCGGCCGGATCGACGACATGATCAAGACCAGCGGCTTCAGGCTGAGCCCGACCGAGGTCGAGGATCAGGTCTCGCAAAGCGGCATGGTGGCAGAGGTGGTGGCCTTCGGCGTGGAGGACGACGACCTGGGCCAAGTCGTGCATGTCGCCGTCAGCGGGCTGGACGGCTTCGATCCGGCGGCGCTGCTGGCCCACTGCCGCAGGTCCATGCCGCATTACATGGTTCCGCGATGGATCCATCCCTGGCCGGGCCCGATGCCGCGCACGGCCAGCGGCAAACTGGACAGGCCGGCCGTCATCGCCGGGTCCAGGGCCATCCGGCTGGCGGAAGCCGGGTGACCGGTCGTTGTTTCAAGAGGGGGGCCCCTGTGCCATGTTTCTGACTGCCCAAAGCGTGATCGACTTTCTGAAGAATTCGCTGAATGTCGATAGCTGGATCGACGCCAGCACCAGACTGTTTTCCACCGGCCTTCTGGATTCGGTGGCCATGATGAACCTGATCGGCTTTGTGGAAAGCACCACTCGCATCGAGGTCCATCCGGCGGATGTCACACTGGACAATTTCGACAGCGTCGACCGGATCGTCCAATATGCCAATGCCCAGCAGTGAGACGGCGCTGGATGCCTGCCTGTCGCAGGCGGCGCAACGGTTTGGCACGCCCACCTATGTCTACCTGACGGACGACATCGAGCACAGGATCGCGCAGATCCGGGCATCGCTGGGCCGGTGGTTCCATCTCAGCTATGCGATGAAGTGCAATCCCAACCCGGCCCTGCTGGGCTGGCTGGCGGACCGGATCGACGATGTCGACGTCTCCTCGATCAGAGAGTTCCACCTGGCCCGTCGCGCGGGCTGGGACGCCGCGCGGGCCAGCTTTACCGGTCCGGGCAAGCGCGAGGTCGAGATCCGGCAGGCGGTCGAGGCCGGGATCGGGGAACTGGTGGTCGAGAACCTGCGCGAGGCGCGGCTGGCCGACCGGGCGGCGGCCGACCTTGGCCTGCGGCAGGACATCCTGATCCGCCTGGCGCCCTCCAGCGTGCCCAAGGGGTTTGGCGACCAGATGGCCGGACGGCCCAGCCCCTTCGGCTTCGACATCGAGAGCGCCGATGAGGCGCTGCCGCAGGTCCTGGCCCTGCCGCATCTGAACCTGGTGGGCCTGCACATCTATTCCGGCACGCAATGCCTGAAGCCGCAGGCGATCTGCGAGAATTATCGCATCTTCATGTCGATCTTTCGCGACATCTGCGACCGGCACGACATCGTCCCGCAAAAGCTGGTCTTCGGTTCGGGCCTGGGCGTGCCCTACCACCCCGAGGACAAGCCGCTGGACCTGCAGGAGGTGGCGGAGGGCATCGGTCCCGACTTGGACGCCTTTCGGGCCGAGCCCCGGTTTTCCGGCACCCGGCTGGTCCTGGAACTGGGGCGCTACCTGGTGGGAGAGGCGGGCTATTTCCTGACCAGCGTCATCGGCACCAAGCTGTCGCGCGGGCGCAACATCGCCATCTGCGACGGCGGGATGAACAACCACCTGCCGGCCTCGGGGCATTTCGGCATGGTGATCCACAGGAACTACCGGATGCACCGGGTCGGCGGCGGCGAGGCGACCGAGCGCTACAATATCGTCGGGCCCCTGTGCACCTCGATCGACCGGCTGGCGGGCGATGTCGCGATGCCGGTGCTGTCCGAGGGGGACGTCGTGGCGATCCATGTCAGCGGCGCCTATGGCCTGACGGCCAGCCCGCTGCATTTCATCAGCCACCCCCTTCCACGCGAGGTGCTGGTCGAGGGCGACCGGATGACCGATGTCACCTGGCTGACGGGGTCATAGCCCTCCCTGGAGAAGGCGATCAGGTCAGCAGGTCCAGGGTGCGCCTCACGTCGTCCCAACTGACCGTGAACCCCGTGGTCGAACCTTCGCCGACCACCAGGGCATAGCGCTGGTTCTGCCGGTCGGTCAGCGTCTTCAGCGCGGCCACCGTGCGGTCGGGCGGCTGAAACACCAGAAGCGCGGCTCCCGGCGGCATCATGGCCAAGCCGTGGGCAAGGTGGCTGCCCTCGACGCCCGCGATGATCGCGGCCTCTCCGCATAGATCCGCGATCTGATCCACCGACGCCGTCAGCGGGTCCAGCAGGCGAAAGCGGTAGGTCTGGGCCAGCTGCTCGGCGATCTCACGCTCGTTCTCCATCACCCGGGCATCGCCGCTCTTGCCGCGCAGGATGAAGACGCCGGGCAGGGGGCTGCAGCTTCGCCCGGCCAGCAGGCGGCGGCGCATCTCGGCGGCACGCTGCGTCTTGCCGTCGTTGTTGGGCATGTCGTCGAACAGGACCAGCTCGCGGAAATGGATGGTGTCCTTGCGCAGGGGGGTCATGCCCAGCAGGCTTTCATAGCGCGGCATGTGTCCGGTGGGCGTCAGCAGGCTGGTCACCGTGGTGCTGCCGGGTTCCGCCAGCAGATAGGTCAGGCAGTCGTCGCTGAGCCAGTTCCCGAACCACCGGTTGCCCAGCCAGCTTTCGTACATCGTCGCGCTGATGACCTCGCGTGGGACGCGATAGGTCAGCGACCGCGACCGGCGGGCGCGCAGGTGACGCTGCCGGCCCTTGGCATAGAGGACGCCGTCCACAAGATCGACGTTCTCCACGCGGAAGGCGGTGGTGGGCCGGTCGAGGCTGTCATACCCCCCGCGCAGCGCCTTCATGACGATCTCGGGCGTGGCGAATTCCGTGCCCCGGATGCGCTCCAGCTGCCCCGGCAGATGAAGGGCGGGGGGAACATGCCGCTTTCCGCCGGGCGCCAGCTGCCACTGGTCGCGGGCGCCCTCCGCCAGGTCCGGCTGGCCGCTGCCCATCAGACGCTGGCCATAGGCTTGAAGGGGTCTCAGTGAGAGCATGTCGCCACCCTTGCCGTCGCGAAGGCCCGCAAGGACGTGCCATGCAGAGGCCACGTTGAAATACCCGTGCGCCGACTAAGCCCCGAATTTTGCTGCCGGACAAGCCTTTCTGCGTGACCCAGAAAGCCTTCCCTGACGGCCGCGCCCAAAGCTCAGTTCCAGATCCGGGGCCGCGTCTCCACCAGATCGATGATGGCCTGCGCGATCAGCCGGTGATCCGCGGCCGAGGGATGCCAGTTGCAGGCCGTCCGCTCCAGGCCAGAGATCGACAGAAGATCGATCCGCGTGTCGCCTTGGGCGCGCCGCGCGGCGAAGACGGCGTCATGGGCCGCCACGAACTCGTCGCCATATTCCGCCAGTGCCACGACCAGAAGATGGGCGCCCGGATGATCGGCGCGGATGTCCTGCAACAGCCGCAGATAGCCGTCGACAAAGTCGGGGGGCAGCTCGCTTGTCCGCCACAGCCCCAGCAGCCGGCGCCGGGTCACCAGGTCGTTCGAGCCGATCTGGACCACCACCAGGTCGGGCGACCAGGCGGCATCCGCCCCGGCCTCCGGATCGTCGGGGACCGTCATCGGGTAGAGGTCCAGCATGGCCGGGACGGCACCTTCCGCGTCGGGGGTCAGGCGGATGCCCGAGGCGGCGATCATCTGGTAGTCGGCGTCGAAATGCCGGGCAACCTGGGGCCCAAAGGATTTCTGCGTGTCGGTGGTTTCCAGAAAGATGTCATAGCCGTCGCAGTTGCGGGTCGGCGACAGGTTGCCCAGCCCGACGGTATCGGAATCGCCCACGAACTCGATCTGCCGATTGTGCAGGGCCGGCGGTGCCAGGGGGGTGCCCCCTTCCGGCAGGAAGAAGCCCAGAAAGCGCCCCGCACCCGAGGGCGATTCGCTGACCTTCTCCAGGCGGATGCCGTGCGGCCCGGCGCCCAGGCCCGAGAGGCGGACCGCCCGCCGGCCCGGCGTCACGACCTGAAGGACCGGCCCCTCCGGTCCGTCCAGCTGGATCCGATAGCGATTGACCGGATCGTCAAAGGCCATGTCCAATGCGTCGCCCTCAAAGCGCGCCGTCGCATGCACCGCAGGCCATTGATGCCCAAAGGCACCCGGTCCTGCGTCTGGGTCTGCGGGGTCCAAGGGCGCGACACGCCCGACGACCGTCGCCGCCAAGGGCGCCGCTCCCGCGATCTGAGACAGGTCCAAGGTCTCCACCTGCAGGGCCGGCAGATTGCCCGCTTCTTCGATCAGGAAGGGCTGCGACAGCCCCGCCAGATGCGGCAGCGACGACGGGGTGAGCTCCGCCAGCCCCACGGCGGGGCCGAGCGACATCGTTACCGCAACAAAGGCTGCCAGAAGACGGGCCATGTCTGATCCTTAAGAACCGGAATCAGGCTAGCCTCGGTCGGGCCTTGGGAAAAGCCCCCGGGCGGCGGATCGTGGCCCCGGAAAAAGCGCGATTTTCATCAATGGCTGTCCTTTCCGACATCGTTTCCGCGGCATCCCTTGAGGAAGTCCATGTCCGCGCCGGTGTCGGCGCCCATGACGTGCTGCTGGTGGAGCCAGGCGTAGCCGCTGGTGGGGGGATCGGGCAGGGGCTGCCAGGCGGCCAGGCGGGCGGCCAACTCGGCCTCGGGGATGTCCAGGTGCAGGCGGCGGGCGGGGACGTCCAGCTCGATCATGTCGCCCGAGCGCACCACCGCCAGCGGGCCGCCGGCCGCGGCCTCGGGCGAGGTGTGCAGCACCACCGTCCCATAGGCCGTCCCCGACATCCGCGCGTCCGAGATGCGCACCATGTCGGTCACGCCCCGGCGCAGCACCTTGGGCGGCAGGCCCATGTTGCCGACCTCGGCCATGCCGGGATAGCCCTTGGGACCGCAGTTCTTCAGCACCATCACGCAGGTCTCGTCGATGTCGAGGTCCTCGTCCTCGATGCGCGCCTTGTAGTCGTCGATGTCCTCGAAGACGACCGCGCGGCCGCGATGGACCAGCAGATGCGGGCTGGCGGCCGAGGGCTTCAGCACCGCCCCGGCGGGCGCCAGGTTGCCCTTCAGCACCGCGATGCCGCCCTGCGCCGTCAGCGGCCGGTCGACCGGCAGGATCACCTCCTCGTTCCAGTTCACGACATCGCGGACCTCGTCCCAGATCGTCATGCCGCTGACCGTCAGCGCGTCCCGGTGCAACTGCCCCGCCTCGGCCAGGCGCTTGATCACCACGGGCAGGCCGCCGGCATAGAAGAACTCCTCCATCAGGTACTGGCCCGACGGCATCAGGTTCACGATCGTGGCCACGCCGCGGCCAAGCCGGTCCCAATCGTCCAGGGTCAGGTCGACCCCCACCCGTCCGGCCATGGCCAGCATATGGATCACCGCGTTCGTGGACCCGCCGATGGCGCCGTTCACGCGGATCGCGTTCTCGAAGGCGTCCCTGGTCATGATGTCCGAGGGCTTGAGGTCGTCCTTGACCATCTGCACGATCCGCCGCCCCGACATCTGCGCCATCACCCGGCGGCGGCTGTCCACGGCCGGGATGGCGGCATTGCCCGACAGCGCCATGCCAAGCGCCTCCGCCATCGAGGCCATGGTGCTGGCCGTGCCCATCGTGTTGCAGGTCCCGGACGATCGCGACATGGAGGCCTCGGCCTCCAGGAACTCGTCCTGGGTCATCAGCCCGGCCTTGACCGCCTCGCTGAAGCGCCACAGATGCGTGCCCGAGCCCACCCGCTCGCCCCGGAAATGCCCGTTCAGCATCGGCCCGCCGGTCACCACGATCGAGGGGATGTCGCAGGAGGCCGCGGCCATCATCAGGCTGGGCGTGGTCTTGTCGCAGCCGACCAGCAGCACCGCGCCGTCCATCGGCTGGCCGCGGATCGTCTCCTCGATGGCCAGCGCCGCCAGGTTGCGAAACATCATCGCGGAAGGGCGGAAGGTGTTCTCGGAGGCGGAAAAGACCGGCACCTCGACCGGAAAGCCGCCCGCCTCCCACACGCCCGCCTTCACCTTCTCGGCCAGTTCGCGCAGATGGCCGTTGCACGGCGTCAGCTCGGACCAGGTGTTCAGGATGCCGATGATCGGGCGCCCGTCGAACAGGTCATGGGGGTAGCCCTGGTTCTTCAGCCAGCCGCGGTGATAGATCGTGTCGCGCGAATTGCCGCCATACCATTCCTGCGAGCGCAGTCGGCGGGGCCAGGGGGCGGGGGTAAAGCTCATCGTCGGACCTCAGAGGGCGGCGACCGCGACCGGGGTCGGGTCGGCATCGTGTTGCAAAAGCGGGTTCTGCAGCGGCAGGCCGAAATCGGGGCATTCGATCCGGAAGATGTCGCCCGCCCGCGCGGTGATCCCGTCGGCGAATGACAGGGTGGCGGTGCCGAAGAAATGCACGTGCACGTCGCCCGGCTGGCGGAACAGGTCGTACTTGAAGTGGTGGTGCTCCAGGTTCGCCAGGCTGTGGGACATGTTCGCCTCTCCCGACAGGAAGGGCTTCTGCCAGACCGTGGCGCCGTCGCGGACCAGGCTGCTGGTGCCCTCGAGATGCGCGGGCAGCGCGCCCACCCGCAGTTCCGGCCCGAAGCTGGCCGGGCGCAGCTTGGAATGCGCCAGCCACAGATAGTTGCCGCGCTCGGTCACGTGGTCCGAGAACTCGTTGGCCAGGGCAAAGCCCACCCGCAGCGGCCGCCCGTCCGGGGCGATCACGTAAAGGCCCGCGATCTCGGGCTCCTCGCCCGCATCCTCGGCAAAGCCGGGCGAGACCAGCGGCCCCCCCGGCGCGACCGCGGCATGACCGTTGCCCTTGTAGAACCATTCCGGCTGCGCACCGATGCCGGTCGCGGGCTTGCCGCCCTCCAGCCCCATGCGGAACATCCTCATGCTGTCGGTCACGTTCTCGGCCAGGCTCTCGGCCGCGCCCTGGTGCATCGCGTCGCGCGTCGCGGCCGAACCCAGATGCGTCAGCCCCGTCCCCGTCAGGTGCAGATGCGCCGGGTCGGGATGATCCAGCGGCACAAGCAGCCGCCCCGCCTCCAGCGCCGCGACCAGGTCGACCGCCGCGCCCCGGCCCCGCGCCTCGACCTCGGCCCCCAGCCCGCGCCCCGCCGCATGCGCCGCCAGCGCCAGATCCCGCGTCGAGGACACCCCCCGCACCAGATGCGCCCCATCATCGCCCCGCACCGCAACGCCACGCGTCCCGTCCTCAAGCGTCAGCTGCGAAAGCCACATCTCAGGCCTCCCGGTTCTTGTTGTAGACGTCGAAGACAACGGCGGCCAACAGCACCAGGCCCTTGATGACCTGCTGGTAATCGATGCCGATGCCCATGATCGACATGCCGTTGTTCATCACCCCCATGATGAAGGCACCGACGACGGCGCCCACGATCCGGCCCACGCCCCCCGACATCGACGCCCCGCCGATGAAGACGGCAGCGATCACGTCCAGTTCGACAGCGAATCCGGCCTTGGGCGTGGCGGTGTTCAGGCGGGCCGCGAAGATCAGCCCGGCCAAGGCCGCCAGCAGGCCCATGTTGACGAAGACAAGGAAGGTGAGGCGTTCGGTTCGGATGCCCGACAGCTTGGCAGCCTTGACGTTTCCGCCGACCGCATAGACGCGGCGGCCGATGGTCGTGCGCTCGGTCAGGAAGACATAGACGACGGTCAGGATCACCATCGACAGCAGCACGTTCGGCAGGCCGCGGAACCAGGCCAGCTTCCAGGTCACAAACAGCAGCGCCGCGGCGACGATGGCGTTGCGCAGGACGAAGAGGCCAAAGGGCTCGTCCTCGATCCCGTAGCGGGCGTTGCGGGCGCGGGTGCGCAGGCCCTGCCAGACGATCAGCAGGGCGGCGACCACCCCCACCGCCAGCGCTACGCCATTCGGGCGGCCGATGCCGAAAAGATCGGGAATGAAGCCGGTGGACAGCAGCTGAAAGCTGTTCGGGAAGGGCCCGATCGACTGGCCGGCCAGCAGCCACAGCGACAGGCCGCGAAAGACCAGCATCCCCGCCAGCGTCACGATGAACGAGGGGATCTTCCAGTAGGCGACGAAATATCCCTGCACCGCGCCGATGGCGATGCCCGCCACCAGGCAGGCGGCGCCGGCCAGCCAGACGGGCATTCCCCAGCTGACGATCATCACCGCCGCCAGCGCGCCGATAAAGCCCATGACCGACCCCACCGACAGGTCGATATGACCGCTGACGATGACCAGCAGCATCCCCAAGGCCATGATGATGATATAGCTGTTCTGCAGGAACAGGTTGGTGATGTTCACCGGCTTCAGCAGTACGCCCCCGGTCACGATCTGGAAGAACGCCATGATGGCGATCAGCGCGAACAGCAGCCCGTATTCGCGGATGTGCTTGGCAAAATAGGCGCCGATGCCGGTGGCCGGCGCGTGGTCGGTATGTTCCATCCGCGTCTTTCCCTATTCCCTGACGATCAGCGACATGATCGCTTGCTGGCTGGCGGCGTCACCGGCCAGTTCGCCCACGAAGCGGCCTTCGTTCATCACATAGATCCGGTCGCACATGCCCAGCAGCTCGGGCATCTCGGACGAGATCATGATGACCGCCTTGCCGGCGGCGCTGAGGTCGTTGATGATGTTGTAGATTTCATATTTCGCGCCGACATCGATGCCGCGCGTCGGCTCGTCCAGGATCAGCAGCTCGGGTTCGGTGAACAGCCATTTCGACAGGACCACCTTCTGCTGGTTCCCGCCCGACAGGTTCACCACCTTCTGAAAGACCGAGGGCGTGCGGATGCGCATCGCGCGGCGGTAGGTCTCGGCCACCTCGGTCTCGCGGTTGTCGTCGACGACGCCGCGGGTGGCCACGGCGTCCAGGTTGGCCAGCACCGTGTTGCGGCGGATCGTCTCGTCCAGGATCAGGCCCAGGGACTTGCGGTCCTCGGTCACATAGGCCAGCCCGGCCTTGATGGCCCGGTCCACGGTCGAGACATCGACCGGCCGCCCGTGCATCAGCACCTGCCCCGAGATGTCGCGCCCGTAGCTGCGGCCGAAGATGCTCATTGCCAGCTCGGTCCGGCCGGCACCCATCAGGCCCGCGATGCCCACGACCTCTCCGGCGCGGGCGGTCATCGACAGGTTGCGGATCATCTGGCGGTCGCGCTGTTCGGGATGCCAGACGTTCCAGTCGCGCAGCTCAAAGACGGTGTCGCCGGCCTGGCGGTCGCGTTCGGGATAGCGGTGGGCCATGTCGCGGCCGACCATGTCGCGCACGATGCGGTCCTCGGTCAGTTCGCCCCCCCGCGCATCGATGGTCGAGATCGTCGCCCCGTCGCGGATCACCGTGACGCTGTCGGCGATGCGGCGCACCTCGTTCAGCTTGTGGCTGATGATGATCGAGGTGACGCCCTGCGTCTTCAGTTCCAGCAGCAGGTCCAGCAGGGCCTGGCTGTCGCGCTCCGACAGGGCGGCGGTGGGTTCGTCCAGGATCAGCAGGCGCACGTTCTTGGACAGCGCCTTGGCGATCTCGACCAGCTGCTGCTGGCCGACGCCCAGGCTTTCGACGCGGGTGCCGGGCGGTTCGCGCAGGCCGACCTTGGCCAGCAGCGCCTCGGTCTGGCGAAAGGTCTCGGGCCAGTCGATGACGCCGCGGGTGGCGCGTTCGTTGCCCAGGAAGATGTTCTCGGCCACGGTCAGCAGCGGCACCAGGGCCAGCTCCTGGTGGATGATGATGATGCCCTGCGCCTCGCTGTCGCGGATGGTGCGAAAATCGGCGACCTCGCCGTCAAAGACGATCTGGCCGTCATAGCTGCCGGTCGGATAGACGCCGGACAGCACCTTCATCAGGGTCGACTTGCCGGCGCCGTTCTCGCCGCAGATGGCGTGGATCTCGCCCTCGCGGACCGACAGGCTGACATCGTCCAGCGCCTTGACGCCCGGAAAGCGTTTGCTGATGCGGCGCATTTCAAGAAGCGCGGTCATGTGCTGTTCCTTGCTGGGGCCGCCCCCCGCGACGGGGGCGGCCCGCTGCGTCACTGGATCTGGTCGGCGCTGTAATAGCCCGACTCGACCAGCACCTTTTCCCAGTTCGACTTGTCGACCGGCACCGGCTCCAGCAGATAGGAGGGCACGACCTTGACGCCGTTGTCATAGGTCTCGGTGTCGTTGACCTCGGGCTCGTTGCCCTCCAGCATCGCCTCGACCATGCCGACGGTGACGCGGGCCAGTTCGCGCGTGTCCTTGAAGACCGTCGAATACTGTTCGTCGTTCAGGATCGACTTGACCGACTGCACCTCGGCGTCCTGACCGGTGACGATGGGCATCGCCATGTCGCCCGAGCCATAGCCGACGCCCTTGAGCGAGGACAGGATGCCGATCGACAGCCCGTCATAGGGCGACAGAACGCCATGCACCTGCGCGTCGGTGTAGTTGGCCGACAGCAGGTTATCCATCCGCGACTGCGCCACCGCGCCGTCCCAGCGCAGCGTGCCGACCTTGTCCATGCCGGTCTGGCCGGACACGACGGCGATCTCGCCCGCGTCGATCATCGGCTGCAGCACCGACATGGCGCCGTCGTAGAAGAAATAGGCGTTGTTGTCGTCGGGGCTGCCGCCGAACAGCTCGACATTCCACGGCTTCTGGTCCGGGAAACGTTCCTTGAGGCCGGCGACCAGCGAATTGGCCTGCTCGACGCCCACCTTGAAGTTGTCGAAGGTGGCGTAATAATCCACATCTGGCGTGTCGCGGATCAGGCGGTCATAGGCGATCACCTTGATGTCGGCGGCCTTGGCGTTGGCTAGGGCGTTCGACAGCGTGGTGCCGTCGATGGCCGCGATCACCAGGACGTCGACGCCCTTGGTGATCATGTTCTCGACCTGGGCCAGCTGGTTGGGGATGTCGTCCTCGGCATATTGCAGGTCGGTCTCGTAGCCCGCGTCCTGGAACTGCTTGACCATGTTGTTGCCGTCATCGATCCAGCGGGCCGACGATTTCGTGGGCATCGAGATGCCCACGGTTTCGGCCATGGCGCCGGTGGCCAGCCACGACACTCCGATCGCCAGCGCGACGGCGGCGGTTCTGATCTTCATGCATCCTCCCCCGTGGCGGATCCGGCCGCCACATTTTTTCCCATGCCCTCTCCTCGGGGCACGGCATGACCATAGCAATGTCGCGACATGATGGTAAAATGACATAATCTTTCAGCTGCATACCGGATGCGATATGACGCCACCTCCTTCACGCCTGATGCTGAAGCCCGCCCAGCTGCGGCTGATCTTCGAGATCGCCGAAAGCGGCCAGTTGCAGCAGGCGGCGCAGGCCTGCGGGATGACCCAGCCTGCCGCATCACGTATGCTGGCCGAGACCGAGCGGCAGCTGGGCGTGCCGCTGTTCCTGCGCCAGCCCAAGGGGATGGCCCCGACCGAGATCGGGCAGAACGTCCTGCGCCGCACGGCCGTCATCCTGCGCGAGATGCAGGGCATGGCGACCGATGTCCGCGCGCTGAGCACCGGATATGCCGGCTCGGTGCATGTGGGGGCGGTGACGGGGCCTGCGGTCGATTACCTGGTCGCCGCCATTCGCGAGGTCAAGGAGCAGGCCCCGGACGCCGACGTGACGGTCGACGTGATGCCCTCGCGCGAGCTGCTGAGCCACCTGGTCGCGGGGGACATGGACTTTGTCCTGGCCCGCATCCTGCCGGAATTCGACGCGCGCGAGTTCCTGATCCAGCCGATGCGGGACGAGAAGGTGACCTTCTGCGTCAGGGCCGGCCATCCGCTGGACCGCGGCCGCAGGGTCGAGCTGACCGACCTTCTGGGGCAGGAATGGGTGATGCAGCAAAGGGGCGCGCCCATCCGCGAGGCGACGCTGGACGCCTTTGCCGCCCAGGGCCTGTCCGAGCCGCGCAACGTGGTCAACAGCCCGTCGCTGCTGTTCACCATCTCGTACCTGTCGCAGAGCGATGCAGTGGCGCCCCTCTCGGCCGAGGTGGCGCAACTGCTGACGCGGCCGCCGGTCAGCGCGAACTTCACCTGCCTGGACATCGCGCGCCAGATCTGCGTGCCGCCCTATTACCTGCTCAGCCTGCGCCGCCGCCCGGCCTCGCCCCTGGCCGAGAAGCTGCGCGAAAAGGTCATCGCCAAGTCGCTGATGGCCTAGGTCGGCGGCGCCTTGCCGCAGGCGGAGGGGCGGGAACAATCGAATGCCCGGCCGGTTCAGTTCGCGAACAAGCTGTGAAAGGACCGACAGATGAACACGGGACAGTCCCCAAGCCGTCCATCGTCGCAAGTCGTGGTTGTCTCGGGCGCCTCCAGCGGGATCGGCCGCGCCACGGCCGAGGCCTTTGCCAAGACCGGCGCCAAGCTGGTGCTGGCCTCGCGCGATGCCGAGACATTGGAAGAGGTGGCGGAGGTCTGCCGCGGCTACGGGGCCGAGGTGATGACGCAGCGCGCCGATGTTACCGAATTCGCGCAGCTGCGCGACCTGGCGGTCAGCGCGCTGGCCTTTGGCGGGCGCATCGATACTTGGGTCAGCAATGCCGGCGTCGGCGCGGTGGGGGCCTTTCATGAGGTCCCGCCCGAAGTGCACGAGCGCATCATCAGGACCAACCTGGTCGGCCACATGAACGACGCGCTGGCGGTGCTGCCGGTCTTCCTGCAGCAGGAGCGGGGGGTCTTCGTCAATGTGATCTCGCTTGGCGGCTTTGCGGCGGCGCCCTATGCGGCCGCCTACAGCGCCAGCAAGTTCGGCCTGCGCGGCTTTGCCGAGGCGCTGCGGGGCGAGCTGACGCCCCATCCCGGCATCCACATCTGCGACATCTATCCCAGCTTCGTGGACACGCCCGGCATCTCGCACGGGGCGAACTATGTCGGCCGCCGCCTGAGCGCGCCGCCGCCCCTGCTGGACCCCCGCCATGTCGCCGCGCGCATCGTGCGCCTGTCGCGGCGCCCCCGCCCGACGACGATGGTGGGCGTTCCGACCGCCCTGGTGCGGCTGGCGCATGCCGTCTCGCCCCAGATGACCAGCCACGCGATGGGCGCCTTCCTGCGCGGCTACTTCCGTCGCGCCGAGCGTGTGACCCTTACCCGCGGCAACCTGTTCGCGCCGCCTCCCAATCCCGGTGGTGTGGACGGCGGCCTGCGGTCCGGGCCGCAGCGGGCGACGGCCCTTGTGGCGGGCGCGCTTGTGGCAGGCGGGGCGCTGGCCCTGCTGGCGGCCGGCAGCGGACGCAACCGGCGCGATTGACGCGCGGCGTTTCGGAAACCCGTCCTGCAGGCGCTCCTCCGCCAGCGGGACGTTGCCTGCGATTTTCGCTGGATCGGCGGCCCGGTTTCTGGTCAGAGAGGCGCCAGAGAGGCTGACCCCGCTGCGCGCGCAGCGTTCCAGAGCAGGACAGGCGATGAGCATCCATTTGTACCCCAACGACCTTCCCGACGACCTGGTGCTTGGCCCGGTCGTCGCCATCGACACCGAGACGATGGGTCTGGACCCGCGCCGCGACCGGCTGTGCCTGGTGCAGCTGTCGTCGGGCGACGGAGAGGCGCATCTGGTCCAGATCGACCGCGGCCAGACCGAGGCCCCGAACCTGACGCGCCTGCTGACCGATCCCAAGGTGCTGAAGCTGTTCCACTTCGCCCGGTTCGACGTGGCCGCCCTTGAGAACGCCTTTGGCGTTGTCACGGCGCCAGTCTGGTGCACCAAGATCGCCTCCAAGCTGGTGCGCACCTTCACCGACCGGCACGGCCTGAAATACCTGCTGAACGAACTGGTCGGCGTCGATGTCAGCAAGCAGCAGCAGACCAGCGATTGGGGCGCGGCCGACCTGACGGATGCCCAGCTGGAATATGCCGCCTCCGACGTGCTGCACCTGCACAAGCTGAAGGAGGCGCTGGAGGCGCGGCTCAAGCGCGAAAACCGCCTTGGGCTGGCGCAGGCCTGCTTTGATTTCCTGCCCGCCCGCGCCCATCTGGACCTGCTGGGCTGGGGCGACGAGAACGACATCTTCCGGCACTGAGCCGGGAAGATGATCGGAACATGGCGCAGGGCATGAACCTGCTGCCGATAACAAAAACAACAAGACGAAGATAAGGTAGGCGCATGGCGGACTACATCGAGACGGCGCGGCGTGTGATCGAAACCGAGATCGCGGGACTTGGCGCGCTGGCCGGGGGCCTCGGCGATGAATTTTCCCGCGCGGTCGAAATGATTTTGGCGGTCCGGGGGCGGGTGATCGTGTCGGGCATGGGCAAGTCGGGCCATGTCGGGCGCAAGATTGCGGCCACGCTGGCATCCACCGGCACGCCGGCGCAATTCGTCCACCCCGCCGAGGCCAGCCATGGCGACCTGGGCATGGTGACCGAATCCGACCTGGCGCTGGTCCTGTCCAACAGCGGCGAGACGCCCGAGCTGGCCGACCTGATCGCCCATACCCGGCGGTTCTCCATCCCGCTGATCGGGGTCGCGGCGCGGCCCGGCTCGACGCTGATCCGGCAGGCAGACCTGGGCCTGATCCTGCCCGCCGCGCAGGAGGCCTGCGGCAACGGCATCGTGCCCACGACTTCGACCACCATGACGCTGGCCCTGGGCGACGCGCTGGCCATTGCGCTGATGGAGCATCGCCAGTTCACGCCTGAACATTTCCGCACCTTTCATCCGGGCGGCAAGCTGGGGGCGCTGCTGGCCAAGGTCGGCGACCTGATGCACAAGGACATGCCGCTGGTGGCCCTTGATGCGCCTATGACCGAGGCGCTGCTGGTGATCAGCCGCAAGGGCTATGGCGTCACGGGCGTCACCGACGGCGACGGTGGGCTGGTGGGGATCATCACCGACGGCGACCTCCGACGGCACATGCAAGGGCTGCTGGATCTGGATGCGGCCGCCGTCATGACGCCCGCGCCGCGCACCATCGCGCCGGGCGCGCTGGCCGAGGCGGCACTGGCGCAGATGCAGGACAGCAAGATCACCTGCCTGTTCGCGGTCGACGAGGGTCGCCCCTGCGGCATCCTGCACATCCACGACTGCCTGCGCGCGGGGCTGGTCTGAGGCCATGAACCGCACGCGCGTCGTCCGCTGGCTTCGGGTGCTGATGCCGCTGGCGGCGTTGGCGATGCTGTCGACGATGTTCCTGTTCTCGCGCCAGTCCGACACCGAATCGCGCATCCCCTATGCCGAGGTCGATGCCGAGGCCGCCGCGCGCGAGGGTCGGATCGTGGGGCCGGAATATTCCGCCGTCACCCGCGATGGCGCGCAGCTGGCGCTGAGGGCCGCACAGGCGTCGCCGGACGGGGCGGGGGGCGCGGCGCGGGACCTGCAGCTGGACTGGCGGCGGCCCGACGGGCTGACGGCGGGCCTGACCGCGCCGGCGGGCGGGCTGGCCGATGGCCGCATCAGGCTGGAGGGCGGGGTGGTGATGACCACCTCCTCGGGCTGGGAGGTCGAGGCCGAGCGGATCGAGGCCGAGACCGCCGCCGCCGTCATCACGGCGGATCGCGGCGTCCGGGCCGAGGCTCCCTTTGGGCAGATCGAGGCCGGGCGCATGCGCCTGGCACCCGACCCCGACGTTCCGGGCGACGATTCCCCCGCGATCTTGAATTTCTCGGACGGCGTGCGTCTGATATACCGGCCCTGAGCCCCGATCAAAGGACCCCAAGATGCTTCGCCCCCTGCTGATCGCCCTTGCCCTTGCGGCGCCCGCCACCCTTCCCGCGATGGCGCAGACGACCTTCGGGGGCATGCGGGCGGATGTCTCGGCCCCGGTCGAGGTGGCGGCCGACAACCTGACGGTGAACCAGTCCGACGGCAGCGCCCTTTTCGCGGGCAACGTGGTCATTGGTCAGGGCGAGATGCGCCTTTCCGCGGACGAGGTTTCGGTCCAGTATGCGACGGGCGACCAGCAGCGGATCAGCTCGCTGACCGCCACCGGCAACGTGACGCTGGTGTCTGGCCCGGACGCGGCCGAGGCGCAGCAGGCGGTCTATGACGTCGAGGCGGGCACGGTGCTGCTGACCGGCGACGTGCTGCTGAGCCAGGGCCAGAACGTCCTGTCGGGCGACCGGATGACGGTGGACCTGGCCACCGGCGCGGCCCAGGTCCAGGGGCGCGTGCGGTCGGTCCTGCAGCCCGGCGGCAACTGATGCGCCGCAGCCGGGCAACCCAAGGTGACGGGCTGGACGTGCGCGGCCTGCGCAAGTCCTATCGCAACCGCCCCGTGATCCGCGACGTCTCGGTCGATCTGCGGCGCGGCGAGGTCGTGGCGCTGCTGGGGCCGAACGGCTCGGGCAAGACGACCTGCTTCTACTGCATCGCGGGGCTGGTGACGCCCGATGCGGGGCAGGTGCTGATCGACGGCCGGGATGCCACCCGCCTGCCGATGTTCCGCCGCGCGCGCATGGGCATCGGCTATCTGCCGCAGGAGATGTCGATCTTTCGCGGCCTGACGGTGGAACAGAACATCATGGCCGTGCTGGAGGTGACGCTGGACGATCCCCGCCACAGGCGCGACCGGCTGGAGGAGCTGCTGGGGGATTTCTCGATCACCCATCTGCGCGGCGCCCCCGCCCTGGCCCTGTCCGGGGGCGAACGCCGGCGGGCCGAGATCGCCCGCTGCCTGGCCTCGGACCCCAGCTTCCTGCTGCTGGACGAGCCCTTCGCGGGCGTCGATCCCATCGCCGTCGGAGAGATCCGCACCCTGGTCCATGCGCTGAAGTCGCGCGGCATCGGCGTGCTGATCACCGACCACAACGTGCGCGAGACGCTGGGCATCGTCGACCGCGCCTATATCCTCCATGACGGGCATGTGCTGATGTCGGGCACGACCGAGCAGATCGTCGCCGACCCCAAGGTGCGCGAGGTGTACCTGGGCGACAGCTTTCGGATGGCCTGAGGGCCGCGGCCGATCGTCCCGGCGAATTCCCGACAAACCGGCCGTGCCCCCGTTGACAGATCCGCCCGGCTGTCACCAAATTGAAAGACGCGGGTGCGGCACTTCCGTGCCCCGCCACCCCCGTTTCCGCCGTCGCCGGCGCCTGAACGGGCCGGCGCAGCTGAAACGGGCAACCGAAGAGGAAAGACGATGCGCTACACCATCAGCGGAAAACACATCGATGTCGGGGATGCGCTCAGCACGCATGTCCAGTCCGAACTGGGAGAGACGATCGAAAAGTATTCGCAGCGCCCGACCGACGCGACGGTCACCTTTTCGAAGGACGCCCACCAGTTCACGTGTGATGCGGTGGTGCATCTGTCGACGGGCCTGACCGTGCAGGCCCGCGGCGCCGCGACCGAGGTCTATGCCGCCTTCGAGGCCTGCCGCGAAAAGATGGACAAGCAGCTGCGCCGCTACAAGCGCCGCCTGAAGGACCACCACAGCGGCAACCCGCAGCCCGTTGTCTTTGGCGAGGCCGGCAGCTATGTGCTGGCCGCCGATGAGGATGAATGGGAATCGGACGGCAGTGGCCTCCAGCCCATCATCATCGCCGAAATGGAAAGCCGTGTGCCCACCCTGTCGGTCGGTGATGCGGTGATGCAGATGGAACTGTCGGGAACGCCGCTGCTGGTGTTCCGCAACGAGAAACATGGCGGCGTCAACGTCGTCCATCGCCGTGATGACGGCAATGTGGGCTGGATCGATCCGCGCGGAAACGGCTGACGCCCTTCGCGCATGACGCCTGGCTTTCGGTGCCGCCCCCGACGATCCTGTCCGGGGGCGGACAGCTTGGGAAAGACTCGACGGAAATGCAACTGAGTGAAATCCTCAAGCCCGGGGCCGTGCGTTCCCTGGGGCAGGTCACTTCGAAAAAACGGCTGTTTCAGGAACTGGCCGAACTGGCACATGCGGAATACGGGCTGAACGCCTCCGAGGTGCTGGACGCGCTGCAGGAACGCGAAAGCCTGGGCCCGACGGGTGTGGGGCAGGGCGTGGCGCTGCCGCATGCGCGGCTGCATGGGCTGGACCAGGTCGCGGGCCTGTTCCTGCGCCTGGACAAGCCCCTGGATTTCGACGCGGTCGACCGCCAGCCGGTGGACCTGGTCTTCGCACTGCTGGCGCCCGAAACCAGCGGGGTCGACCACCTCAAGGCCCTGGCGCTGGTGTCGCGCACGCTGCGCGAGCAAGACCTGCGGGCCAAGCTGCGGGCCAATGACGATCCGGTGGCGCTGCATGCGGTCCTGTCGGCCGCGCAGGGGATCAAGGCGGCCTGATCCCCCAAAGGTTTTGAAAAAGACCGAATCGGCCCTATACTCTGCGTTCTGAACCAGAGGAGGGCCATCATGAGCAGACATCTCACCGACCAACCCCGGACCCGTGGCGCCGCCCGCCTGCGCGCCTTTCTGCGGCAGGAGCGGGCCGAGGGGCTGCACGAGGCCATCCGCAGCCTGCATTCCCGGCCCCAGACCAGGTCCGAGGACAGCCGCAAGGCCGCCGAATATGCCCGCATCGCGCGCGGCAAGCTGGCCTGAGGCATGAAAAAGGGCCGCCCTGCGGGGCGGCCCTTCGCATGTCCGGAAAGGACGCTCAGGCGCGGACCAGCGCCTCGTAGCTTTCGGCCACGTCGCGGGTGATCTGGCCCACCTGGAAATGCCAGTCGCCGATCTGGCCCACCGGAGTCACCTCGGCCGCGGTGCCGGTCAGCCAGCATTCCTGAAAGCCCTCCAGCTCCTCGGGGCGGATGCGGCGTTCATGGACCGTCAGCCCCTTGTCCTTCAGCATCTGGATGATGGTCTGGCGCGTGATGCCGTTCAGGAAGCGGTCGGCCAGGGGCGTGTGGATCTCTCCGTCCTTGACGAAGAAGATGTTGGCGCCGGTCGCCTCGGCCACGTAGCCCTCCCAGTCCATGAACAGCGCGTCAGAGCATCCCTTGGCCTCGGCGGCGTGCTTGGACATGGTGCAGATCATGTAGAGGCCGGCGGCCTTCGCGGCGGTCGGGATGGTTTCCGGGCTGGGGCGCTTCCACTTGGCAACGTCCAGCTTGGCGCCCTGCCATTTCGCATCGCCGTAATAGCTGCCCCATTCCCAGGCGCAGACGGCCATGCGGACCGGGTTGCGCGCGGCCGAGACGCCCATGTCCGGGCCCGACCCGCGCCATGCCACGACGCGCACATAGGCATTCTCGAAGCCGTTGGCCTTCAGCGTGGCCTCCTTGGCGGCGTCGATCTCCTCGGCGGAATAGGGGATCGGCATGTCCAGCAGGCGGCCCGATTCGATCAGGCGCAGCGAATGCTCGTGGCTTTTGAAGATCTTGCCGTTGTAGCAGCGCTCGCCCTCGAACACCGAGCTGGCATAGTGCAGCGCATGCGTCAGGATGTGGACCTTGGCGTCGCGCCAGTCCACAAGCTCCCCGTCCATCCAGATCTTGCCGTCGCGATCGTCGTAAGCCGCCGTCATGTCTTTCTCCATCCGCCGCCCGTTTTTGCGATTCTTGCGTCTGTCAGGGCAGATTTGGCACATTTGTTACGCAAGATGCTTGACGGCTAGCAATCGAGGGTTAGAAAGTCAACATCGCTGCCATATCCGGCGGCAGGGAAAGTCGAGGACCGGGATGCAGGACAAGGCGCGGATTCAGGCGATGGTGGGCGAGGATCTGCTGTTCCTGACCGATGACCAGCTGCGCCGGGGGATCGAGGCGATGTTCTTTGCCTATCGGGCCTTCACCGCCGATCCCGACATGATCCTGGGGGACATGGACTATGGCCGCGCCCATCATCGCGCGCTGCATTTCATCAACCGCGACCCGGGGCTGACGGTGACCTCGCTGCTGGCCGTCCTGGGGGTGACCAAGCAGTCCCTGAACCGCGTGCTGCGCACCCTGATCGACGACGGGCTGGTGGACAGCCGCATCGGCCGGCGCGACCGGCGCGAACGGCAGCTGTACCTGACGCAGAGCGGCACCCAGTTGGAGCGCCGCCTGTCCGAGGCGCAGCGGGCGCGGATGCGCGCGGCCTATCGCAGCGTGGGGCCGCAGGCGGTGTCGGGGTTCCGGCAGGTGCTGGAAGCGATGATGGACCCCGAGACGCGGGCGCAGTATCAGGCGCTGAAGGATCTTCCCGACGACCGCTGAGGCGCCCGACATGACCCAACCCGATGCCCATCTGCTGATCGTCGACGATGATGAACGCATCCGCGCGCTGCTGGGCAAGTTCCTGCGCAAGAACGGCTACATGGTCAGCATGGCGCGCGATGCCGCGCAGGCGCGGCGGCTGCTGGCGGGGCTGGAATTTGACCTGATCGTTCTGGACGTGATGATGCCGGGCGAGGACGGGATGGCGCTGACCCGCGACCTGCGGCGGCGCATCGACACGCCGATCCTGCTGCTGACCGCCAAGGGCGAGACCGAGGACCGCATCACGGGGCTGGAAAGCGGCGCGGATGATTACCTGGCCAAGCCCTTCGAGCCGCGCGAGCTGCTGCTGCGGATCGGGGCGATCCTGCGCCGCGTGCCGGTGGTCGAGGTCGCGCAGCCGAAATACCTGACACTGGGCGCGCTGCGCTATGACACGGACAAGAGCGAATTGTGGAGCGGCGACGCCCCCCTGCGCCTGACCGGAACCGAGGCGGCACTGCTGCGGCGTCTGGCCGCAAGCCGGGGCCAGCCCGTCAGCCGCGCCGACCTGATCGACGACCTGGGCCGCGGCGGCACCGGTGACGAGGGCGAGAACAGCGAACGCGCCATCGACGTCCAGATTACCCGCCTGCGCCGCAAGATCGAGCCCGACCCGCGCGAGCCGCGCTTTCTGCAGACGGTCCGAGGCACCGGCTACATGCTGGTGGTGGACTAGGGCCCCGGCAGGGCCTAGCCTGCGCCGGTGATGGACCACATGACATATCAGGGATTCGAGCTGGACGCCGAGACGGCGCTGGCGCTGCTGGACTGGCAGCTGGAGATGGGCGTCGATGTCCCGATGCTGGACGCGCCCGTGGACCGCTTCGACCTGCCGGCCCGTGTCGCGCCCGACCTGCCGCCCGCCCAGGTCCGGGCCGCGGCACCGGCTCTGCCCGGTCTGGACGACGACCTGTCCGCGCGGCTGGCCCAGGCCGAGGCCTTGGCGGCGGGCGCCGCAAGCCTGGAGGCGCTGGCCGCCGCGCAGGAATCCTTCGACGGGATCGAGCTGAAGAAGGGCGCGCGCAACTTCTGCTTCGCCGACGGCAATTCCAAGGCCCGCGTCCTGGTCCTGGGCGAGGCCCCGGGCGACGAGGAGGACCGGCAGGGCCGCCCCTTCGTGGGCCGCGCCGGGCAGCTGCTGGACCGCATGTTCGCGGCCATCGGCCTGGCCCGCGATGCGGTCGATGCCGAACGCGCGCTCTACATCGTGAACGTGCTGACCTGGCGCCCGCCCGGCAACCGCGACCCCAGCCCCGATGAAATCGCCGTCAGCCTGCCCTTCCTGCGGCGCCACGTCGAACTTGCCGCACCCGAGGTGATCGTGCTGATGGGCAACATTCCTTGCCAGGCGGCGCTGGAAAAACGCGGCATCCTGCGCCTGCGGGGCCACTGGGTCGAGGCCTTCGGGCGGCCGGCCCTGCCCATGGCCCATCCCGCCTACCTGCTGCGAAACCAAGGCGCCAAGCGCGAGGCCTGGGGCGACCTTCTGTCCCTTGCGGCGCGGCTGGAATCGCTTTCCGTTTAGGTTCCGTTTCCGCATCATGCGGTAACGTCCGCCACATGGACATGACCGCATGCGCTTTCTGACCCGCAGCCTGATGGGGCTGTTCCTGACCTTCCTGACGATCGCGCTGCTGTTTCTGGCGGTTTTCCAGCTGTGGCAGGCGGTCGAGGCCCGCCGCAGCGGCGAAGCCCCGTCGCGCGGCCCGTCCGAACAGGTCTATGCCGCCCGCATCATCACCCTGACGCCGCAGCCGATCCAGCCGCAGATGCAGGTCTTTGGCCAGGTCCAGTCGCGGCGGCAGCTGCAGCTGCGGGCCGGGTCGGCAGGGCGGATCGTGATGCTGGACCCGGCGCTGCAGGAAGGCGGCACGGTCCGGGCGGGGCAGCTGCTGGTGCGGATCGACCCCTCGGCGGCGCAGGCCGCGCTGGAAAGCCGCCAGGCCGAGCGTGACGACGCGCAGGCCACGCTGGAGGATGCGCGCCGGACCGTCACCATCGCCGCCGAGGATCTGGCCGCGGCCGAGCGTCAGGCCACCCTGCGCGAGGGCGCCGTCACCCGCCAGCTGGAACTGTCCGGGCGTGGCTTGGGCACCAGCGCCGACCGCGAGACGGCCGAACTGGCCGCCTCGACGGCCGAACAGGCGGTGATCAGCCGTCGTGCCGCCCTGGCCAATGCCGAAAGCGCCGTGACCGCCTCCCGCAATGCCCTGCGCCGGGCCGAGATCACCCTGTCGGAGGCGCGCCGCGCCTTGGCCGATACCGAATTGCGGGCCGGTTTCGACGGGCGGGTGACCGCCGTGACGGCGGTCGAAGGCGGGCTGGTCGGCATGAACGAACAGCTGGCGCTGATCATCGACCCCAATGCGCTGGAGGTGCAGATCCCGCTGTCGCTGGACCAGTTCTCGCGGCTGGTGGGCGATGGCGGCAGCCTGCAGGATCATGCGGTGACGGTGGCGCTGGACAGCGGTGGGGGGCGATTGACCGCCGAAGGCCGGCTGGAACGTTCGGCCGCATCCGTGGCCGAAGGGGGCGCCGGGCGCGTCGTCTATGCACGCCTGACCCAGGGCGGAGAGGCGCTGCGACCGGGCGATTTCGTGACCGTGACCATTGCGGAACCCGTGATCCCCGATGCTGCGCGGATCCCCGCCGCGGCCGTGGGGGCCGACAGCGCCCTGCTGGTCCTGGCCGAGGACGACCGGCTGACCTCGGTCCCGGTGACCGTCCTGCGGCGCCAGGGCGACGACGTGATCGTGTCGGTGCCCGCCGCACTGGAGGGGGCGCGGATCGTGGCGGAACGGGCGCCCCAGCTGGGGATCGGCATCCAGGTCCGGGATGCGGCCGAGGACGAGGCCGACCGTTCGGACGTCCGGCCGGAACAGCAGGTGCGCCGCGAGAGCGGTGAAAGCCGTGGCTGAGGGCCGGGGCCTGCTGTCGCTGTTCGTCCGCCATGCGACGCTGGCCAACCTGGTGCTGGCGGTGATGGTGGTGGCTGGGCTTTATTCGGCGCCCCGCCTGCGCGCGCAGTTCTTTCCCGACACGGTCGTGCAGCAGATCGACGTGACCGTGCGGTGGGATGGGGCAGGGGCCGATGACGTGGACCGTTCCGTCGTGGGCGTCCTGGAACCGGCCCTGATGGCGGTCGAGGGCGTGGCGCTGACCTCCAGCCAGGCCAGCAAGGGCAGCGCCCGGGTGCGGCTGGAATTCGAACCGGGCTGGGACATGGCCCGCGCCACGGCCGAGGTCGAAAGCGCCGTCGCGGCCGCCGGCGACCTGCCCGAGGGAACCGAGGACCCGCAGGTCACCCGCCGCGCCTGGCGCGATTCCGTGGCCGATGTGGTCATCACCGGCCCTGTCGGGCTGGATCAGCTGGGCCGGATCGCGGACGACCTGACCAACCGGCTTTATGCACGCGGCGTCACGCGGCTGACCGTCACCGGCCTCTCGGCCCCCGAAACGCAGGTCGAATTGCGCATGGCCGATCTGGTGCGCCACGACCTGACGATGGAGCAGGTGGCGGCCGTCATCGGGGCCGCGGCCGCGCCGACGCCGGCGGGGGATGTCGCCTCGGGGACGGCGCGGGTGCGCACCGGGGCCGAAACCCGCGACCCGGCCGCCGTGGCGGCGCTGGTCCTGAAGGCCCTGCCCGACGGCAGCCAGCTGACCGTGGGCCAGGTGGCGCGGGTCAGCGACAGCGGCATCGGCCGCGACATCGCCTATTTCGTGCGCGGCAACCCGGCGGTGACGGTGGCGGTCCAGCGCAACGCCTCGGGCGACGCGATCGGGATGCAGCAGGAGGTCGAGGCCGCCGTGGCGCAGATGGCGCCGACCTTGCCCCAGGGCGTCACGATGGAGTTGATCCGGGCGCGGGCCGAGCTGATCTCGGCCCGGCTGTCGCTGCTGCTGGACAACGCGCTTTTGGGTCTGGGGCTGGTGCTGGGGCTGCTGTTCCTGTTCCTGAACGCCCGCACCGCGATCTGGGTGGCGGCGGGCATTCCGGCCGCGCTGCTGGCGGCGGTCGCGCTGATGTACGCGACCGGCATGACGATCAACATGATCTCGCTTTTTGCGCTGATCCTGACGCTGGGGATCATCGTCGACGACGCGATCGTGGTGGGCGAACATGCGGACTACCGCGCCCGCAAGCTGGGCGAGGCCCCCGTGGTGGCGGCGGAACGGGCCGCCCTGCGCATGTCGGCCCCTGTTATCTCCTCCACGCTGACCACGATCATCGCCTTTGCGGGCCTGATGCTGATCGGCGGCCGCTTCGGCAGCATGGTCGCCGACATTCCGCTGACGGTGATCCTGGTGCTGGTCGCCTCGCTGGTGGAATGTTTCCTGATCCTGCCGAACCACATGGCCCATGCCCTGGCCCACAGCGCCAAGGAGCGCTGGTATGACCGCCCCTCGATCCTGGTGAACCGGGCCTTGGACCGGTTCGTGGCGCGCATCATACGCCCGCTGACGCGGCTGGTGCTGGTGGCGCGCTATCCGGTGCTGGCACTGGTTCTGGTGGGCCTGTCTTGGTCGGCGGCGACGTTGATGAGCGGAAAGGTGCCCTGGCGTTTCTTCGATTCGCCCGAACAGGGCAGCGTCTCGGGCAATTTCATGATGCTGCCGGGCGCCACGCGCGAGGATACGCTGCGCGTGATGGGCTTGGTTCAGCAGGCGGTTGAAGGCGTCGCGGCGGAATATGCGGCGGAATTCGGCATCAATCCCATCACCCATATGATGACCCAGGTGGGCGGCAATTCCGGGCGCCCGCTGCCCGGTGCCGACACCAAGGATGCCGACCTGCTGGGCGCGGTCCAGATCGAGCTGATCGACCCGGATTTCCGCCCCTATTCCAGCTTTGAATTCGTCTCTGCCCTGCAGGAGGCCATGCCCTCGGACCCGCGGCTGGAAACGATCAGCTTTCGCGGCTTCCGGTCGGGGCCGGGGGGCGACGCGATCTCGGTCCGGATGACGGGGGCGGATGCGGCGCGGCTGAAGGCGGCGGCCGAGGCGCTGAAGCGGCGGCTGGCGCAGTTCCCCGAGGTGTCCGCGCTGGAAGACAGCATGGATTACGACAAGGAAGAGCTGGCCCTGCAACTGACGCCGCGGGGCGAGGCGCTTGGCTTCACCACCCAGGGGCTGGCCCGCGAATTGCGCCAGCGCCTGGGCGGGATCGAGGCCGCGACATTTCCCGTCGGCACCCGCACCGGCGCCATCACGATCGAGCTGCCCGAGGAGCAGCGCCGCGGCGACTTTCTGGACCGCATGATGATGCGCACCGGATCGGGGGCCTGGGTGCCGCTGGCGGACATCGTCACCGTCACCACCGAGGCCGGCTTTTCGGTCGTGCGGCGCGAGAACGGCGAGCGGATGATCTTGGTCACCGGCGACATCTCGGGCGACGATCCCGCCCGCGCGGCCGAGATCACCCAGAACCTGCAGGACCGGCTGATGCCCGACATCGCGGCCCGGTTCGGCATCACCTATGACGTCACCGGCTTGGCCGAGCAGGAGCGAGAGTTCCTGGGCGATGCGCTGACCGGCTTTGGCCTGGCCCTGCTGGGCATCTACATGGTGCTGGCCTGGATCTTTGCCAGCTGGACGCGGCCCGTCGTGGTGATGTCGGTGATCCCCTTCGGCCTGATCGGCGCGGTCTGGGGCCATGCCAGCTGGCAGCTGCCGATGAGCATGTACTCGATCGTGGGGCTGATCGGCATGGCCGGGATCATCATCAACGATTCCATCGTCCTGATCTCGACCGTGGACGACTATGGCCGGACGCGGGGCCTGCGCCCGGCGATCATGGATGCCGTGGCCGACCGGTTCCGGCCCGTGCTGCTGACGACGGCCACGACCGTGCTGGGCCTGGCGCCCCTGCTTTACGAACGGTCGTCGCAGGCGCTGTTCCTCAAGCCCACGGTGGTGACGCTGGCCTATGGCCTGGCCTTCGGGATGGTGCTGGTGCTGCTGGTCGTGCCGGCGGTTCTGGCGGTGGGCGCGGATGTCGCGCGGGCGCGGCAAGGGTTCCGGCGCAGCCTGCGGTCGGGGCCGCTGCGCGCCGGCATGTGGTGGGCCAGCGGGTTGGCCTTGGTGGCGCTGGCTGCGACGCTGGTGCCGGTGACGCTGGTCCCCGCGCTGGATCTGGGACTGCCCGGCTGGTGGCCGGTCGCGCCCTCGGTCGCCGCGGGCCTGGGCGCCTATGCGCTGCTGCTGGTGGCGATCATGCTGGGGACGGGGCTGGCCCTGGCCCGCCAGCGCCCTAGCCGATAGGGGTGCAGCCCAGCATCTCGACCGCCTGCGTCGCCGGCCCTTGCCCCGACACCACCGTCAGGCGCAGCCCCTCGGGGTCCATCTCGAAGGGCTTGCCCGACGGCGCCACCATCTCGACCACCGCCTGCGGGCCCGACTGCCCCTCGACCAGATCGGCGCCCGAGATCCAGACATCGGGCCGGTCGGGCAGTTCGACCGCCGCCAGCGTGACATCATCCCCCGTCAGCCCCACCTCGACCCGCAGCCCGTCGTCGATCTGCAGCACCCGGCAGGGCGGCTGCATGTCCAGGCGCCTGGGTTCGGCCTGACGCGCGGCCAGGATCTGCGCATCCTGCACGGTGCCGGCTTCGGGGGCGGAGAGGTCCAGCCGGACCGGCACGCAGATGTTCTCGCAAAGGCCCAGTTCCACCTGCGCCGCCACCTGCAGCGGCTGGCCGGGATCGGCGGGACGCGCGGTGAAGGGCAGCAGCAGGCTGTCGTGATAACCCATCTCCAGCCGCTCGCCCGACCGGATCGCCTGCGGCGCCGGCCAGTGGAAGGTCACCTCGGCCAGGTTCCGCGACCCCTGCCATTCGAACTGCGGGGGCAGGCCGGTGTCGCCGGGGCTGCGCCAATAGGTCTTCCAGCCCGGCTCCAGCTGCAGTTCCAGTGCCAGAACCCGGTTTCCCGCCGCGTCGGTCCAGCCGGGACGCAGTCGCGCGGACACCAGACCGGGCGGCATGTCATCCGAGACCGCGGCATCGGGCATGGCGGGAATGTCCTGCGCCGCGGCGGCAAGGGCGGACAGGCAAAGTGACAGGGCCAGGACGGGCAGAGGATGTGATACCATGGGACCAGCCATAGCCTCCGCGTGCCCCGACTGCGAAATCACAACTGCGCGCAAACCTTGCAACAGCCTCCGATATCCCCATCTATTCAGGAAAGGAGACCCGATGAGCACACCTCTTGATACGCATCCGGGCCCGCGCGACCCGGCCCCCCAGAACCTGACCGGCAAGATCCTGATCGCCATGCCGGGGATGAGCGATCCGCGCTTCGAACGTTCGGTCGTGCTGGTTTGCGCGCATTCGGACGAGGGCGCGATGGGGCTGCTTCTGAACCGCCCGCTGCCCGAGATCGACTTTGGCGACCTGCTGGAGCAGCTGGGGATCGAGGCGCATGACGGCGCCCGCCCGATCGAGGTGCGCTTTGGCGGCCCGGTCGAGCCCGGGCGCGGCTTTGTGCTGCACAAGGTGGCCGAACATGGCCAGGACCCCGAGGGGCGGATGCGCATCGGCCAGGCGCTGGCGATGACCACCACGCGCGACATCCTGGAGGATTTGGCCCAGGGGAACGGCCCCGAACCTGCGATCCTGGCCTTGGGCTATGCGGGATGGGGTCCCGGCCAGTTGGAAACCGAGATGCTGGCCAATGGCTGGCTGACCGGGGACAGCGCCGAGGACCTGATCTTCGACCATTCGCACAACGACAAATGGAGCCGGGCACTGCGCGCCCAGGGAATCGATCCGTCGCTGCTGTCGGCGGCCGCCGGCCGCGCCTGATCAGCGCGGCGTCGGAAAGAACCTGTCGGACGGGGTGAAGATCTCGCAGCCGTCGGCGGTCACGCCGATCGAATGTTCGAACTGCGCCGACAGCGACTTGTCGCGGGTGACGGCGGTCCAGTCGTCGGCCAGGACCTTGGTCTCGGGGCGGCCCAGATTGATCATCGGCTCGATGGTGAAGAACATGCCCTCCTCCAGAACCGGGCCCTTCCCGGACCGGCCGAAATGCAGCACGTTCGGCGGCGAATGGAACACCCGCCCGATCCCGTGGCCGCAGAAGTCGCGCACAACCGACATCCGCCGCTCCTCGGCATAGGTCTGGATCGCGGCGCCGATGTCGCCGAAGGTCGCGCCGGGGCGCACCGCCTCGATCCCCTTCATCAGCGCGTCATGGGTCACCTGCAGCAGGCGCTGCGCCTTCAGGGGCGCGCGGCCCGCGACATACATCCGGCTGGTGTCCCCGAACCAGCCGTCCAGGATCACCGTCACGTCGATGTTCAGGATGTCGCCATCCTTCAGCAGCTTATCGCCCGGGATGCCGTGGCAGACCACGTGGTTCACGCTGATGCAGCTGGCATGCTGATAGCCGCGATAGCCGATCGTGGCCGAGGTCGCGCCCAGCTCCTCGACCCGGTTGCGGATGAAATCGTCCAAGGCGCCGGTGGTCACGCCCGGCTCGACCAGGGGGCCGACCTCGTCCAGGATCTGCGCGGCCATCGCACCGGCTTTCCGCATTCCCACGAAATCCTCGGGCATGTGGATGCGGATGCCTTCCTTGGTGATACGGCTCTCGTCCATCGCTGATCCTTTCTTCATGGGCCCTAGATAGATGCGCAGGCCCACTTGTTCCAGCCCTTCGCGCGGGCATAGAAGGATGGAACCGCATCCAGCCCAAGGGACAGTGCCCATGCAGTCCGACAATCCCACCGCAGCGATCCTGGTCATCGGAGACGAGATCCTGTCGGGCCGCACCCGCGAGGGGAACGCCCATCACCTGGCCCAGGTGCTGACCGCTACCGGCTTCGACCTGCGCGAGATCCGCGTCGTGGCCGACGACCACGACCGGATCGTCGCGGCGATCCGCGCGCTGGATGGCACCCTGGGGGGCGACTACGACCTGCTGTTCACCTCCGGCGGGATCGGGCCGACGCATGACGACATCACCGCCGATGCCGTCGCCGCCGCGCATGGCACCACGGTCGAGGTGAACCCCGAGGCCCGCGCCCTTCTGGCCGACCGCTGCGACCGCATGGGGATCGAGCTGAACGAGAACCGGTTGCGCATGGCCCGCATCCCGGTCGGCGCCACCCTGATCGACAATGGCGTTTCGGCGGCGCCGGGCTTTTCCATCGGCGCGACCCATGTGATGGCCGGCGTGCCCGAGGTGTTCCGCGCCATGGTGGCCTGGCTGGTCCCGCGCCTGCCCGGCGGGCGCCCGGTCCAGTCCCTGTCGGTCGAGGTGCGGCGCGGCGAGAGCGAGGTGGCCGAGGATCTGAAGGCCCTGGCCGCCGAATATGCCGACCTGTCGCTTGGCTCCTATCCCTTCCGGGACGAGACGGGCTGGGGCACGAACCTTGTCGTGCGCGGTCTGGATGCCCGGCGGGTGGATCAGGCCATGGCGGAACTGCGGGCGCGGATCGGCCTGTGACCGGCCGGCCCGACGCCGCGCTGGAGGACGCCTTCGAGGCAACCTGGCCCGCCGCGGAAAGCGTTCGCTGCGGTGGCTTCCTGGTCGGCCGCGGCCTTGGGGCAGGGGGGCGGGCCAGTTCCGCCCATGTCTGCGGCCCTTGGGCGTCCGGTGACCTGGACGCCGCCCAGGCACAGCACGCGCTGTGGGACCAGCCGCCGCTGTTCCGGGCCTGGGACGACGATGACCACCTGATCGCGGCGCTGACGGACCGCGGCTACCGGCCGCACATCCCGACGCTGGTCATGGCGGCACCCGTCGCCGCGCTTGCGGACCGGCCGCTGCCCCCGGTCACCGCCTTTGCCGTCTGGCCGCCCCTGGCGATCCAGCGGCAGATCTGGGCGGCCGGGAACATCAACCCGGCGCGGCAGGCCGTCATGGAGCGGGTGCCGCAGCCCAAGGCCGCCCTGCTGGGCCGCATCCGCGACCGCGCGGCGGGTGCCGGTTTTGTTGCCGTGCACGGGCCGGTCGCCATGATCCACGCGGTCGAGGTCCTGCCCGCCTTCCGCCGCCAGGGCCTTGCGGGATGGATGATGCGGCAGGCGGCTTTCTGGGCGCAGGATCTGGGCGCGACCCGCATCGGCCTGGCCGTCAGCCGCGCGAACAGCACGGCGCAGGCCGCCTATGCCAGCCTCGGCTTTACGGTCGTAGGCAGCTACGCCTATTACGGCCCCGTCTGACCCGTCGCACCGACCGTGACCGCAGGTCCGGGCGCCACTGACAGCCGCGACCCTAGCCCGCCAGGGCCGGTCAGGCGCGGCCGCCTGCCTGCCAACTACAGTTCGGTCCGCAACTCCCACAGGTCCGGGAACAGCACCACGTCCAGCATCCGCCGCAGATAGTTGACGCCCGACGTGCCCCCCGATCCGCGCTTGAACCCGATGATCCGTTCCACGGTGGTCACATGGTTGAACCGCCAGCGGCGGAAGTAATCCTCGAAATCGACCAGCTTCTCGGCCAGTTCGTACAGCTCCCAATACCGTGCCGGATCGCGATAGACGGCCAGCCAGGCCGCCCGCGCCGCCGCGTCCGGCGCATGGGGGGCGTCCAGCGCCGCCCGGGGGGCCACATCGAATCCCGCCGCCCGCAGCCGCCCCAGAACCTCGTCATAGAGCGACGGCTGCGCCGCCTCGGCCCGCAGCGCATCGGCCAGGTCCGGGCGATGCGCATGGGGCGCGATCATCGCCATGTTGCGGTTGCCCGCGACGAATTCGATCATCCGGTACTGATGCGACTGGAACCCGCTGCTTTCGGCCAGCGCCGGGCGAAAGGTCGAATATTCCGACGGCGTCATCGTGCGCAGCACATCCCAGGCCGAATTCAGTTGCTCCATGATCCGCGCCACGCGCGTCAGCATCTTGAAGGCCGGGCGCAGGTCGCCCACAGCGATCCGGTCCCGCGCCGCCCCCATCTCCAGCAGCGCCAGCTTCATCCACAATTCGGACGTCTGGTGCTGGATGATGAACAGCATCTCGTCATGCGCGTCCGACAGGGGAGCTTGGGCCGTCAGCAGGCGGTCCAGCCCCAGGTAATCGCCATAGGACATGCGCCCGTCGAACGACATGCGCGCGCCTTCCTGTGCAGGGTCGATGGTCATTGCTTCAGTCTGAACCTCTGGATCTTGCCGGTCTGAGTCTTGGGCAGGGCCTCGCAGAACACCACCCGGCGGGGATATTTGAAGGGCGCGATCGCATCCTTGACGTGCCGCTGCAAGCGTTCGGACGTGGCCGCATCCGGCGCGATGCCGGGGGCGAGCACCACATGCGCCTCGACGATCTGGCCGCGTTCCGCGTCGGGCGCGCCGATCACCGCGCATTCCAGAACGTCGGGATGCGCCAGCAGGGCGGCCTCCACGTCCGGCCCGGCGATGTTGTAGCCCGACGACACGATGATGTCGTCGCAGCGCGCCGCGAAATGGAACCGGCCGTCCTCATCCTGCCAGAAGGTGTCGCCGGTCAGGTTCCAGCCGTCCTGCACGTAATCCGCCTGCCGCGCGTCGTTCAGATAGCGGCAGCCGGTGGGCCCGATCACCGCCAGACGCCCCATCTCTCCGCGCGGCACCTCATGGCCCTGATCGTCGACGATCCGCGCCCGATACCCTTGAACCGGACGCCCGGTGCAGCCCGGATGGCTGTCGTCCAGCCGATTGGTCAGGAAGATGTGCAGCATCTCGGTGGCGCCGATCCCGTCCAGCAGCGGCTTGCCCGTGCGGTCGTGCCAGTCCTGCCAGATCGGCGCGGGCAGGGTCTCTCCGGCGCTGATCGCCGCGCGCAGGCTGGAGAGGTCCGCCCCCTGGTCCATCGCGCGCAGCATCACCCGATAGGCGGTGGGCGCCGTCACGCAGATCGTGGCGCGGTGGCGTTCGATGATCTCGATCATGTTCGGCGGAGAGGCATTCTCCAGCAGCACCGCGCTAGCCCCGAAGCGCAGCGGGAACACCGCCAGCCCGCCCAGCCCGAAGGTGAAGGCCAAGGGCGGTGACCCCACAAAGACATCGTCCGGCGTCACCTCCAGCACCTCGCGCGCATAGCCGTCGGCGATGATCAGCAGGTCGCGGTGGAAATGCATCGTGGCCTTGGGCTCTCCGGTCGACCCCGAGGTCATGCCCAGCAGCGCCACGTCGTCCCGCCCGGTCCGCACCGGGTCGAACCGCACCGGCTTGGTCAACGCCGCCCGGTCCAGCTCCGCATCGTGGTTCGCGGTGCCGTCGAACCCAACCACCGTGGTCAGCGTGGCCGAGCCCTTGGCCGCCGCCACCAGCTCATCCATCAGCCGCGTGTCGCAGAGCGCATGCGTCACCTGCGCCTTGTCGATGATCTGGGACAGCTCCTTGGCGCGCAGCATGGGCATGGTGTTGACCACGACCGCCCCCGCCTTGGTCGCAGCCAGCCAGCAGGCGACCATCGCGGGGTTGTTGGCCGACCGGATCAGCACCCGGTTGCCCGGCCGCAGCCCGTAATCCGCGACCAGCGCATAGGCCAGCCGGTTGGTCCAGTCCGACAGCTCCTTGTAGGTCCGCGCCCGCCCGTTGCCGACCAGCGCGACCCGGTCGCCAAAGCCCCGATCGACCATGCGGTCGGTCAGTTCCGCCCCCGCATTCAGCCAGTCGGGATAGTCGTATCGGGACAGGTCGATCCGCGGCCAGGCCTCCGGCGGAGGCAGGTTGTCGCGCGTGAACGTATCCTCGTGCCCGCTTGGTCCCAGCATCACCGTCCCCCTATTCCGGCACCACGGCCGTGGCCTCGATCTCGACCTTGGCGCGGTCCTCGACCAGGGCCACGACCTGCACCAGTGCCATGGCCGGGTAATGCCGCCCGATCACGTCGCGATAGGCGGCTCCCACCTCGCGCAGCGCGCCCAGGTATTCGTGCTTGTCGGTGACGTACCAGGTCAGCCGCACCAGATGCTGGGGCCCCGCGCCACCCTCGGCCAGGACCGCCACGATGTTCTCCAGCACCTGCCGGACCTGCCCCGCGAAATCATCGGTCTGAAAGACCTGATCCGCGTCCCAGCCCACCAGCCCGCCGGTGAATATCATCCGCCCCCGCGCCATGATCCCGTTGGAATAGCCCGACGCCCGCTTCCACGTCGCCGGATGCAAGGGTTCATGCATGATGCGCCTCCAGGGTCTTGCGGATGTCGGCGGGCCAGGGCGCGGGCGTAAAATCGCGGTCCATCCAGACCACGGTTGTCCGTGCCTCCACCCGGTCCTCGCCGCGGACCAGGAAACGCGCGCTAGACTGGCCCAGATGCTCGACCACCAGCGTCCAGTCCAGCCGGTCACCAAGGCGCGACGGCTTGCGGAACGCCATCTCCAGCGCGACGGTGGGCATGCCCTGACCCGCCGCCATCATCGGCCCGAAGCCATGCCCCACGACCTCCAGGAAGAAGTTCTCCACCATGTGGTTCACCATCTCCGCATAGCGGGGATAGAAGACGATCCCCGCCGGGTCGCAATGACAGAATTCGATGGGAATGGTGCGGGTATAGGTCATGCGCCCTCCAGGATGCTGCGGGCGATGACGACGCGTTGCACGTCGCTGGCCCCCTCATAGATGCGCAGGGCGCGGATCTCGCGGTACAGGCTCTCGACCGGGCTGCCCACGCGCACGCCGTCGCCGCCATGCAGCTGCACAGCCTGGTCGATGACCTCCTGCGCGATCTCGGTGGCATAGAGTTTCGCCATCGCCGCCTCGCGGGTGATGCGCGCAACGCCCCGGTCCTTGGCCCAAGCCGCGCGATAGATCAGCAGGGCGGCGGCGTCGATCTTCAGCGCCATGTCGGCCAGATGCCCCTGGACCATCTGCAACTCGGCCATGGGCGCGCCCTGGATCTGGCGCGACCGCACGCGGGCCAGCGCCTCGTCCAAGGCGCGCCGCGCGAACCCCAAGGCCGCGGCCCCCACCGTGGGCCGGAAATGATCCAGCACCGTCATCGCGATGCGAAAGCCCTGTCCCGGCTGGCCGATCAGCGCGTCGCCGGGCAGCCGCACCCCCGTCAGGCGCAGATGCGCCAGCGGATGCGGGGCCATCACGTCGATGCGGCTGACCATCTCCAGCCCCAGCGTCTCGGCGGGCAGCAGAAAGGCCGACAGCCCCCGCGCGCCCGCACCCTCTCCGGTCCGCGCGACGATCACATAGACATCCGCGATCCCGCCATTCGAGATATAGGTCTTTTCCCCGTCCAGCACCCACCCGTCGCCCTCGCGCCGCGCCGTGGTCGCCAGCCGCGCCACGTCCGACCCCGATGCAGGCTCGGTCAGCGCGAACCCCGAAATGGCCCGCCCCGAACGCGTCCGCTCCAGCCATGCCCGCTGCGCCGCACTGCCGAACAGCGTCACCGCGCCCATGCCCAGCCCCTGCATGGCGAATGCGAAATCCGCCAGCCCGTCATGGCGCGCCAGCGTCTCGCGGATCAGGCACAGCGCGCGCACGTCCAGCGCCTCGCCCCCCGAATGGCGCAACCAGCCGCCGTTCCCCAAGGCCCGCACCAGCCCCCGACAGGCCCCGTCGACATCGACGTGATCCACCGGCAGCGCACCCGTGGCCCAGTCCTCCAGCCCTTGGGCCAGCACCCGATGCCTGTCCTCGAAGAACGGCCAGTCCAGAAAGCTGCGATCCATCTTCTCTGTTGCCCAAATACCTGAAAAATCAGTTGCCCTCGAAGACCGGCACCTCTTTGGCGACAAAGGCCCGATAGGCGCGTTCGAAATCGCGCGTGCTCATGCAGATGGCCTGGGCCTGCGCCTCGGCCTCGATTGCCTGGTCCAGCCCCATGGTCCATTCCTGCAGCAGCTGCGTCTTGGTGATGCCATGCGCCCAGGTGGGCCCCGCCGCGATGGCCCGCGCCAGATCCATCGCGGCCGCGAAGACGTCGTCATGCAGGCTGTTCCAGAACCCCCACCGCTCGCCCTCCGCGGCGCGCAGCACGCGGCCCGTGTACAAAAGCTCCGCCGCCCGCCCTTGGCCCACGATGCGCGGCAGCATCGCGCAGGCGCCCATGTCGCAGCCCGCCAGCCCCACCTTGGTGAACAGGAACGCCGCCTTGGCGGACGGCGCCGCCAGCCGCAGGTCGCTGGCCATCGCCATGATCGCGCCCGCACCGACGCAGACCCCCTCGACCGCGGCGATCACCGGCTTGCCGCAATGGATCATCGCGCGCACCAGCTCCCCGGTCATGCGGGTAAAGGCCAACAGCTGCGGCATCTCCATGCCCACCAGCGGCCCGATGATCTCATGCACGTCGCCGCCCGAACAGAAATTCCCGCCGTTCGAGGCCAGCACCACCACATCCACATCCGATGCATGCGCCAGCATGCGGAAACACGCCCCCAGCTCGGCATAGCTGTCAAAGGTCAGGGGGTTCTTGCGCTCGGGGCGGTTCAGACGGATCACCGCGATGCGGTCCGTGACCTCCCACAGGAAATGCTCGGGCGCGAGGCCTGCCATGGTGACGGGGTTCATTCGGTTCTCCCGGCGCGGGACAGGATGTCGCGCAGCGCCTCCAGATCGGTTTCGGACAATCGTCCCAGGATCGCGTCGACCTCGGCCTCGTGGCCCAGGGCCATGATCTCGAATGCCTCCAGGCCCCCGGGCGTCAGGCGCACGCGGATGCGGCGGCGGTCGCCATCCTCGGCCTCGCGGCGCACCATGCCGTCTGCCTCCAGCCGGTCGACGACCGCGGTCGCGTTGCCGTTCGACACCAAAAGCAGGCGCGACAGTTCCGACATGGTCACGCCGTCCCGCCTGCGCCACAGCGCCGCCATCACGTCGAACCGCGGCAGGGTGGTGCCATGCGCGCGGCGCAGATAGTCGCGCAGCTGGTTCTCGGCCCCCCGCGTCACGCCCAGAAGGCGGATCCAGGTCTTCAGCCGTCGCTTTGACAGGTCGCTCATGCGCTCTCGCCCCCGTCCAGGACGATGGCTTGGCCGTTCACGCTGGCCGCCGCGAGCGATGCCAACCACAGGGCCGTGGCCGTCACCTCCGCAGGCGCGATCAGCCGCCCCTGCGGGTTCCGGCCCGCCAGCGCCGCCACCGCCGCATCGCGGTCGCGGCCGGTCTTTTCCATGATGTTGGCGATGCTGCGCCCGGTCATCTCGGTATCCAGATAGCCGGGGCAGATCGCGTTGACGGTGATCTCCTTCCGGGCGACCTCCAGCGCCAGCGACCGCACCAGGCCCATCACGCCGTGCTTGCTGGCCGCATAGGGCGCCGCATAGGCCGCGCCGCGCACGCCGGTGATCGAACAGATGGCGATCATCCGCCCCCCCGGTCCCATCTGCGAAAGCGCCTGCCGGAATGTCAGGAACACGCCGGTCAGGTTGACCGCGATGATGCGGTTCCAGTGATCCATCGTGACCTTGCCAAAGGGCGCGGCCTCGGCGATGCCCGCATTGGCGATGACCACCTGGCAGGGACCGGCGGCGTCAAAGACTGTGCGCACCTGATCCTCGTCGCTGACATCGCCCGGGACGGCGCGGATCAATTCGCCCGCCACCGCGTCCAGTTTGGTGGCATCGCGGCCGGTGATGACGACCTCGTGGCCCTGGGCCGCAAAGGCGCGGGCCATGTCGGCGCCGGTGCCGCTGCCGCCACCGGTGATCAGGATGCGGGTCATGCGCGGATCTCCTCGGGCTGCTTCTGGGCCAGACGCCGGGCCTGATCGCGCCCCGCGTGATAGGGCAGAGGCCAGTCCGTCCCGTCGCCAAGCGCCGTCGCCGCGTGCAGCGTCCAATACGGGTCGGCCAGATGTGGCCGCCCGATGGCCACCAGATCGGCGCGCCCCGCCATCAGGATGCCGTTGGCCTGATCCGCGTTGGTGATGTTGCCCACCGCCATCGTGGCCAGCCCGGCCTGGTTGCGGATGCGGTCGGAAAACGGCGTCTGGAACATCCGCCCATAGACCGGCCGCGCCAAGGGCGTCGTCTGGCCTGCGGACACGTCGATGATATCCGCTCCCGCCGCGTGAAAGGCCTGCGCGATGGCAACCGAATCCTCGGGCGTGACGCCGTCATCGGTCCAGTCCGTGGCCGAGATGCGCACCGACATCGGCTTGTCCTCCGGCCAGACGACGCGCATCGCGGCGAAGACCTCCAGCGGCCAGCGCAGGCGGTTCTCTAGGCTGCCGCCATAGTCATCCGTGCGCCGGTTCGACACCGGCGACAGGAACCCCGACAGCAGATAGCCGTGCGCCGCGTGCAGCTCGACCATGTCAAAGCCCGCCGCATCGGCCATGCGGGTGGCGGCGACGAACTGCGTGGTGACCGCCTTCATGTCGGTACGGGTCATTTCGCGCGGGACGGCGTTGCCGTCGGACCAAGGCAGGGCGGACGCGGCCATGACCGGCCAGTTGCCCTCGGCCAGCGGCTGGTCCATCCCCTCCCACCCGATGCGGGTGCTGCCCTTGCGGCCCGAATGGCCGATCTGGCAGCAGATCTTCGCGTCGGTTTCCGCATGGACGAAATCGGTGATCCGCCGCCAGGCCGCCTGATGCTCGGGCGCGTAAAGGCCCGGACAGCCGGGTGTGATGCGGCCTTGCGCGCTGACGCAGGTCATCTCGGTAAAGACCAGCCCCGCCCCGCCCTTGGCGCGTTCGCCGTAATGGACCAGATGCCAGTCGGTCGGGCAGCCTTCGCGGGCCTTGTACTGGGCCATGGGCGAGACGACGATGCGGTTCTTCAGCGCCATGTCGCGCAGGCGGAAGGGGGCAAAGATCGGCGCGCGGCCCGGCTGGCCGCCGGCCTGGGCCTGGAACCAGTCCTCGGCCTCGCGGACCCAATCGGGGTCGCGCAGGCGCAGGTTCTCGTGGCCGATGCGCTGGCTGCGGGTCAGCAGGGAATAGGTGAACTGGATCGGGTCCAGGTCCAGATAGCGTTCGACCTCCTCGAACCATTCCAGGCTGTTGCGGGCCGCCGATTGCAGGCGCAGCACCTCGACCCGCCGCTCGTCCTGATAGCGTTCGAAGGCGCGGGGCAGGTCGGGTTCCGAATGCAGGTAATCGGCCAGCGCGATGGCGCTGTCCAAGGCCAGCCGCGTGCCCGAGCCGATCGAGAAATGCCCCGTCGCCGCCGCATCGCCCATCAGCACGACGTTCTCATGGTACCAACGGTCGCAGATGACGCGCGGAAAGTTCATCCAGACGGCAGAGCCACGCAGATGGGCGGCGTTCGACATCAGGTCGCGCCCGCCCAGATGGTCCTTGAAGACCTCGCGGCAGGTCTCGACGATCTGCTCCTTGGTCATGCCTTCGAAGCCCATCGCGTCCCAGGTCTCCTGCGAACATTCCACGATGAAGGTCGCGGTGTCGGCGTCGAAGGAATAGACATGCGCCCAGAGCCAGCCCTGCGGCGTATTCTCGAAGATGAAGGTGAAGGCGTCGTCGAATTTCTGTTTCGTGCCCAGCCAGACGAACTTGCAGCGGCGCATGTCGATGTCGGGGCGGAAGACCTCGGCATATTCGGCGCGCACCTTGCTGTTCAGCCCGTCGCAGGCGACGACCAGGTCATAGTCGCGGCGGTAATGTTCGGCGGTCTGGAACTCGGTCTGAAATTGCAGGTCCACGCCCAGCTGTCGCGCGCGGTCCTGCAGCAGGATCAGCAGCTGCCGCCGGCCGATCCCCGCGAAGCCGTGCCCGCCAGAGACCTGCCGGTGGCCGTCGCGCACCACCGCGATATCATCCCAATAGATGAAGTGGTCGCGGATCGCCTGCGCCGAGGACGGGTCGTTGCCTTCCAGCCGCGACAGGGCGTCGTCGGACAGCACCACGCCCCAGCCGAAGGTGTCGCCCGCGCCGTTGCGTTCCAGCACGGTCACCTCATGCGCCGGATCGCGCAGCTTCATGGAGATCGCGAAATAAAGGCCCGCCGGACCGCCGCCCAGACAGAGAATCTTCATGACGTGCCACCTCCTGCACCGGAGGCTGGCATGGCGCCAAGATCATTTCAAGCTTGAAGCTTCCTGGGCGATGGACCGGGCGATCATCGCCGGGACCTCGGGGGCCAGGCCCAGGGGGGCAAGGCGCGGGCCGGTGAAGCCCGCCTGGTCCAGCGCCTCGGGCAGGTCGTCCAGCACATGTTCGGCCCTCAGCGCGAACAGCGGCAGGCTGATCGCGCGCTCCAGCCCCTTCGCGGCATCGGCGATGAAGGGCTCCTGTTCGACGAATCCCGTGACGACCCGCGCGAAATGCGGCGACAGGCGTTCGGCCAGCGCGGTGGTGATATCAAAGCTGGCCTGGCTGCGCTGAGAGCCATGCGCCGACAGCAGCAGCGTCGTGTCGGGCAGCGCCCAGCCCTGCGCCTCGGCCGCCTGCCGGGCCTTTTCGACGATGAGGTCCGGCAGGCCCGGATCGGTGCCGAAGGGGCGCATGATATGGGCGCCCGGCGCACCCGCCCCGGTCAGGCGGCGGGGCAGTTCGGTGCCGGTGAACCAGCCCTCGGCCATGAACATCGGATAGATGATGCAGTCGCTGCGGCAGGTGCGGGGCAGCGCCTCGGGGTCGGCCAGGGTCGCCCCCAGGACCTCGACGCCGGGCGCGTGGCGCGCCACCTCGGCCGCCAGGGCCTCGATCGCCGCCTGCTGGGGCGCGGGGTCGCCGGGCTGGCCATGCGAGATGATGACCGCCCGCGTCACGATCTGCGGCCGGTCGCCTTCGCGGAAGAAGCGGGCAAAGTTTTCGGGCATGGGGAATTCGGCCAAGGCGCGGGCCCGAGCCTCGTCCGACATCTTGCGGGCGGTCTTTTCGATGATGCGGGGCATCTTGTCGTTGGGCAGGGCGGCCATGAAGTCGCCCAGATACCAGCGGATGAAGGTGAAGCAGATCACGTCCTCCAGCGCCTGGACCTGGGGATCGCGCTTGATCCCCTGTTTCGTCAGCATCCTGCGGGCGCGGTCGATGTCGTCCGCGTCATAGCCCGCATCCGTCATGATGCCCGCGATACGCTCGGCATGGCGGCGGCCCTGCTCCTGGCGCCATTGCAGATAGCCGGGGCGGTTCATCGGAAAGGCGCTGCGGGGCAGGGTCCAGCGTTCGATGTGCTGGCCCCGGCAAGCGATGCGCAGCACGTCGTCGGCCTGGGGAAACAGGCTTTGCTGTTCCGCCGTCATCCGCTGGCCATAAAGCAGGTTGGCCGGCTTGCCCTCATCAAGGTTCGGGTCCTGCGTATTGGCGGCGTCGATGGCGGCAAAGGCGTGGTCGAGGCGGGTCATCGCGGTCTCCGGGTTCTTTTGGCGACTGTGCGCAAGGGGGGTGCCAGAGGCAAGCAAAGATGGGCGGCGCGGCCTCCGTCCTGCGGACTCCCCCGGAGGCATCTCGGCAAGGGAGAAGGATCAGGGCAGCGCAAAAAGGTCGGGAAGGTCCTGGCGGTCGTCCAGCAGGACCTGGGCCGCCAGATCCGCGATCAGGGGCGCCATGCCAAAGCCGATCTTGAAGCCGCCATTGGCGATCAGGTGGCCCGGCCGTCCCGGCCAGGGGGCCAGCACGGGCGCGCGGGAACGTGCGCGCGGGCGAAGGCCGGCCCAGACCTCCAGGACCGGCGCCTCCCGCAGCGCGGGGCACAGGGCGCGGGCGCGGGCCAGCAATGCGTCGGCCTGATGATCGGGACGGTCATGGTCATAGCTGTTTTCCGAAGTGGAGCCGATCGCGGTGGTGCCGTCGGCATGGGGGACCACGTGCAGCCCGTCCGCAAAGACCTGCGGCGCGTCCGGCGCGGCATGGGCCAGCAGCAGCGACTGGCCCTTGACGCCCTGGCCGATCCTGCGCTCCAGCGCCAGGTTCAGGTCGAAAAGTCCCGGCGTTCCCGTGGCCCAGAGGGTGGGGGCCGCATCCGGCGCCGGGCGATCCTCGATGATCTCGCCGCCCCGCGTGCGAATGGCGGCAGCCAAGGCGGCCAGCGCGGCACGCGGGTTCAGCCGTGCGGTCATCCGGTCCTGCAGCCACAGCCCGGTGGGGCTGTCGGGCACCAGGGGTGCGTCCGGGCAGTCGGTCAGCGACATCCCCAGGTCCTGCGGCCAGTTCCGCGCGGCGGCCGCGATGCGGTCGGTCATGCGTTCGGCCATGGCCGGGTCCGCGACAGGCTGCAGGCGGCCCGTGCGGCCATAGCCTGTGGGCAGGCCCGAGACATCCTCGACCTCGGCCCAGAAGTCCGGGGCGGCCAAAAGGCTTTGCAGCTGCAGCGCCTTTTTGGGGTTCCAGTTTTCGGGCGCATGGGGGGCCAGGGCGCCCACATGCCCGCCCGAGGCGCCGGCGCCGATGTGGCGCGCCTCGAAGACCCGCACCCGCGCGCCCCGGCGGGCCAGCGCCCAGGCCGTGGCCAGCCCGAAGATGCCGGCCCCTGCCACATGGATCATCCCGTCCCTTGCCAAAGCCGCGTCCTTTCCCGAAAGCTGCCGGTCATGAGCGATCTAGACCAACCCCGCCCCGAAGACGAGCCTGCGCTGGACTGGCGCGAGGGGGGCGTGCCGGTGTCGACCCGGTTCGACGACCCGTATTTCAGCCTGTCGGGCGGGCTGGAGGAAACCCGGCACGTGTTCTTGCAGGGCAACGACCTGCCCGCGCGGCTGGTGGCAGGCTTTCACGTGGCGGAACTGGGCTTTGGCACCGGGCTGAACGCGCTGGCGCTGGCGCAGGTCGCGCAGGTGCCGGTGCGGATGACCAGCTTCGAGGCCTTCCCGATGAGCCTGCCGCAACTGGCCCAGGCCCATGCGGCCTTTCCGGAACTGGCGGACCTGGCGGCGCAGTTGCGGGCGGGCTGGGGCGGCGCGCGGATCAACCTGGGCCAGGTCGAGTTGACACTGGTGCTGGGCGACGTGGCGCAAACCTTGCCCGAATGGCACGGGCGGGCCGATGCCTGGTTCCTGGACGGGTTCTCGCCCGCCAAGAACCCGCAGATGTGGGAACCTGCGGTGATGGCCCAGGTGGCGCGGCACACCCGGCCCGGCGGCAGCTTTGCGACCTATACCGCGGCCGGCCATGTGCGCCGGGCCCTGGCCGAGGCGGGGTTCGTGGTGACCCGCAGCCCGGGTTTCGGGCGCAAGCGGCACATGAGCGTCGGGCGGCTGCCCGCAGCGCCTGTCATCGACGCGTGACCCGGGGGATACGGCTGCCGGCATAGGCCGCGTCCGGATGCGGGGGATGGCCATGGGTGCGGCTCCAGAAGTCCGGGCCACCCCGGCGCAGGAACAGCGGCAGCGCCAGCAGCAGGCCCGCGGCAAATCCGCCCGCATGGGCCCAGTAGGCCACGCCGCCCTGCGCGCCGACATTGGCAAAGCCGCCCAGCAGCTGCAGGCCGAACCAGAGGCCCAGCATCAGCCAGGCGGGCAGGGTGAAGACCTTGAAGAAAATGATGAAGATCGCCACCACATCGACCCGGGCGCGCGGGAACATCAGCAGATAGCCCCCCATCACCCCCGCGATCGCCCCCGAGGCGCCGACCATCGGCACCGGCGACAGCGGGTCGGCCCAGATCTGCGCCGCCGCCGCCGCAAGCCCTGCGCCCAGGTAGAAGCCCAGAAAGCCCGCGCGGCCCATCTGGTCCTCCAGGTTGTCGCCGAAGATCCACAGGAACAGCATGTTTCCGCCCAGGTGCAGCAGGCCCGCATGCAGGAACATGTGGGTCAGCAGCCCGCCCATCAGCTCTCCGTTGACGATGGCCAGCGGATAGAGCGCCAGCTGCGCCCAGAGCATCTCGCCTGCCTCCTGTCCCGGCAGGGTGACCAGATACATTGCGATATTGGCCGCGATCAGCGCCCAGGTGACCAGCGGCCTGCGGCTGGAGGGATTGTGGTCGCGGATCGGGAACATCGGTGTCAGCCCGTCCGGGCGCGGTCGCAGGGTGCAACACGGGGGCGTGGCGCGGCGCAGGGCGGGGCAGGTGGGGCCATCGGGCGTCTCCGGAGGGGGGTGCGGGGGCAGCTTGCGTCGGAGGCGCCGAGGGTGCAAGCCTTCGCCCGAGGCCGCAAAGGCGGAGGCAAAAGGCGCCCGGCTGGCAAAGGCCGGCGGGCATGCCTATCTGCGGACCGGGCGCATGCGGCCCGCGGGCATCCATTCACACGGGAGAGGCGCATGGGCGCGATCATCGAAATCGACCATCTTTCGAAGCAGTACGGCAGCGGCACCCGGGCGCTGGACGATGTCAGCCTGACCATCGACGAGGGCGAGATCATCGCCCTTCTGGGGCCGAACGGGGCGGGCAAGACGACGCTGATCTCGATCATCTGCGGGTTGGTCGTGCCGACCGGCGGCACGGTCCGCGTGGGCGGCCACGACATCCGCAGCGACTGGCGCGCGGCCCGCCGCCTGATCGGCCTTGTCCCGCAGGAAATCGCGCTGGAACCGTTCGAGAAGGTCATCAACTGCGTCCGCTTCACCCGCGGCCTCTTCGGGATGCCCCGTGACGACGCCCATATCGAACGCATCCTGCGGGCGCTGTCGCTGTGGGACAAGCGCGATGCCGCCACGCGCGAGCTGTCGGGCGGCATGAAGCGCCGCGTGCTGATCGCCAAGGCGCTGTCGCACCAGCCCAAGGTGCTGTTCCTGGACGAACCGACCGCCGGCGTGGACGTGGCCCTGCGCCGCGAGATGTGGGATGTGGTGGCCGATCTGCGCCGCGAAGGGGTGACCATCATCCTGACCACGCATTACCTGGAGGAGGCCGAGGAGATGGCCGACCGCGTCGGCGTCATCGCCAAAGGCCAGCTGCTGCTGGTCCGCCCCACGGCCGAGCTGATGGGCGATTTCGGCAAGAAGACCCTGACCATCGACCTGGACGCGCCCCTGGCGGCGATTCCCCCCGAACTGGCCGGGCGCGATCTCAGCCTGTCGCCGGACGGCCGGCAACTGGCCTTCGATTACGATACCCGCGCCGAACGCACCGGCATCGCGCGGCTGCTGGGGGACCTGGCGGCGCAGGGGATCACCGTGCGCGACGTGTCCACCCGGCAATCCTCCCTTGAGGAGGTCTTCCTGTCCCTGGTTTCGGAGAACGCGGCATGAGCGGCATCAACTGGCGCGGCGTGGGCGCGATCTTCCACCACGAGATGATGCGCTTTTTCCGCACGATCTGGCAGTCGCTGGCCTCGCCCGTCCTGTCCACGGTGCTGTATTTCGTGGTCTTCGGCGCGGCCATCGGCGGGCGCATCCAGTCGGTCGAGGGCGTGGAATACGGCGCCTTCATCGTGCCGGGCCTGATGATGCTGACCGTGCTGCAGCAATCCGTCAGCAATGCCAGCTTTGGCATCTACTTTCCGAAATTCAGCGGCACGATCTATGAATACCTCGTCTCGCCCGTGGGCTGGATCGAGGTGACGCTTGGCTTTGTCGGGGCGGCGGCGGCCAAGGCGGTGATGATCGCGCTGGTGATCCTGCTGACCAGTTTCGTCTTTGTCGGCGTCCACATCCTGCACCCGTTCTGGATGCTGGCCTTCCTGGTGCTGTCCGCCCTGGGGTTCAGCCTGCTGGGCTTCATCATCGGCCTCTGGGCCAAGTCCTTTGAGCAGCTGCAGATCGTGCCGATGATGGTCATCACGCCGCTGGTCTTCCTGGGCGGGGCCTTCTACTCGGCCAGCATGCTGCCGCCTTTCTGGGAGGGCGTGGCCAAGCTGAACCCGGTCCTCTACCTGATCTCGGGGTTCCGCTGGTCGTTCTTCGGGCTGGCCGACGTGCCGGTGGGGGTGTCGCTGGTCGCGGTGGCGGTGATGGTCATTCTCTGCATGGCGATCATCCGCTGGATCTTTGCCACCGGCTGGCGCCTGCGCGAATGATCGGGTCGGCGCGCCTCAGCGGCGCGCCTGCGTCCCCCCGCCCTGCAGGCTGCCGCAGATGCGGGTCTGCGGGTCCAGCTGCACATATTCGCGGGCGCTGATCACCTGCATCTCCATCGACCGGTTCCAGCCGCCGAACCAGCGGTCGCGGACGCCGCCCCGGTAATAGTTGCCCATGATCTGGTCGACATAGGGCGGGATGATCTGCGTGTTAGGGATGCGGGGCGCGTGAAAGCCGATGCGCGCCTTGGGCCCCAGGCACGCATTCGGCAGCGTCGTCAGGATCGTGCAGGCCGACCGGCAATAGCCGCGGATGCGCACCTGCTTGCCCGAATTGGCCAGCTGCTGGCGCGTCTGCACCATCTGCAGCACGTTGCCGCCCCGGTTGTTCCACACGTCGATGAACGGCCCGTTGGTCTGGATGCCCTGCGGTTCGGCCGAAAGGACGGGCGAGGCTGCGGCAAGGGCTGCCACAAGGCAGAGGGTCAGGCGGCGCTTGAGTGTCATGCGGGGATCATCTCCGGGTTTCGGGGCGGGGTAAAATCACGTTCAGGCGAAGGAGGCGAGGCTCTTCGAAGACGCGCGGGTATGGCCCAGGGTTTCCGGTCCCGCCCTGCAGGCAGCGTCTTTTCCCGCGCGCCCGAATCGCTTATGTGCGGCGGATGCAACAGAACCCGCCCGACCTGCGCCCCGACCTTGCCCGCGCCCGCATTCCCGACGGCGACCGCCGCGACGGGCAGCCGACCATCGGCATGGTCAGCCTTGGCTGTCCCAAGGCGCTGGTCGACAGCGAACGCATCCTGACCCGCCTGCGGGCCGAGGGTTACGCGATCAGCGCGGATTATCACGGCGCCGATGCGGTGGTGGTCAACACCTGCGGGTTCCTGGACAGCGCCAAGGCCGAAAGCTTGGACGCCATCGGCGAGGCGCTGCGCGAGAACGGCCGGGTGATCGTCACCGGCTGCCTGGGGGCCGAGCCCGACTATATCACCGGCGCGCATCCCAAGGTTCTGGCCGTGACGGGGCCGCATCAGTACGAGCAGGTCCTGGACGCGGTCCACAGGGCGGTGCCGCCGCAGCCCGATCCCTTCATCGACCTGCTGCCGGCCTCGGGTGTCAGCCTGACGCCGCGCCATTACAGCTATCTGAAGATCTCGGAAGGCTGCAACCACAAGTGCAAGTTCTGCATCATCCCCGACATGCGCGGCCGCCTGGCCAGCCGCCCGGCCCATGCGGTGGTGCGCGAGGCCGAGAAGCTGGTCGAGGCCGGCGTCAAGGAACTGCTGGTCATCAGCCAGGACACCTCGGCCTATGGCCTCGACCGCCGGCACGAGACCGAGCGCGGCCACCGGGCGCATATCACCGACCTGGCCCGCGACCTGGGCTCGCTTGGGGCCTGGGTGCGGCTGCACTATGTCTATCCCTATCCGCATGTGCGCGACCTGATCCCGCTGATGGCGGACGGTCTTGTGCTGCCCTATCTGGACATCCCCTTCCAGCACGCCCACCCGGACGTGCTGAAGCGCATGGCCCGCCCTGCCGCCGCCGCCCGCACCCTGGACGAGATCGCCGCATGGCGCGCGATCTGCCGCGAGATCACCCTGCGCTCGACCTTCATTGTGGGCTATCCCGGTGAGACCGAGGCCGAGTTCCAGACCCTGCTGGACTGGCTGGACGAGGCCCAGCTGGATCGCGTCGGCGCCTTTCAGTACGAGAACGTCAAGGGCGCCCGCGCCAATGACCTGCCCGACCATGTGCCCGCCGAGGTCAAGCAGGAGCGGTTCGAACGCTTCATGGAAAAGGCGCAGGCGATCAGCGCCGCCAAGCTGGAGGCCAAGGTCGGCACCCGGATCGAGGTGATCGTGGACGAGGTCGACGAAGGCGGCGCCACCTGCCGCACCAAGGCCGACGCCCCCGAGATCGACGGCAACCTGTTCATCGACCAAGGCTTCGAAGCACTGACCCCCGGCGACATCGTGGAAGTGACCGTGGACGAGGCAGGCGACTACGACCTCTGGGGCCATCTCTAGGCGCCGCACGGGAAAAACCCTGCGGCGCGGATGCTTGACCCTTCCGCGATCCGATCTTTTGCACTAGCCCTTGCACCTGACCGCAGGCAAAGCGAGCGCCCGCCTGCGCGGACAACCGGCGGTGGACCCGTTCCCTGCCGCGCACGAGGTTCGGCATGACGCAGACGATGATCACCATCAGCCCCGCCTTTGATCCGGACGGCCAGCCGCGCAAACCCGGCGCGCTGTGCATCGGCGCGCAGAAGGCCGGGACGTCGTGGCTGGCGCAGATGCTGGGCCAGCATCCGCAGGTCTGGATCCCCCCTTTCAAGGAGGTCCAGTACTTCAACCACCAGCACATCCCGGAACACCGCCGCTGGATCGCCTGGCATTACCGCAACAAGCCGCAGGAGATCCGCGACCGCCACAAGGCGCGCAAGGTGCCGATGCCGCCCGAACTGGACGCCTATCTGGACGGCATCACCAGCGGCAAGATGTTCCACAACCAGTGGTACAAGCGCGTCTTTGCACCCGCCCCCGCCCACGCGATCCCGCTGGACCTGACGCCGGAATATTCGGCCCTGCCCGATGAGGGGGTCGAGGCGGTCGCGCGCTTCCTGCCCAAGGCGCGGGTCATCTACCTGATCCGCCACCCGGTCGATCGCGCGATCTCTCAGCTGCGCATGAACCTGCGCCGCGAAAAGCGCATCCCCGCCGGCACCGCGGACTGGCTGGCCGAGGTCGCCAATCCGGTGCTGGACGAACGTGGCGACTATGCCACCTATCTGCCGCGCTGGCTGGCGCGCTATCCCGACATGCTGGTGATCCCCTTCGGGCGCATCTCCAGCCATCCGCACCTGGTGATGGATGCGGTCGAGGCGCATCTGGGCATCGGCCCCTGCTTCTATTCCAACCTGACGCAAAAGGTCTTTGCCAATCCCGACGGGCTGATGCCGCCGCCCGAGGCGGTGGCCGCGCTGGAGGACCGGATGGCCCCCCAGGTCGAGGCGTTGCGCCGGATCATGGGCGGGGATTTCGTCGCCGCGATCCGCTGACCTTCCCTAGGGCCGCCCGATGCCCTACAAGGCAGCAAATTCACAGGAGTTTCCGATGGCGTCCTATCAGTTCGTCTACCACATGGACGGCGTGTCCAAGACCTATCCCGGCGGCAAGAAGGTGTTCGAGAACATCAAGCTGAACTTCCTGCCCGGCGTCAAGATCGGCGTCGTCGGCGTCAACGGATCGGGCAAGTCCAGCCTGATGCGCGTGATGGCCGGCATCGACAAGGACTTCACCGGAGAGGCCTGGGCCGCCAAGGGCGCGACCGTCGGCTATCTGCCGCAGGAGCCGCAGCTGGACGAGAGCCTGGACGTGCGCGGCAACGTGATGCTGGGGGTCGCGGCCAAGCAGGCCAAGCTAGACCGCTACAACGAGCTGGCGATGAACTACTCGGACGAGACCGCCGAGGAAATGTCGGCCCTGCAGGACCAGATCGACGCCGAGAACCTGTGGGATCTGGACAGCCAGGTCGATATCGCGATGGAGGCCCTGCGCTGTCCGCCCGACGATGCGGATGTCAGCACCCTGTCGGGCGGCGAACGCCGCCGGGTCGCGCTGTGCAAGCTGCTGCTCGAGGCGCCCGACATGCTGCTCTTGGACGAACCGACCAACCACCTGGACGCGGAAACCATCGCCTGGCTGCAAAAGCACCTGATCGAATACAAGGGCACGATCCTGACCGTGACCCACGACCGCTATTTCCTGGACGACATCACGACCTGGATCCTGGAGCTGGAGCGCGGTCGCGGCATCCCGCACGAGGGCAACTATTCCTCCTGGCTGGAGGCCAAGGCCAAGCGCGTCGCTCAGGAGGCCCGCGAGGACAAGTCCAAGCAGAAGGTCCTGGAAAAGGAACTGGAGTGGATCCGCGCCGGTGCCAAGGCCCGTCAGGCCAAGCAGAAGGCCCGCGTCAACGCCTATAACGAGATGGCCAACAAGACCGAGAAGGAGCGCATCACCAGCGCCCAGATCATCATCCCGAACGGCGAGCGTCTGGGCGGCAAGGTGATCGAGGTCACCGGCCTGAAGAAGGCGATGGGCGACAAGCTGCTGATCGAGAACCTGGATTTCACCATCCCCCCCGGCGGCATCGTCGGCGTGATCGGTCCGAACGGCGCCGGCAAGTCGACCCTGTTCCGCATGCTGACCGGTCAGGAGCAGCCCGACGAAGGCACGATCACCCTGGGCGACACGGTGCAGCTGTCCTATGTCGACCAGTCGCGCGACGCGCTGGGCGACGACAAGAACGTCTGGGAGGAGATCAGCGGCGGCGCCGAGCTGATCGCGCTGGGCGATGCGACGATGAACAGCCGCGCCTATTGCAGCGCCTTCAACTTCAAGGGCAGCGACCAGCAGAAGAAGGTCGGCACCCTGTCGGGCGGCGAACGCAACCGCGTCCACATGGCGAAACTGCTGAAATCGGGCGGCAACGTGCTTCTGCTGGACGAACCGACCAACGACCTGGACGTGGAAACGCTGCAGGCGCTGGAGGCGGCGCTGGACGATTTCGCGGGCTGCGCGGTCATCATCAGCCACGACCGCTTTTTCCTGGACCGCCTGTGCACGCACATCCTGGCGTTCGAGGGCGATGCCCATGTCGAATGGTTCGAGGGCAACTTCGAAGCCTATGAGCAGGACAAGATCCGCCGCCTCGGGCCCGATTCGGTCAACCCCAAGCGGGTGAAGTACAAGAAGTTCACGCGCTGATCGGGCTGCGCTGCGGGTGATCCGCAGCGCCCACCCCACGCGCCCCCCGAACGAAAAAAGGCGGCCCGCAGGGGCCGCCTTTCTCATGCGGGGTTGGACAGGATCAGAAGCGGAACGAGGCGCGCAGCTGAACCATGTCGCTGTCCAGGTCCAGGCCGTCGATGTCGGCCACGTCGTCAAAATCCTGGCGGGTGTATTCGGCACCGACCGATACGCGCTCGGTCACCTTGAACTCGCCGCCGATGCCATAGGTGAAGGCGGTTTCCTTCAGGTCGACCGCACCCAGGTCGGCCGACACGCGGGCGGCGCCCAGGGTGACATAGGGCATGAAGCGGCCCATGTCGTATCCGGCGCGGGCGCGCAGGCGGGCCAGGTCGCCCTTGTCGTCGACGGTGTCGATGTCCAGGCGGTTGTAGTCCAGTTCGCCACCCAGCACGAAGCGGCCGAAGTCGCGGTTGTAGCCTGCGTGAACGCCATAGGCGTCGAAGTCCGTCGAGTCGTCGAGCGTGGACAGCTCTCCATCACCCTGGCCGTATTGCAGACCGGCATAAAAGCCCGACCAGTCCGATCCGGCGGCGACGACCGGAGCCACGACGGGCGCCGGGACAGGCTCGACGACCGGGGCGACATAACCGCCCGCATGGGCGGTGCCGGCGGCCAGGAAAGCGGCGGTGGCTGCGAAAGCGATTTTCATCTGGGGTCTCCCATCTTGAATTGGTGACTTCGATCTAGGTGGGGATCGGCCGGGATTGAAGCAAGCCTGCGCATCGCACCTGCCGCCGCGTGGCAGGCAGGCAACCACGCCCCCGTGAGGGGTCGTGAGGAACGCCACAGGCCCCCTTCGCCCGCACAGCAAAGCCTAGTGCAGAGTCTGCAATGTTCCTCACGCCCGGGACGCAGGGGCGCAGCGACCGCCGAGCAAAGCGAAAAACTTTTGACAGGCCTCGGCTGTGTCAGCGCACCTTGCCGGTGAACCCGGGCGGCCGGCGGGCCACCCATGCCCAGAATCGTTCCAGGTCGGGATGCGCGCGCAGCGCCTCGACTGTATGGACGTTGCGGGCCAGTTCGCCTTCGCGCAGGGTCTTGTGGATGGTCTTGTGACAGATGTGGTGCAGCAGGACCGTCTCGCCCCCCTTGCCGCCCTTCAGCTTGGGGATCAGGTGATGGCGGCTTTGCGGCACGTCGGGCGGGATCGGCCGCAGGCACAGCGGGCAGACCGGGTCTGACGCCATCGTGACCGGCTCGGGGATATACTTCGGTTTACGCATGAGACGGCCTCGCGTTACCTCGGGGCCACGATCTGACCCCAGCCATCGCGAAAGGACAAGCCATGCCGACCCGCCGCCTTCTTCTGGCCTCAGCAGGCGCCTTTGCCGCCCTTCCCGCCCTGGCCCAGGATCGCCCAAACCCCATGCCCGCGGATCTGCGCCGGGCGCTGGAGCGGGATCCGACCGCCCCGGTGCTGGGCAACCCGCAGGGCGACATCACCCTGACCGAGTTCTTCGACTACAACTGCGACTATTGCCGGTCGATGCTGCCGGTGATCCAGCAGCTGGTCAGCAGCGACCCGCAACTGCGCGTCGTCTATCGCGAATGGCCGGTCTTTGGCCCGGGATCGGATTTCGCGGCGCGGGCCTCGCTGGCCGCGCTGCCCACCGGGAAGTATTGGCAGTTTCACGCGGGGCTGCTGACGATGAGGGGCCGGGCCGAGGAGGCCACGGTGATGCGCGTCGCCCGGAAGGTGGGGCTGGACGAGGCCCGCCTGCGCCGCGACATGGACAGCGAGCCGGTCGAGCGCCACATCTCGATGAGCCACCTGATGGCCGAGCATATGGGCCTGGTCGGCACCCCGACCTTCATCTGCGGCGACGAAGCAGTCTTTGGCGGCCGGACGCTGGAGGAGATGCGGGCGCTGATCGAACGCGGGCGCCGGACGATGGGTGCCTAGCCGCGCCGTCCCCAGGCCGCGTCCTGCATCTCGCGCAGGCGCGAGGCCGTGCGTTCGAATTCAAAGCTGCCCTCGCCTTCGTTGTAGAGCTGTTCGGGCTGGTCGGCGGCGCTGGCGATCAGCCGCACCCGCGCCTCGTAAAGCGCATCGATCAGCGTCACGAAGCGCTTAGCCTCGTTGTAGTTCGAGGCCGACAGCCGCGGCACCCCGTCGATCAGCAGCACGTCGACCGCCCGCGCCACCGCCAGGTAATCCGCGGGCCCAAGCGCCCGGCTGCACAGGTCCCAGAAGCCCGATCGCGCGACACGGCCGGCACAGGCCGGCAGCGCGACCTGGCGGCCCTGGACCTCGACCTGGCAGGGCGCGGGTTCCGCACCGTCCGTCAGCTCGTCCCAGGTGGCATCCAGCGCGGCCTTGGCCTCGGCATTGGCGGGCACGTGCCAGACCTGGCCGCCGCTGGTGCGGTTCTGGCGATAGTCGGTGGTGCTGTCCAGGCAGACGACCTCCATCCGCTGGCGGATCAGCGCGATGAAGGGCAGGAACAGCTGCCGGTTCAGCCCGTGCTTGTAGAGATCCTCGGGCTCGCGGTTCGAGGTGGTGACCACGACGACGCCCTGGTCGAACAGCACCTGGAACAGGCGGCCCACGATCATCGCATCGGCGATGTCGGTGATCTGCATCTCGTCAAAGCACAGCAGGCGCACCTGGCGCGCCACGCCCTCGGCGACGGGGCGGACGGTGTCCTGTTCGCCGCGCTTGCGCGCCTCGTTCAACCCGGCCTGGATCTCCTGCATGAACTCGTGGAAATGCACGCGGCGGCAAGGGATCTCCCCGGCAGCTTCCGCCATCAGGTCCATCAGCATCGACTTGCCGCGCCCGACGCCGCCCCACAGGTACAGCCCGCGTGCCCCCGGTGCGGGATCGGGATTGCCCACGCCCAGGAAGGCCCGCCACGCCGACCGCTTGGGCGCGGGGGCGGCCTGCATGTCGGCCAGCACCCGGTCCATATGCGGCAGCACGGCTTCCTGCGCGGGATCGGGGCGCAGGGCGCCCTCTGCCACGCGCTGCCGGTAAAGATCGCTGACCCTGCCCATGCCTTGGCCTTTCCTTGACGGCCGAACCCCTGCCACAGCCCCGCGACCCGCCGCAAGGCCCCATCGGCCTTGACCCGCATGCACGGGGCGTGCCACGCCCTGGCCGTGCCCCCCGACCGAGGTTCCGATGTCCCACAGCCCCGACCGCATCGCCGGATTGCCCGTCCTGTTCGTGATGGCGGCCCAGCCCGAATACGGCCCCGCCCTGCGCGCCCGCATCCGCCCGCTGATGACCGGGATCGGCCCGGTCGAGGCCGCGGTCCAGCTGACGGCGGCCCTGTCGGGCATGGAGGAACGGCCGCGGCTGATCGTCTCGCTCGGTTCGGCCGGATCGGCGCGGCTGGCCCAGACCGAGGTTTATCAGGTGGGCGCGGTCGCCTATCGGGACATGGATGCCTCGGCCTTGGGGTTTCCGCGCGGCTGCACGCCGCTGCTGGACCTGCCGCGGGTGATCGACCTGCCGCACCGCATTCCCGGCCTGCCGGTGGCCAGCCTGTCCACCGGCGCCTCCATCGTCAGCGGCCCGGCCTATGGCGCGGTCGAGGAGGAGATGGTCGACATGGAGACATTCGCCCATCTGCGCACCGCCCAGCATTTTGGCCTGCCGCTGATCGGACTGCGCGGGATTTCCGACGGAGCCGAGGAGTTGCGCGAGCTGACCGACTGGACGCGCTACCTGGGCGTGATCGACACCAGGCTGGCCGGCGCCGTCGACCTGCTGGAGACCGCGATCCGCGACGGCGCGATCCGCCCGTGACACCTCGTGCGCTTGTCCTTGGAGCCGGCCCGGCCTAAACCGGGGCCGGGGCAGGAAGACCGGGAACAGCAGGCATGAGACGCGGCGCAAGCAATCTGGAAGACCGGCCCGGCAGCCGGCGGGTGGGGGCGCTTGGCGCGCTGTGGCCCTTTGTGCGGCCCTATCGCGGGCAGGTGGTGCTGGCGCTGCTGGCGCTGGTCGTGACATCGGGCATCAGCCTGATCCTGCCCCTGGCGGTGCGCCGCGTGGTGGATAATTTCGACGACGGGGCCGGGCTGCTGGACGAATATTTCGGCGCGGCCCTGTTCATCGTGGCGGCCCTGGCCCTGGGCACCGCGGCGCGCTATTTCTTCGTCACCCGCTTGGGCGAACGCGTGGTGGCCGATATCCGCAAGGCCGTCTATGCCCGCGTCATCACCCTGTCGCCGGCCTTCTTCGAACGCGTGATGACCGGGGAAATCCTGTCGCGCATCACCACCGACACGACGCTGATCCAATCGGTCGTCGGATCGTCGCTGTCCATCGCGCTGCGCAACATCCTGATCCTGGCGGGCGGCATGGCGATGCTGGCCTGGACCTCCCTCAAGCTGATGGGGCTGGTGCTGCTGATCGTGCCCGCGATCCTGATCCCGATCATCGTGCTGGGCCGCCGCCTGCGCAGCCTGTCGCGCCAGAACCAGGACTGGATCGCCGCCTCATCCGGCACCGCCTCCGAGACGCTGCTGGCCGCCCAGACCGTGCAGGCCTATACCGCCGAGGCGCGCAGCATCGCACGGTTCGACGGCGTCACCGAGCAATCCTATGACGTCGCGCTGACCCGGATCACGACCCGCGCGGTCATGACCGCGATCGTGATCTTTCTGATCTTCGCGGGCGTGATCGGGGTGCTGTGGATCGGCGCCCGCGACGTCAGCGCAGGCGCGATGACCGCCGGCCAGCTGGTCCAGTTCGTGATCTACGCGATCCTGGTGGCCGGATCGACCGGCGCCCTGTCGGAAATCTGGGGCGAGTTGCAGCGCGCCGCCGGCGCCACCGAACGCCTGGCCGAACTGCTGTCGGCCGAGGATGCCCTGACCGATCCCGCCCATCCCCGCCAGCTGCCGCAGCCCGTGCAGGGGCGCATCGCGCTGGAGGGGGTGGGCTTTCGCTTTCCGTCGCGCCCGAACGCGCCCGCGCTGGACGGCATCAGCCTGACCATCCGGCCGGGCGAGACGGTGGCGCTGGTCGGGCCGTCAGGCGCGGGCAAGACGACGGTGATCCAGCTGATCCAGCGTTTCTGGGACCCGCAGTCGGGCCGCGTGACGCTGGACGGGATCGACCTGCGCGACCTGGCACGGGTGGATCTGCGCAGCCATATCGCGCTGGTGCCGCAGGATCCGGTGATCTTTGCCGCCTCGGCCGCCGACAACATCCGCCTCGGCCGCCCCGAGGCCAGCGATGCCGAGGTCGAGGCCGCGGCGCGGGCTGCTCATGCCCATGACTTCATCGTCGCCCTGCCGCAGGGCTACCGGACCGCTCTGGGCGAACGCGGGGTGATGCTGTCGGGTGGCCAGCGCCAGCGCGTGGCCATCGCCCGCGCGATCCTGCGGGACGCGCCGATCCTGTTGCTGGACGAGGCCACCAGCGCGCTGGACGCCGAATCCGAGGCGCTGGTGCAGGCCGCCGTCAGCCGTCTGGCCGAGGGGCGCACGACCATCGTCGTCGCCCACCGCTTGGCGACGGTGAAGAAGGCCGACCGCATCGTCGTGCTGGACCAGGGCCGCATCGTGGCCGAGGGCAGCCATGACGCGCTGGTGGCCGAGGGCGGGCTTTATGCCCGACTGGCGCGGATGCAGTTCACCGACGGGCCGCGGGAGGAACCGCAGGTGCTGGACGAGGCTTTGGTCGCCGAATAAGCCGCCTCAGCGCGGCGCGGCATAGATGGCCGACCAATAGACCGTGCGTCCATCCGCGGCGAGGGCCTGACCGATCCCGTAATCGCGCACCTGCGGCAGCAGGATATTGTCCAGATGCCCCTGCGACGCGTTCCATTCGCCCAGGACACGCTGCAGCGGATAGGGACCCGCCGCGATGTTCTCGGCGGTAATGCGCGGGGTGTAGCCCAGCAGGCGCAGACGGGCGGCCGGCCCGGATGTCGTGGAGCCGATATGGGTCATGCGCCCGCGCTTGGCCATGTCGCAAGCATGTGCCGCGGCGGCCCGGGCCAGCTGCGGGTTGGGACTGACCTGCGGCAGGCCCGCGCTGCTGCGCGGCCGGTTCGTGGCGGCGGCGCCGGCGGCGTTCTGGCCGGGCGTGGTGGCAAGGCAGGTCGCCTCTCCGGGGCTTCCGACCTGGACGGCATAGGGGTCGGTGGCGCCGTTTGTTCCGGTGCCGCTGTCGGACGCGCAGGCTGCCAGCACCAGAAGGGCGGCTGTGCGGCAGGCAAGGCCCGCCGGGGGCAGGGTCAGGGTCATGTTTGATCCTCCACAAGGCCGCTACTCAACAACGACTACAACTATTGGTTGCATTGATCGATGTTGATCCGGCCTGCACCCCGGGGTGGAACCCTGGTCCGGCGCCCGCCGTTCCTGCGGATCATGTAGAGGAAGACAGGCAATGGCCATCTGGGATTTCGTCAAGGACGCGGGCAAGTCGCTGTTCGACAAGGCGCCGGCCGAAGGTTCGGCCCAAGCTGCCGCCGCCCCCGCGGCACCCGCATCCGGCGCGGCCGCCGCGGGGCAGGACGCGGAAACTCAGCGCAAGGTGGCGGCACTTCGGGCCGAGCTGCGCGCGCTGAACCTGGACGCGGATGACGTGCATCTGCGCCTGCGCGGCGATACGGTCGTCGTCGAGGCCAAGGGGGCCGACCGCGAAGCGCTGGAAAAGCTGATCCTGGCGCTTGGCAATGTCGAAGGCATCGCCAAGGTCGAGGCCGATCTGCCGCCCGAAGCCCCGCAGCCCGTCTTTCATACCGTCCGCAAGGGTGAGACGCTGTCGGCCATCGCAAAAGAGCATCTGGGCGATCCCGACCGCTATCACGAGATCTTCGAGGCCAACCGGCCCATGCTGAACGACCCCGACAACATCTATCCCGGCCAGGCGCTGCGCATCCCCGCCGGTGCCTGACAGGAACCGGCCCGACCGACGTCGCGTCCCTGCTGGATGACGCGGCGTTTTTACGCAGGGGGCGGGGCTAAAGCCTTGCCCCGTCATGCCTCTTCGGATCATCCTGCTGGCGGGAGGGGTCGGACGTGCCGGCCCGGGACGGAGGGACATGATGGGCAAGTTCAGCACCTATGACGATCGCAACCGGATCGAGCGCGAATGCGCCTATGAGGCGCGCGACCTGCCGGTGACGATCTATGACTTTCTGTCGCGCACGGCCGAACGTTTTCCCCAACGTCCCGCCATCTCGTTCCAGCTGCTGTCGGGGCCGCGCGCGCCGGCCACCACCCTGACCTGGCGCGAGCTGCTGGAGCGCGTGACCGAGACCGCGAACCTGTTCCGCAGCCTGGGCGTGGGGCCGACCGACACCGTCGCCTATCTTCTGCCCAACACGATCGAGACCCCCGTCGTCCTGTTGGCCGGCGCGACCGCCGGCATCGTCAATCCCATCAACCCGCTGCTGGACGCCCAGCAGATCGGTGGCATCCTGCGCGAGACGCGGGCCAAGGTGCTGGTGACGCTGCGGGCCTTCCCCAAGACCGACGTCGCGCAGAAGGCGGCCGAGGCCGTGGCCCTGGCCCCCAACGTGACCCATGTCATCGAGATCGACCTGAACCGCCATCTGCGCGGGTTCAAGCGTTATCTCGTGCCGCTGATCCGTCCGCGCGTGAAGGTCCGCCACAAGGCTAAGGTCCTGAACTTCGAGGCCTCCGCCAGCGGCTGCAACCACACGCGGCTGGATTTCGACGATCCCCGGCAGGACCGGGTCGCCGCCTATTTCCACACCGGCGGCACCACCGGCACGCCAAAGGTCGCGCAGCACAAGTATTCGGGCATGATCTACAACGGCTGGCTTGGGGGGACGCTGCTCTTCGACGAGACCGACGTGCTGATGTGCCCGCTGCCGATGTTCCACGTCTTCGCGGCCTATCCGGTGCTGATGTCCTGCATCGCGTCCGGCGCGCATGTGGTGATGCCCACGCCCGCCGGGTATCGCGGCGACGGGGTCTTCGAGAATTTCTGGAAGCTGATCGAGCGCTGGCAGGCGACCTTCCTGATCACCGTACCGACGGCCATTGCGGCGCTGATGCAGCGGCCCGTGAATGCCGATGTCAGCAGCCTCAAGACCGCCATTTCAGGATCGGCGCCGCTGCCGATCGAGCTCTACAACCGCTTCAAGGCCGCGACCGGGGTCGAGATCGCCGAGGGCTATGGCCTGACCGAGGCCACCTGCCTGGTCAGCTGCAATCCGGTGGACGGTGTCAAGAAGGTCGGCTCCGTCGGCGTCCCGCTGCCCTATACCCATGTCCGGATCCTCAAGCACTCCGACAGCGGCGCCGTCCACGAATGCGGCGTCGACGAGGTGGGAGAGATCTGTGTGGGCAACCCGGGCGTCTTCCCCGGATCGACCTATACCGAGGCCGACAAGAACCACAAACTGTTCGCCGAGGAGCGCTATCTGCGTACGGGCGACCTGGGCCGGATCGATGCGGACGGCTACCTGTGGATCACCGGGCGGGCCAAGGACCTGATCATCCGCGGGGGCCACAATATCGACCCGGCGGAGATCGAGGAGGGGCTGCTGTCCCATCCCGCTGTCGCCTTTGTCGGCGCCATCGGCCAGCCCGACAGCTTTGCCGGCGAACTGCCCTGCGCCTATGTCGAACTGGTCGCCGGCGCCGAGGTTTCGGTGCGCGAACTGGCCGAACATGCCAAGACCCATATCCACGAACGCGCCGCGATCCCCAAGCATATCGAGATCCTGCCCGAGCTGCCCAAGACCGCCGTGGGCAAGATCTTCAAGCCCGACCTGCGCCGTTTGGCGATCACCCGGGTCTATGACGAGGTTCTGGCGGGCACCGGTGCCCGCGTGGCTGCCGTGCGCGAGGACAAGAAGCGGGGTCTGGTGGCCTATCTGACGCGAGAGGGATCGGTCGACGAGGCCGAGGTGAAAAAGCGCCTTGGCCAGTTCACCTGCCCTTGGGACTGGGCGACCGACGCGGCCTGAGCGGGCCGGCCGCCTTAGCCGTTCTCGCGCAGGACCCGGCCGGCTAGGTACAGCGACCCGCAGATCAGGATGCGCGCCCCGGGGTCCCGCGCGATGATCGCCCCGATGGCCTGGGCCGCGTCATCGGCGGTGCTGCTGTCGATGCCGACGCCCCGCGCCTCCACCGCCGTGGTCGAGGCGGGCAGGGTGTTCGGCTCCCCGGGGATGTCGATGGCGGTCAGGCTGGCGGTATGGGCGGCCAGCGGGCGCAGATAGCCGGCGATGTCCTTGGTGTTCAGCATCCCGCAGATCAGGTGGGTCGGGCGCGGGGGCAGGGCAGACAGGGTCGCCGCCAGCGCCTCGCCGCCGGCCGGGTTGTGGCCCCCGTCCAGCCACAGTTCGGCGCTGCCGGCCAGGTCGACCAGAGGGCCGTGGCGCAGGCGCTGCATCCGGGCGGGCCATTCGGCCTGGGTGACGGCGGCGCGTGCCTGGGCCTCGGTCGCGCCGAGCTGGCGCAGCGCCGCAAGCGCGGTTCCCGCGTTCTCGACCTGGTGGGGACCGATCAGGTTCGGCAGCGGCAGATCCCACAGCCCGTGATCGTCCTGATAGACCATGCCGTCGCGGTCGCGCTGGATCATCCAGTGCTGGCCATGGGCAAAGATGGGGGCGGTCAGCCCTTTGGCCCGCGCCTCGATCACCCGCAGCGCCTCGTCCTGCTGGGGGGCGACGACAACGGGGATGCGCGGCTTGATGATCCCGGCCTTTTCGCCGGCGATCAGGGGCAGGGTGTCGCCCAGATATTGCGTATGGTCGATCGAGACGGGCGTGATGACCGTCAGATGCGGCTGATCGACGACGTTCGTGGCATCCAGACGGCCGCCCAGGCCGACCTCCAGGAGGGTATAATCTGCCGCGCTGCGCGAGAAGGCCAGGAAGGCGGCCGCGGTCGTGATCTCGAAGAAGGTGATCGGCTGGCCGTCATTGGCCGCCTCGCATTCCTCCAGCACCGCGGCCAAGTCGGGCTCCGGGATCAGGTTGCCGGCCAGTCGGATACGCTCGTGGAAATGCGCCAGATGCGGCGAGGTATAGGCATGGACGCGGGCGCCGCCCGCCTCCAATCCGGCGCGGATCATGGCCTGGGTGCTGCCCTTGCCGTTCGTGCCGGCGATGTGGATCACCGGCGGGATGGACCGCTCGGGATTGCCCAGGGCGGCCAGGATGCGGTGCATCCGGTCCAGCGACAGGTCGATGATCTTGGGATGCAGCGCCATCAGGCGCCCGAGGATCTGGTCGGATTGGCTCATGTCGATAACGCCGGGGGCCAGCCCCCGGACCCCCGGGATGTTGGATTGGAATGGACGTCTAGTCGGCCTTGGCGGGCTCGGGCGCGGCTTGGGGGATCGCCTCGGGGACCGGGGCGGGCAGGTCGGCGCGGGTCGGGGCGGACAGCCCGCCCAGCAGCCGCAGGATCGAGATCAGCTCGTCGCGCAGTTGCTTGCGGTGCGTCACGCGGTCCAGCATGCCGTGTTCCAGCAGATATTCGGCCCGCTGAAAGCCTTCGGGCAGCTTTTCACGGATCGTCTGCTCGATAACGCGGGGGCCGGCAAAGCAGATCAGCGCATTGGGCTCGGCGATCTGGATGTCGCCCAGCATGGCATAGCTGGCCGTGACGCCGCCGGTGGTGGGATGGGTCAGGACCACGATATAGGGAAGGCCGGCTTCCTTCAGCATCTCGACCGCGACGGTCGTGCGCGGCATCTGCATCAGCGACAGGATGCCTTCCTGCATCCGCGCGCCACCGGCCGCGGAAAAGAGGACCAGGGGCTTTTTCACCTTCACCGCCCGTTCGGCTGCGGCGACGATGGCATTGCCGACATACATGCCCATCGATCCGCCCATGAAGCCGAAATCCTGCGCGGCGGCGACGATGGGGGTGCGGCCGATCTCGCCCTCGGCGACCAGCATGGCCTCCTTTTCGCCGGTGGACTTCTGCGCGGCCTTCATGCGGTCGGGATATTTCTTCTGGTCGCGGAAATGCAGCGGGTCGGCGACCGGCTCGGGCACCTTCACCTCGACAAAGGCGCCGCCGTCGAACAGCGCGCCAAAGCGGTCGCGCGGCGTGATCGCCATGTGATGGTCGCAGTTCGTGCAGACGTTCAGGTTGTCCGACAGTTCGCGATGGAACAGCATGGTTCCGCATTCGGGGCATTTCGTCCACAGGTTCTCGGGCACCTCGCGGCGCGAGAACAGCGAATTGATGCGCGGGCGGACGTAATTCGTGATCCAGTTCATCGCGGGCGACCTTGGCTGTTTCCCGCCCCAGATAGGCCGCGACGGGGGGAATTGCAATTGCCGGGGCGGGCGCGGATGATGCCGGCCATGTGGGCGACCCTGTTCTTTTTTTTCCACACGACATTGTCGCTGGTGATCATCGCCCGCGTGCTGCTGCGTCCGCGGGTCGAACCTTCGGTCCGGCTGGCCTGGATCATGGTGGTCGAGGCCGTGCCCCTGGTCGGCATCGCGGCCTATCTGCTGTTCGGCGAGGTGCGCATGAAGCAGGCCGAGGTGCAGCGCATGGCCGACGTGCGCGACCGCCTGACCGGGCTGCGGCTGGCCAACGCGGCCTGGGTGGCCGATGTGCCGGACGAGGCGCGGCCGGTGGCCGCCGCCAATGCCGCCGTGGGCGGGATGGCGGCGCTGTCGGGCAACCGCCTGCGCCTGCTGGAGGAGACCGACGCGGCCATGGACCGGCTGGTCGATGCGATCGACCGCGCGCGGAACCATGTCCATGTGCTGTTCTACATCTGGCTGCCCGACGTCAGCGGCACCAAGATCGCCGAGGCCATCTGCCGGGCCGAGGCACGCGGCGTCGAATGCCGGGTGATCGTCGATGCGCTCGGCTCGCGCGCTCTGGTCCGGTCGGAACTCTGGGAGCGGATGCAGCAGTCGGGGGCGGAATGCGTGACGGCCTTTCCCTGGGGTCTGCCCTTCATCAGCCTGCTGTTCCAGCGCCTGGACCTGCGCAACCACCGCAAGATCCTGGTGGTCGACAACCGCATCGCCTTTACCGGCAGCCGCAACTGCGCCGATATGGCCTTTGCGATAAAGGCGCGGTTCGCGCCCTGGATCGACATCCTGGTCTCGGTCGAGGGGCCGGCGGTGCGGCAGCTGCAATCGGTCTTCCTGGGCGACTGGATGAGCTATACGGGCCGCGACCTGGGCTACATGCTGCAACCGATCGAGCCGGTCGAGGCGCCGGGAACGGTGGCGCAGGTGGTGGCGACGGGCCCGGACCTGCGCGCCGGCAGCGTCTCGGACTGCCTGGCGGGGATGCTGCATGCGGCGCGGGAGTCGGTGGTCATCACCACGCCCTATTACGTTCCCGACGCGGCGCTGGACGCGGCGATCCGGGCGGCCGCGCGCCGGGGCGTCCGCGTCACGCTGATCCTGCCCGCCCGCAATGACAGCCTGATCGTCGGCGCGACCAGCCAGGGGTTCTATTACGGGCTTCTGGCCGCCGGCGTGCGGCTGATGCTGTTCGAGGGCGGCCTGCTGCATTCCAAGATCATGACCGTCGACGGCCGCATGGCGATGATCGGCAGCGCCAACCTGGACCGCCGCAGCTTCGAGCTGAACTACGAGGTCAGCATGGGCATCTTCGACCCCGAGCTGGTGGCGCAGCTGGACGAGCGGCAGGCCAGCTATGTGGCACGGTCCGGGGCGATCACGCTGGACGAGGTGCGGCGCTGGACGGCGTGGCGGCGGCTGCGCAACAACCTGCTGGCGCTGGCCTCTCCGCTCTTGTGATCACAGGGGCAGGGCGGTCGTGTACTTGGTCTGGCGCAGCACGAAATGCGTCACCGTGCTGCGGATGATGCCCAGGGGCAGCATGCGGCGCATCAGGAAATGCTCCAGCCCCTCGGCGTCGGCCGCGACGATCTTCAGCTGATAATCATAGGTGCCGGTGATCGTGGCGCATTCCATGATCTGGTCCTCGGTCTGCACGAAGCGGTCAAACCGGGCCAACGCCTGTTCGGTATGGTCCAGCAGCGACACCTGGACATGGGCCATCGCGTTCAGTCCGGCCCGTGCCGGCGGGACCAGCGCCACCTGACGCTCGATCACGCCCTCATCGATCAGCCGCTTGAGCCGCCGCCAGGCCGGAGAGCTGGACAGGCCCGCCGCCTCGGCCAGGGCTTGGGTGGACAGGGTCGCGTCACGCTGCAGCAGGCGCAGGATGCGGCGGTCGGCGTCGTCCAAGGGAGGCATCAGGTTTCCTGATCTGGCGGAAATAAGGAAGGATCTGCCCCCAAACCTGCCAGGAAGGCCGAAGAAGGCAAGGTTTTTCTCTGGGGCACGGTAATCTGAACCCGAGGAAGAGGAGGACCCGCCATGCCGAAATCGACCGAGTATCAGGCCAAGCATCCCGATGCCGACGGCTTCATCGCCTATGACCCCGAGGAGAACGCCGTCTGGCGCGACCTGGTGGCCCAGCAACTGCCGGCGGTGCACCGGCACATGGCCGCGCCCTATCTGCGCGGGCTGGACCTGCTGGACCTGCCGCAGGACCGCGTGCCGCAATGTCCCGACGTCTCAACCGTCTTGGGCCGGCTGACCGGTTGGCGGGTGGAGCCGGTGCCCGCGCTGATCGGCTTTGGCAAGTTCTTCGGGATGCTGGCCGACCGCACCTTTCCGGCCGCCAGCTTCATCCGCAAGCGCAAGCACTTCGACTATATCGAGGAGCCCGACATCTTTCACGAGATCTTCGGCCATACGCCGCTGCTGACGGACCCGGCCTTCGCCGCCTTCAGCCAGGCGATCGGAGAGGCGGGGACACGCTGCGACAAGGCCGATTACAGCTGGCTGATCCGGCTCTACTGGTTCTCGATCGAATTCGGGCTGATGCGCGAGGAGGGGCAGCTGAAGGCGCTCGGCTCGGGGCTGGCCAGTTCGGTCACCGAACTGCCCTGGGCGGTCTCGGGCCAGCCCGAGCAGCGGCCCTTCGACGTGATCGACATCCTGCGCACCCCCTATCGCATCGACATTCACCAACCGGTCTATTTCGTGATAGACGATCTGGACGACCTGTTCGGCGCCGCGCGCCGCGACCTGCTGGCGGATATGGCCACCGCGCAGGGCCTGGGCCTGCACGCGCCGAAATATCCGCCCAAAGATGCCGCCTGAGGAGATGACACCCATGACCACCTGCGACCTGGCCGCCCAAAGCTGCGCCCCCTGCCAGGGCGGCATCCCGCCCCTGCCGCTGGACGAGGCGCGCAAGATGATGGACCAGCTGACCGGCTGGAGCCTGTCCACCTCGGGCAAGGAGATCACCCGCCGGTTCGAGTTCAAGGGCTTTGCCAAGGCGGTCGAGATGGCCAACCTGGCCGCCTGGCTGGGCAACAAGCAGGGGCACCATCCCGACATCGCCTTTGGCTGGGGCTATTGCAGCGTGACCTTCACCACCCACGAGGCGGACGGACTGACGCAGAACGACTTCATCTGCGCCGCCCGCCTGGACGCGCTGGTGGCCTGACCGGACCTCGGGGGCCGCGCCCGGTTCACAAGCCTTGTTCCCGGCCCGATCCCGGTTTATCCCGTCAAGGTAGAGTAGCGGGCTGGGCAGCATGGTGAATGCAGGGGTTTCAGAAGCTTGGCCGGGGGGCCTGACCCGCCGCCTGCCCGCGCTGCCCCGCCCTTGCTGGCGGGGCCTGCGATGCGCCGGGTGAAGGCGGTGGGGCAGGGAACCGGCTGGCTGGCCCGGCGGATTCGCGCCCGTGCGGCCCGGCAGTGGCAACGGATGCTGGACGGTGCCGGACAGAACCCTGTTCCGGCCGCCCTGCGGCAGGAGGCCCGTGCATTGCAGCGGGTGCTGACGCGGCTTCTGCAGGCGGCGGAGTTGCGCGACGGCCAGGGGCGCAATTCGCTGTCGCGCATGGACCTGCCCGTCGGCACCGACTGGCGCTGGCGCCCCCAGGTGCTGCGCGCGCGCAGCGGCGCCCCGGCGCTTGTCGCCCCGGCCAGCGGTCAGTGGCTGTCCGACGAGGTGGCGCTGTTCCACGACTGCGCCGAACGGGCGGTGATCCTGCGTCAGGTGCGCAACCGCCAAAGGGCCGATCTGGCCGAATACGGCCTGCGGCTGGAGGTCATGGGCTTTACCGGAGACTTCCTGTCCTATTCCCTGACGCTTCCCGCGGAGGCACTGCAGGACCTGGGCGGCCACCATATCCTGCGCCTGGAATCGATCCTCCAGGCCGAGCGGCCGATCGCGGTCTATGCGCGGCTGAACATCCAGCAGGGGCCGAACACGGAAAAGATCCTGCGCCAGATGGGCGATCCCGTTGCCGGGCGGCACAACCACCGCATCGTGGAATTCGACCTGGGCTATGCCCAGCTGTCGAACCGTTCGGTGGACAAGGCCTGGCTGGACCTGATCTTCGAGGCGCCCTTCATGAACGACGTCTCGCTGCGGGACGTGATCCTGTCGCGCCACAGCCGCGCCCAGATCTGAGGAGGAGCCATGCAATTCGAGAACCACGGGCTGAAGGGCGGGCTGTGGCGCGGCCGCATCCAGGGGCTGCCCGTGCGGCCGGCGCGCGTGGTGCTGAGCCATCACGGCGCGGTCGTGGCCGAGGCGCAGCTGGAGGGCGACGGCGAGGGGGCCTGGCTGGTTCAGGTCGACCTGCCGGGCGACGTGCTGTCGGACGGGCTCCAGACGCTGCTGTTGCGGAGCGATGGGGGCGCCTCGGGCGATGACATGCAGCCCGGCGGCGAGGTGCTGGCGCGGCTGCCCCTGATGGCCGGAGAACCCCTGGAGGATGATCTGGCCGCCGAGATCGCCGCCCTGCGCGCCGAGCTGGAACTGGTCAAGCGCGAGCTGCGCCGCCTTGCGACCGATGGCGGGTCGCGCCCCGGCTGACCTGACGGCCGGGCGGACCGGATGCCGCGTCACTGCAACGTCATGTTTCCTTGCGAAAAGCGGGGGGCATGGCTATATCGGCGGCTCCGTGACCGTGCCCTGTTACGCGACCCAGACCGAAGGCTTGCCATGACCCCGCTGCAGACGCCCCATTACCTGATCGACATGGCCCGCCTGCGCGCCAACATGGAAAAGGTGGCTTGGCTGCGCGAGGCCTCGGGCGCCAAGGCGCTGCTGGCGCTGAAATGCTTTGCCACCTGGTCGGTCTTTGACCTGATGCGCGACTACATGGACGGCACGACCTCGTCTTCGCTGTTCGAGTTGCGCCTGGGACGCGAGGAGTTCGGCAAGGAGACCCACGCCTATTCCGTGGCCTGGGCCGATCACGAGATCGACGAGGCCGTCACCTATGCCGACAAGATCATCTTCAACAGCCTGTCGCAGCTGGACCGCTATGCCGACCGGGCCGCGGGGATCGCGACCGGCCTGCGCCTGAACCCGCGCTTTTCGACCAGCGGCTTTGACCTGGCCGATCCGGCGCGGCCCTTTTCGCGGCTTGGCGAGGCCGATCCGGAACGGCTGGAAAGCGCGCTGGACCGCATCAGCGGCGTGATGATCCATTACAACTGCGAAAACGACGACTTCGACCTGTTCGACCGCCAGTTGACGCGGATCGAGGATGAGTTCGGCAGCATCCTGAAGCGCCTGGACTGGGTGTCCCTGGGCGGCGGCATCCATTTCACCGGCGAGGGCTATCCGCTGGAGCGCCTGGCCGACCGGCTGAAGGCCTTCCAGGACCGTTTCGGTGTCCAGGCCTTCCTGGAGCCGGGCGAGGCCAGCATCACCCGGACCACCACGCTGGAGGTGTCGGTCCTCGACATCATCAACAATGGCAAGGACGTGGCCATCGTCGACAGCAGCACCGAGGCGCATATGCTGGACCTGCTGATCTATCGCGAGACCGCCAAGCTGCCGCAGGACGGGGACCACGCCTATCAGATCGCCGGCAAGACCTGCCTGGCGGGCGACATCTTCGGCGAGGCACGCTTTGCCCAGCCCCTGAAGATCGGCGACCGGGTCAGCATCCAGGACGCGGCCGGCTACACGATGGTGAAGAAGAACTGGTTCAACGGCGTGGCCATGCCCGCCATCGCCATCCGCGACGAGGACGGGACGATCCGGACCGCGCGCAGCTTTACCTATGACGATTTCAAAGGCAGCCTGTCGTAAAGGCCACCCATCCTCTGCCACCCTGCGACAAGGAGACAGAATTGGCGAAGAAGAACGTGCTCATCATCGGTGCCGGTGGCGTGGCGCAGGTTGTGGCCCACAAGGTCGCGCAATGGTCGGCCGAGTTCGGCGACCTGCACATCGCGAACCGGACGCAGTCCAAGGCGGATGCGATCATCGAGAGCCTGCGCGACAAGGGCCACCAGATGCCCTTCACTAGCCATGCGCTGGACGCGATGGACGCGGGTGCGGTCGAGGCGCTGATCCGCAAGGTCGACGCCAAGATCGTCATCAACGTGGGCACCGCCTTCGTCAACATGACCGTGCTGGAGGGCTGCATCCGCGCGGGCGCCGCCTATATCGACACGGCCATCCACGAGGACCCGTCCAAGGTCTGCGAGACGCCGCCCTGGTACGGCAATTATGAATGGACGCGCCGCGCGGATGTCGCAAAGGCTGGCATCACCGCCGTGCTGGGCGCGGGCTTTGATCCGGGCGTCGTCAACGCCTATGCGCGCCTGGCCGAGGACGAGTATTTCGACAAGGTCGACAGCATCGACATCGTGGACATCAACGCCGGTTCGCACGGCCGCTGGTTTGCCACGAACTTCGACCCCGAGATCAACTTTCGCGAGTTCACCGGCACGGTCTATTCCTGGCAGCAGGGCGTCTGGCAGGAAAATCGCATGTTCGAGGTGGGCCGCGAATGGGACCTGCCAGTGGTCGGCAAGCGGACCGCCTATCTGTCGGGCCATGACGAGGTGCACAGTCTTTCGGCCCGTTATCCGCAGGCGGATGTGCGGTTCTGGATGGGCTTTGGCGAGCATTACATCAACGTCTTCACCGTCCTGCAAAAGCTGGGCCTGCTGTCGGAACATCCCGTCACTCTGGCCGACGGCACCGACGTCGTGCCGCTGAAGGTGGTCAAGGCCGTGCTGCCCGACCCGGCCAGCCTGGCGCCCGATTACGAGGGCAAGACCTGCATCGGCGACCTGGTGAAGGGCACGCGCGACGGCAAGCCGGGCGAAGTCTTCATCTATAACGTTGCGGACCACAAGGAGGCCTTCCAGGAGGTCGGCAGCCAGGGCATCAGCTATACTGCGGGCGTGCCGCCGGTCGCGGCGGCGATCCTGATCGCCCGCGGACCCTGGGACGCCAAGAAGATGGCCAATGTTGAGGATCTTCCTGCCCGGCCCTTCCTGGAGCTGCTGGGCGAGATGGGTCTGCCCACGCGGGTCATCGACGCCACGGGCGACCATCCGATCTGAGGGCGCTGCCCCGATCTTGAACCCCTGACGCAGCGGGCCGGAACAACCGGCTCGCCGGCGGCGTTTGGCGGCACCAATCGCCCCTGATGCCGTGGGTGCGTGGCGTGTATCAGGGAGTTAACCATGCCTAGTCCCGAGGGACATCGTTTTCCGCGTTTTGCCAATGACGGTGAAAGCACCGTGCCGCGTCTTGCCAACTGGGCGATCATCGGCATCTTCATGATCCTTGCCTTTTCCGCCATTGCCGCCGGGCGGGATTTCCTGATGCCGGTGACGATGGCGGTGCTGCTGTTCTTCGTCTTCACCCCGCTCCGCCGTTTTGCAGAACGTCGCGGCGTGCCGGATGCGTTGACGGCCCTGGGGATCACCCTGTCCATCCTGCTGACCGTGGGCGTGATCGCCTATGCCGCCAGCGGGCCGCTCAGCCGGGCGATGAACAACATGCCCGTCATCAGCCAGCAGCTGGAACAAAAGTTCGACAGCGTGCGCGACAGCCTGACCGGCCTGCGCGATGCCGCCCGCCGCATCGAGGAGGCGCAGGAGGCCGCGGCGGAGGAGGGCGACCAGCCCACCATCAAGGTCGAGCAGCAGAGCGAGACGACCCTGGGAACCGTGGTGAAGATGACGCCGCTGCTGCTGGGGCAGGTACTGTTCACGCTGATCCTGCTGTTCTTCATGATCGCGTCCGGGGATCTTCTCTACCTCAAGATCGTGCAGAGCTTTGACCGCATGCGCGACAAGCGCGGCGCCTACCTGGCCCTGCGGGGGATCGAGGATTCGCTTGGCAACTACTTGGGCGCCATCACCATCATCAATGCGGGTCTGGGCCTGTGCGTGGGCTTGGCGATGTGGGCCTGGGGCCTTCCGGGGGCGCTGCTCTTCGGGATCGGTGCCTTTGTTTTGAACTTCATCCCTTACCTGGGTGCGATCTTGGGTGTGGCGATCTCGGGGCTGGTGGCGCTGATCGTGATGCCGGGGGTCTTCTGGCCGGCGATGGTGGCGGTGTCCTATCTGACCCTCACCTCGCTGGAGGGGCAGATCATCACCCCCTATTTCGTATCCCGCCGGCTGCAGATGAACACCGTCGTCGTCTTTCTGGCGGTCGCGCTCTGGGCCTGGCTCTGGTCGGTGCTGGGCATGGTGATCGCGGTGCCGGTGCTGGTCGTCATGCGCGTCCTGGCCGAACATGTGCCGGGATGGGAAAAGTTCGGCAACTTCCTGGCCGGTGATGCACCCCCCGCGCTGGAGGACGAGGACCAGGAGGATGCGCGCGAACTGGTCGAGGCGGGCTCCGAGGCCGAGGATGGCGCTTCGGCCCGCGTGGCCACGGCAGAACTGATTGAAGACGGGCAGTCGCAGTCGGATCGGGCCTGACGCGGCCTTACCGCAAGGCGCGGGCCGAATCTCCGGCCCGCACGGATGTCACGGTCGCCTTCGGCCTCAGCCGGCGGGCAGTCCGGGCGCCACCTCGTTCACGGCGGCCTCGATCTGCTTGCAGGTCGCCTCGACGCTGCTGCCCTGGTTCTCGGCGGCCTGTGCCAGAGAGACTTCGGCCTCGCCCACGGCGACGGTGCCTTGGGTGCCCTTTTCTTCGGCGGTGGCGCCGGCCTGCTCATCGCCCGGCTCGATCATCCCGATCAGCTGGGTCTGCGTGGCCACGGCCTCCGGTCCGGTGAACCCTTCCTGGTTGCAGTATTTCAAGATGCCCAGCTGATTGCGGGCGGCTTCGTAATTCGCCGCGCCGTCGGTGGGGGCTTCGGCAACCTGGGCTGCTGCGGGTGCGGCCAGGCCAAGGCCCAGAACGACTGCGATATGCCGGATCATGCGATTTCTCCTTTTCCGTCATGGCTGCGCCGGGGGGCGCGTCCGGCACAGCTAGGCGGAACCGCCGGGAATGGCCCGCGCAGATGAACGCGGCTCAAGGGGACGGCAGATCCTTGCCCAGATGCGCCGTTCCGGAGTGGCCTTGTCGGCAGGTTCCGGCCCGGGGACCCGCCGGAAGGCCGTCGGGGCACACGATGCGGTGAAAGGATGCTTCACGTCCGCGTGGCAGCGCGCGTCGCCTTGGAACCCGGGCAGCTTGTCCAAGCGTTGAAGCATCAATCGAATCATGGAGAACTGACATGCTCACGTCCTCGTTCAAGACCCTTCTGATCGGCGGCAAGGTCGCCGCCACCGCCGCGCTGCTGGCGACCACCGCCATGGCCCAGACCACTGCCATCGACACGCCGCAGGGGAACACCGTCGTGGTGCCCGATCAGGCGCTGGAGACGCAGCCCTCGGGCGGCTTCGTGCTGGAGAGCGACTATCCCCGCCTCGACAGCATGGAAAACAATGAGATGATCGCCGAAACCCTGATCGCGCAGGGCTATTCGGACGTGGTCATCAGCCGCGAGGGGCCGATCCTGACCGTGACCGCGCAGCGTGCGGCCGTTCCGATCGAGTTGGTTTACAGCACCGCCAACGGCCGCCTGATCTCGGTTGACGGCGTCGAGACGCGTCCGGCTGCCGGCGGCACCTCGGCCGGTGACACGGCGACCGGAACCACGGCCGATACCGCAACGCCCGCGGCCGCTGCGGAGGATGCCGCGACCGACGGCATCACCGATGACAGCGAAACGGATGCCGCCACCGACGGCACCGGCACCGAGGCAGGGACCGGCGGCAGCGATGTCGGCACGGATGCGGATGCGGATACCGGCGCGGATACGGGTCCCGATGGCGCCGACACGAGTGGCGCGGATACGGACGGCGCCGGCACGGATGGCGCGGACACGGATGGTGCGGACAGCGACAGCGACAGCAGCGGCGCTGACGGTGCTGATGCCGACAGCGGCACCAACGGCTGATCTTGCACCCCAGGGGAAAGAGGCCGCGGCATCAGCCCGGCCTCTTTTTCGTTCCACCGACGTGACGGAGATGTGATCGAACCGGGCGGTTCCTTGATGGTTGGTCTCCGAATCGCGGCACGGCTGCCGCACCCAGTTGAGGAGAGACAGAATGATCAATCCGATCCAGACCCTGAAGCTTGGCGGCAAGGCCGCTGCTCTGGCCACGCTGATGGCAACCGCGTCGATCGCCCAGACCGCCATCACCGACAATGCGTCCGACGTGGCGGCTGACCCGTCGATCACGACGATGGAAGGGGTTCAGTTCCCCGAACTGGCCAGCGTTGAGACGGACCAGCAGGTGATCGACGGGCTGTCCGAGCAGGGCTATGAAAATGTCGTGGTCACCCGTGAAGGCGAGGCCGTGCGCGTCACAGCGGAGCGTGCGGGTCTGCCGACTGAAATGGTGTTCAACAGCGCGGACGCCCGGCTGATGATGGTGGACGGGGTCGAGCCCAGTGCACAGCCTGCCGAAACGGCAGCGCCGGCCAGCATGACCGAGGGCGCCGCTCCGAACCTGGATGCCCAGCCCGGGGCCGCGACGGACGGTGACGAACCTGCCACCGAGACACCTGCCTCGTCCGACTTCGGCGGGCAGGAGGATGTGCCCATCACGGCACCCACCGCTTCGACCGATGGCGTGGACACCGACCCGGTCGAGCAGACCATCCCCGCCGACGCTGCCCTGCCGGTCCCGAGCGGTAGCGGAACCGAGGCCGATGGCGGCGCAGAAACGGGCGGCAAAGACGGCTGATAGGCGTTGATGCGTGACATGAAGAACCGGGCCTCGCGCCCGGTTTTTTCATGCCGGCTGGTAGGGAGGTCTGACCAGGCAACGCCGGTCAACTTCCGGATATCCCGGCAAATTATCTGCCAACGCAGCCAAAGAGGATACAGTGGTGAGCCCAACAGGATTCGAACCTGTGACCCACTGATTAAAAGTCAGTTGCTCTACCAACTGAGCTATGGGCCCAACACGAGGCGTTACCTAGGGGGGGTGCCGGGTGGCGTCAACCCAAAAAACGAACTCTCTGGCGGAATCATTTCCCCGGGCCTATATCGCGGCCATGACGCAAGCTTTCTCCACTGGCCTGCCCTTCCTGAAAATGCACGGGCTGGGCAATGATTTCGTTGTTCTCGATCTGCGCGGGGGACTTGCACGTCCTGACGCGGATCTGGTTGCGCGCATCGCCGACCGCCATCAAGGGGTGGGGTTCGACCAGCTGGCCGGGATCGAGGATGCGCCCGATGCCGATGCGCGACTGGTCTTCTGGAACGCGGACGGGTCCTTCAGCGCGGCCTGCGGCAATGCCACGCGCTGCATCGCCCGCCTGCTGATGGACGAAACCGGCGCCCGCAGGCTGCGGCTGCGCACCGATCACGGGCTGCTGCTGGCCGAAGATGCGGGGAACGGCCTGACGCGCGTGAACATGGGCCCGCCGGTGCTGGACTGGCAGGGCGTTCCCTTGGCCCGAAAGGTGGATCTGGACCATCTGCCGATCAAAGGCGATCCGGTGGCCACGGGAATGGGCAATCCGCACCTGACCTTTTTCGTGCCGGATGCCGAGGCCGTCGATCTGACGGTCTTCGGTCCGGCGCACGAACATCACCCCCTTTATCCGCAGCGCACCAATGTCGAGGTCGTGCAGGTCCTGTCGCGGGACGAGATCGTCCTGCGAATCTGGGAACGCGGCACCGGCATCACGCTGGCCTCGGGCTCCTGCTCCTGTGCGGCGGTGGTGGCGGCGGCGCGGCGGGGCCTGACGGATCGGCGCGTGCGGGTGAACGTGCCGGGCGGGCAGTTGCTGATCGACTGGCGCGACGACGGCGTCTGGATGGAGGGGCCGACTGCCCTGGTGTTCCGCGGCACGCTGGATCCGGCTTGGCTGGCCGCCGGTGCGACGACATGAGCGCGCCGGTCTTTTCCACCCTCGGCTGCCGCCTGAACGCCTATGAGACCGAGGCCATGCGCGAGATGGCCGAGGCTGCGGGCCTGTCGGGCGCCGTGGTCGTGAACACCTGCGCGGTGACGGCCGAGGCCGTCCGCAAGGCCCGGCAGGAAATCCGCCGCCTGTCGCGCGAGAACCCGGGCGTCCCCGTCATCGTCACCGGCTGTGCCGCCCAGACCGAGCCCGAGACCTTTGCTGCCATGCCCGAGGTGACCAAGGTCATCGGCAACCACGAGAAGATGCAGCCCGCCACCTGGGCCAGCTTGCGCGCCCCCGACCTGATCGGCGAGACGGAAAAGGTCGTCGTGGACGACATCATGTCGGTGCGGGAAACCGCAGGCCACCTGATCGACGGCTTTGGCCGTCACCGAGCCTATGTGCAGGTCCAGAACGGCTGTGATCACCGCTGCACCTTCTGCATTATCCCCTTTGGCCGCGGCAATTCGCGCAGCGTGCCTGCGGGCGTGGTGATCGAGCAGATCAAGCGCCTGGTCGGTCGCGGCTTCAACGAGGTCGTGCTGACCGGCGTCGACCTGACCAGCTGGGGCGCCGACCTGCCGGGCACGCCGCGGCTTGGCGACCTGGTCATGCGCATCCTGCGGCTGGTGCCGGACCTGCCGCGCCTGCGGATCAGTTCGATCGATTCGGTCGAGGCGGACGAGAACCTGATGCTGGCCATCGCGACCGAGCCGCGCCTGATGCCGCATCTGCACCTGTCCCTGCAGGCGGGCGACGACATGATCCTGAAGCGGATGAAGCGCCGGCACCTGCGCGACGACGCCATCGCCTTTTGCGAAGAGACGCGGCGGCTGCGCCCGGACATGGTCTTTGGCGCCGACATCATCGCGGGATTTCCGACCGAGACCGAGGCGATGTTCGACAACAGCCTGAAGCTGGTTGAGGATTGCGGCCTGACCTTCCTGCACGTGTTTCCCTATTCGGCGCGCAAGGGGACGCCGGCGGCCCGGATGCCGGCGGTCAAGGGACCTGCGATCCGCGACCGTGCGACGCGGCTGCGTGCGGCCGGCGACGCGGCGCTGCAGCGTCACCTGCAGGCGCAGGTGGGCCGGACCCATCGCGTGCTGACCGAGGGGCCGCGCATGGGCCGGACCGAGCAGTTCACCGAAGTCTCCTTTGCCGCCGACCAGCCCGAGGGGGCGCTGATGGACCTGCGCATCATGGGGCAGGACGGGGCGCGGCTGACCGCCTGAACCGCGGCAATCCGGGGGTTGCGGCCCTCGGTGGCGGCGGCCTAGCCTTGGCCGAATTCCGGCAGGAGGGGCCAGATGACGACGATCCTCTATACCCATGACAGCGCGGCGGCCCACCAGACGCCGCCCGGCCATGCCGAGCAGGTCGCCCGCCACGCCGCCGTGCTGGCGGCGCTGGACGGGCTGGACCTGGATCGGCGCGAGGCGCCATTGGCCGACGACACCGATGTGCTGCGCTGCCACCCGGCATCCTATCTGGCGGACCTGCGCGCCGGGACGCCGGAGCAGGGGATGCGCATGCTCGATCCCGATACCTATCAGTCGCCGGGCAGCCTGGAGGCTGCGCTGCGGGCGGCGGGCGGGGCCTGCGCGGCGGTCGATGCCGTGCTGGCGGGCGCGGCGACCACCGCCTTCGTCGCCATGCGCCCGCCCGGACATCATGCCGAGCGCGAGACGCCGATGGGCTTTTGCCTGCTGGGCACCGTCGCCATCGCCGCCAAGCGGGCGCTGGATCATCATGGGCTGGACCGGGTGGCGGTGCTGGATTTCGACGTTCATCACGGCAATGGCACGCAGGACCTGCTGTGGAACGAGCCGCGCGCCTTTTTCGCCTCCAGCCACCAGATGCCGCTTTATCCCGGCACGGGCGCGGCCTCGGAAACCGGCGCGCATGGGCAGATCCTGAACGCGCCGCTGGCTCCGGGATCGGACGGGTCGCTGGCGCGGGCGGCCTGGGGCGACATCCTGGCGCAGGCGCGGGCGCATCGTCCGCAGCTGGTGATCGTCTCGGCCGGATTCGATGCCCATGCGGCCGATCCGCTGGCGCAGCTGGACTGGGACGAGGACGACTTTGCCGCCATCACCGGGGCCATCTGCGACATGGCGGCGGCCTGCGGGGCACCGGTGGTATCCTGCCTGGAAGGTGGCTATGATCTGCCGGCTCTGGGACGCTCGGTGCGGGCCCATGTGAAGACGCTGATGGAGGCCGCAGAATGAGCGATATCAAGACCCTCTCCTTCGAGGAGGCCATGCGCGAGCTGGAGGCGACCGTCGGCAAGCTGGAGACCGGCGAAGCCACGCTGGAGGACTCCATCGCGCTTTATGAACGGGGCGCGGCCCTGCGCGCGCATTGCGAGGCCCGCCTGCGCGAGGCCGAGGAGCGGGTCGAGAAGATCACGCTGGCCGCCAACGGCCAGCCCACCGGGACCGAGCCGGCCGAGGGTCTTTGATGCGCGACCGCCTGGCCGAGGTCGCGGCCCTGGTTCAGGCCGAGCTGGACCGCGCCATCGGCGCCCTGCCCGCCGGCGAGCTGGCCGATGCGATGCGCTATGCCGTCACCGGCGGCAAGCGGCTGCGCGCCTTCCTGGTCATGGAATCGGCCCGCCTGCACGGGGTTGCGGACCAGGCGGCGCTGCCCGCCGCGGCGGCGATCGAGGCGCTGCATGCCTATAGCCTGGTCCATGACGATCTGCCGGCCATGGATGACGACGACCTGCGGCGCGGCCAGCCCACCGTCCATGTCAGGTGGAGCGAGGCCACCGGCATCCTGGCGGGCGATGCGCTGCAGACGCTGGCCTTCCAGTTGCTGGCCGACCCCCGCATCGGCGGTGCCGAGGCGCGCCTGCGGCTGGTCGCGGCGCTGGCCCGTGCGGCAGGGGCCGAGGGGATGGTCTGGGGCCAGGCGCTGGACATCGCCGCCGAAAGCGCCGGCGTGCCCCTGGACCTGGCTGCGATCACCCGGCTGCAGGGCGGCAAGACCGGCGCGCTGATCCGCTTTGCCGCAACCGCGGGCCCGCTGATCGCGGGGCAGGATCCGGCGCGGCTGGACCGTTACGCCGACGCGATCGGGCTGGCGTTCCAGATCACCGACGACATCCTGGACGTCACCGGCGACGAGGCCGTGACCGGCAAGCGCGTGGGCAAGGATGCGGGGGCCGGCAAGGCGACCTTTGTCTCGCTGCTGGGGCTGGCCGGTGCGCGGGCCGAGGCGCGGCGTCTTGTCGCCGTCAGCGATGCGGCCCTGTCCGATTATGGTCAAGAAGCCGGAAACTTGCACGAGCTTGCGCGTTTCGTTATCGAGCGCGACACCTGAACGCCCGCCCCGAGGAGGGCCAGCCATGACCGATCAAACCAAGACGCCGTTGCTGGACCGCATCTCGCTGCCGTCCGACCTGAAATCGCTGAGCGATCACGACCTGTCGCAGCTGGCTGACGAGCTGCGGGCCGAGACGATCAGCGCCGTCAGCGTCACGGGGGGGCATCTGGGCGCGGGCCTTGGCGTGGTCGAACTGACCGTGGCGCTGCATGCCGTCTTTGACACGCCGCGCGACAAGATCATCTGGGATGTGGGCCACCAGTGCTATCCGCACAAGATCCTGACCGGGCGCCGCGACCGCATCCGCACGCTGCGCACCGGGGGCGGGCTGGCCGGCTTCACCAAGCGCGCCGAAAGTCCCTATGACCCGTTCGGAGCGGGTCACTCGTCCACATCCATCAGTGCGGCCTTGGGCTTTGCCATGGCGCGCGAATTGGGCGGCGATCCGGGGGACGCGATCGCGGTGATCGGCGACGGCGCGATGAGCGCGGGCATGGCCTACGAGGCGCTGAACAATGCCGGGCACGAGGGCAAGCGCCTGTTCGTGATCCTGAACGACAACGAGATGTCGATCGCGCCGCCGGTGGGCGCGATGTCCTCCTATCTGACGCGGCTTTATGCGGGCGGGCCGTTCCAGGAACTGAAAGCCGTGGCCAAGGGCGCGGTCGGCATGCTGCCGAGCAGCCTGCAGGAAGGTGCCCGCCGCGCCAAGGAAATGCTGAAGGGCATGACCATCGGCGGCACCCTGTTCGAGGAACTGGGCTTTTCCTATGTCGGTCCCGTCGACGGCCATGACATGGAATTGCTGCTGCCGCTGTTCCGCACGGTCAAGGCGCGTGCGGATGGGCCGGTGCTGATCCATGTGGTGACCAAGAAGGGCAAGGGCTATGCCCCCGCCGAGACCGCGGCCGACCGTGGCCACGCCACCGGCAAATTCGACGTGATCACTGGCGTGCAGGCCAAGGCCAAGTCGAACGCGCCCAGCTATACGGCCGTCTTCGCCAAGGCGCTGATCGACGAGGCGGCGCGGGATGACAAGATCTTGGGCGTGACCGCCGCCATGCCGGACGGCACGGGCCTGAAGCAGTTCGCGCAGCGCTTTCCGCGCCGGTGTTTTGACGTGGGCATTGCCGAACAGCATGCGGTGACCTTTTCGGCCGGTCTGGCCGCGGGAGGGATGAAGCCCTTCTGCGCGATCTACTCGACCTTTCTTCAGCGCGGCTATGACCAGGTGGTGCATGACGTGGCGGTCCAGAACCTGCCGGTCCGCTTTGCCATCGACAGGGCCGGGCTGGTGGGCCAGGACGGCCCCACCCATGCCGGGGCCTATGACATCGCCTTTTTGGCGAACCTCCCCGGCTTCGTGTTGATGGCGGCCGCCGACGAGGCCGAATTGGTGCATATGGTTGCGACCGCCGCCGCCCATGACAGCGGCCCCATCGCCTTCCGCTTTCCGCGCGGCGAGGGCACCGGTGTCGAGATGCCCGAGCGCGGTCAGGTCCTGCCCATCGGCAAGGGTCGGATGATCGCCGAAGGCCAGAGGGTGGCGATCCTGTCCTTCGGGACGCGCCTTTCCGAGGTCATGGCGGCGCGCGAGGCGCTGCAGGCGCGCGGCATTTCGCCGACGGTTGCGGATGCCCGTTTCGCCAAGCCGCTGGACCGGGACCTGATCCTGAACCTGGCCCGCACGCATGAGGCGCTGATCACCATCGAGGAGGGCGCCGTCGGTGGTTTCGGCAGCCACGTCGCGCAGCTTCTGGCCGAGGAGGGTGTGTTCGACAGCGGTCTGCGGTTCCGCTCGATGGTGCTGCCGGATGCTTTCGTGGATCACGATGCCCCGCGTGCGATGTACGACACCTCGGCCCTGAATGCCGAGCATATCGAGGCCAAGGTCCTGTCCCTGATGGGGGTCGAGCAGCTGAAGACCCGGCGCGCCGATCCGGCCTGACCGGCGCGTCCGTCAGCCATAGCTGCGCACCAGCGCGCCCGCGATCATGCCCCACCCGTCCACCGTGACGAAGAAGGCCAGCTTGAAGGGCAGCGACACCACGACCGGTGGCACCATCATCATGCCCATCGACATCAACACCGCGGACACGACCAAGTCGATGATCAGGAAGGGCAGGGCGATCAGGAACCCGATCTCGAAGGCGCGCTGGATCTCGGACAGCATGAAGGACGGGACCAGGACCGACAGCCGGTCGGGATCACCCGCGCCCGGGGCGATCTCCGCCAAAGTGGCCAGTGTATCGGGATCGACGCGGGCCATCATGAAGTTCTGGAACGGAACGATCCCGCGCTGGAAGGCCTCGGCGATGCCAATGCTTCCCTCCTGCAGGGGCAGGCCCGCGACCTGCCAAGCCTCGCGCAGGACCGGGTCCATGATGAACCAGGTCAGAAATATCGCCAGGCTGACGATCAGCATGTTCGGCGGTGCCTGCTGCAGCCCGATGGCCTGACGCAGGATGGACAGCACCGTCACGATGAACGGAAACGCGGTCACCATGATCGCGATGCCCGGGGCCAGGGACAGGGCCGTCAGCCCCAGCACGATGAGGACCGCGTTGTCGCCCAGGCCGGCGCCCAGGGCATCGCCAAGCTCCTGTGCCAGCGCCGGCACAGGCAGCAGCGCTGCCGCCACCAGGATCGCAAGCCGGATCACGGCGCCCCCGTCGCCCCCAGGACGCGCACGCAGAGGCGATCCCCATTGCTGCCGTCCCCCGTCAGTTCGCCGCGCGCGATGACCTTGTCGCCGACGCAGATCTCGACTCCGTCTTCGATGGCCTGGTCCAGGATCAGCACGTCGTCGGGCCGCAGGGCCGAAAGCTGCGCCACCGTGCGGCGCGTCCGCCCCAGGCGGATGGTGACCTCGACCTGGATGGTGTCGGTGTCGATGAGGTGGCTCAATGGGTCCATGAGGTGCCGTCTTCCTTGATTTCGGTGATGAGGGCGCGGATCTGCGCGGCGATGGCCTCGGGCGCCAGCTCGATGCGGCCGCCGGCGACCGTGACCGTGATCCTGTCGGTCGGCGTGGCATCGATCTCGATGCCCGCAAGGCCGCTGTGCTCCAGACAACGCTCGACCAGCGGTCGCAGGCGGTCGCTGCAGGCGATCCGCGCGGTCAGGGTGCTGCTGCGTTGCGCCAGGCGGTCCAGTTCGACCCGCAGCGCCTCCTCTAGGCGCCGCGAGGCCAAGGGCGGAGCCATGATGTCCAGGATCTGCGTTAAAATGGGACCCAGTGCCTCGACCGCCTCCTGGCGCATCCGGTTGCGGCGGGTGTCGTCATCGGAGAGACTGGCCGCCAGCCGTTCCAGGCTGTCGCCCAAGGTCCGCAGATCCTCGTCGCGGGACTGGGCGCGGGCTTCTGCGAAGCCCTCGGCATAGGCCTGGTCCAGATCCTGTCGGGAAAAGGTGACCTCTGCCCCTCGGTCCACCACGGCGCTGGAAAAGGATTCCAGCCTGAACATCGCAAGGCTCAATTCACTTTCTCCTTGTTGTCGATCCAGCCGGAGAGGATCTTGACGCTTTCGTCATGCCGTTCGCGCATCATGCTTTTCAGGCGTGCGACGGGATCGGCGGGGGGCAGGGACAGCTGCGGCGGCTCCGGCGCGGCCGAGGCTGCAAACCGCGCCTCCTGCGGCAGCGGGGTGCCGGGGTCCTCGATGGTGCCGGTCAGCGCCGCGGTCGGCGCGGGGGCGGGCCTGTTGTCCAGAAGCGGCACGGGCGCTGCGCGAGCCCGCAGGACCGGGCGAAGGACCGCCATGATGATGGCAAGCGCAAATATCCCCACCAGCGCGATGCGCGCCAGGTCGTTCAGCGCCAGACGGTCCAGAAGCCCGGGCCGGGCCAGCGTCCCGCCTTCACCCAAGGCCGCGAAAGGCAGGGACTTGATAGTGATCAGGTCGCCCCGCGCCTCGTCATATCCAACGGCCGAGGCCACCAGTTCGCGCAGCGTGGTCAGCTCGTCCTCCGAACGCGGGACCAAGGTGCTCTCCCCTTGGGCGTTCACCTGCGCGGCCCCGTTGACCAGCACCGCGACCGTCAGTCGGCGGGTTGAGCCGGGCTGGCGCGACACCTCGCGCGTGACACGGCTGACCTCGTAATTCGACTGCTGGCGGTTTTCCGACCGGTTCGACTGGCTCTTGTCGCCCGGCTGCTCCTGCGCGTCCGGCAGGTTCGAGGCCGCCGTCACCGCCCCCGTGCCGGTCGAGTTGCTCTGGTCCGAAGTTTCCTCGGTTACGGTCGAGATCAGCGCCCGCTGTTCGGGGTCAAAGCGCTGCTCGGTCAGCATTTCGGTGTCGGTGACCAGGTCCAGGTTCAGCTCGACGATCGCATTGCCGACGCCCACATGGGGTTCAAGGATACGCTCGACATTGCGCTTCATCTCGGCGGCGCGGTCGGCGCCGGTCTGATCCTCGGTGGCCGAGATGATCCCGCGCTGCGAATCGATCACCGTCACCCGCTCGGGCTGCATCCCCGGCACGCCCGAGGAGATCAGGTATTTCAAGGCCGCCGCCTGGTCGCGGCTGATCGCCTGACCCGAGGTGGTCAGCGTGACCGAAGCACTGCCGTTCTGGTCGCGCCGATAGCCGCGGCCGGTTTCGATCGCCAGGTGCACGCGGGCGGTCTGGACATTCGGCAGGGCCAGGATCGTGCGCGCCAGCTCGCCTTCCTTGGCGCGCCAATAGGCCGCGTCGAACATCTGCGAGGTGGTGCCAAAGCCCGACATGCCGTCCAGCAGCTCGTATCCGGTGCTGGAGGCAGCGGGCAGGCCCTGCGCGGCCAGGTCCATCCGCAGTCGGTCGCGCTGTCCGGCCTCGACCCAGATCGCATCCCCGCGAACCTCATAGGGCACGCCGGCGCGCTCTATGCCGGCGATCACCTCGCCGGCCTGCGCCGCATCCAGCCCGCCATAGATCAGCGCCATGCTGGGCCGGTTGGCCAGCCACGCAAATCCCGAGACCGCAAGGAAGACCGCCAGGAAGGCGCCGGCCAGGATCATCCGCTGTTGTGAGCTTCGCTCGTTCCAGTAGTCCTGCAGTTTTTGCAAAACCGTTCCTTTCGAATCAGCGCGTCGTCGTCGTTCTGACCCTTGGATGACATGGTCGGCATTAAGAATTGGTTAGTCGCAACCTGATATTTCCGTCTTGTCAGGACGGAGAATCACGATGACCGAAGCAGTGGCCGATGCAGCCGAAACCCCACGGGGCAAAAAGGGATTGCTGGTCCCGATCGCGGCCGCCCTGCTGCTGGGCGGCGGCGGCTTCGCCTCGACCTATCTGGGCCTCTGGTCACCGGCCGGCCTGATGGCCGAGCCCGCCGCCGAACCCCAGACCGCCCATGCGGCGGTCGAATTCATCGACGTCCCGAGGGTCGAGATCGTCGTTCCCGGAGGTCGGGCGCGCAGCCTGGTCCTGGCGGCGACGATCGAGACCGACGCCAGCCACGCGGCCGATGTCCGGCACCTGATGCCGCGCGTCTCGGACGCCTTCACGACCTTTCTCTCGGGCGTCGATCCAGACGCCTATGACAAGCGCGGGGTGCTGGAAGTGATCCGCGCGGAACTGGTCACCCGCACGCGCTTCGTCCTGGGCGAAGAGCCGGTCAAGGACCTGCTGATCACGGAGTTTCGCTTCAAATGACCTTGGAACATATGCTGCAGGCCATGCTGGTCCTGGCCTGTCTGGGCCTTGCGGGCTTTTGCGTGTCGTTGACCCACCGGCTGCGCAAGCTGAACGACCTGGAAAGCGGCCTGGGCGGGGCGATCGCCATCATGGCGGCCGAGGTCGACCGGCTGGAACAGGCGATCCGCTCCGCCCGGGACGAGGCGAATGCCGCAAGTGAACGTCTGGCCGACGAGATCGAGACCGCCCGCCGCGAACGCGCCATCTGGGACCTTCGCCAGCGCATCGGGATCGCTGCGGCGGAATCGCCGCCGCCCGCCACGACCGCGCGCAGATTGCGCAAGCGTGCCGAGGTGGCCCATGGCTAAGCCGCTCTTGCCCGCCTTGGCCTTGGCCTTTGCGCTGCCTGGCCTCGCGCTGATGGTGCAGGGCCGCGACCTGTCACGCCTTTTCGCCGCCGTCGCCGGGCCGTCGGATCTTCTGCAGGGCTGCGGGGATGTTCCCGAAGCCGTCGCCCTTGCCGAGGAGCTGCGCGACCGGGCCCTGCGGATCGAGCGCTACATGGCCGCCATCGACACCCGCAAGGCGGACCTGGCCACGGCCGAGACGACCCTGCGCCAGCGGCTCGAGGAACTGCGCAGCCAGAAGGGCAGCATCCGCGCCCGCCAGGACGGGAAATCCGAAGCCGTTCGCAGCGACATCGACCGCCTGATCGCGGTCTATGACCAGATGAAGCCCGCCGAGGCGGCCGCCGTCCTGACCAATCTTCCTGCCGATTTCGCGGCCGAGATCCTCATGAGGGTCCAGCCCGAGACCGGTGCCCGCATCATCGCCGCGGTCGAACCTCGCCAAGCCGCGCTGCTGACCGCCCAGATGGGCGCGCGCAGCGTCCGCACCCCATAAGGACTAGCAGCCATGTTCGGTTTCGTCGGAATTTTCGTCACGCTCGCCATGGTGTTCGGCGGCTATCTGCTGGCGGGGGGCAAGATGGGGGTCATCCTCCATTCGCTGCCCTTCGAGATGATGATGATCATGGGGGCCGCCGTGGGGGCCTATCTTCTGGGCAACGACACACATGTCCTGAAACATACGCTGCCCGGGCTGATCCGCGCCTTCAAGGGGCCGAAATGGACGCCCCAGGATCACCAGGACGTGCTGTGCCTGATGTTCCAGCTGCTCAAGATCGCGCGCGAAAACCCGGTGGCGCTGGAGCAGCATATCGAGAACCCGGCCGAGTCGCCGATCTTCACCGCCTATCCGCGCCTGGCGGCCGAACACAACGTCGTCTCGCTGATCGCCGACACGATGCGGTCGGCCAGCCTGAACTACGACGATCCTTACCAGGTCGAGGACATGCTGTCGCGCCGCATCGCCATCCTGCGCGAGGAGGAGATGCATGTCCCCCATGCGCTGCAGAACATGGCGGATGCGCTGCCGGCGCTTGGCATCGTCGCGGCGGTGCTGGGCGTGATCAAGACCATGAGCTCGATCGACCAGCCGCCCGCGGTTCTGGGCAAGATGATCGGCGGCGCGCTGGTCGGCACCTTCCTGGGCGTCTTCCTGTCCTATGGCTTCGTGGCGCCGCTGGCCAACCGCCTTGGCGCCGTGGTCAAGCAGGACCTTGGATTTTACGACGTGATCAAGTCGGTCCTGGTGGCGGGCCTGCACCAGCACGCGACCACGCTTTGCGTGGAAGTGGGGCGGCAGACGGTTCCCGAACATGTGCGCCCCAGTTTCGACACCCTGGAAAGCGCGCTGCGCGAGCTGAAGAAGGCCGCGTGATGACAGCCATCGGCATCCTGTTCCTGGTGACGGCCCTTGGCACCGGCGGCGCCTCGGCCCCCGCCTTCGAGCCCTTCGCCGAGGCTGCCTCGGGCTGGCTGCTCAGCGGGGAGGGGCTGCCCCGCGACTACCGGGTGACCCTGATGCAGATGGACAGCGCCGACCGCATTCGCGCCATCGCGCTGCTGCGCCGGATCGGGTTGCTGACAGACCGCCCCTGGCCGCTCGACGACCTGCTGCGTCCGGCGGGCGCGGCACCGGAGGCAGGCCGATGACCCCGGTCGCCGGCCCCGCGCGCAAGGCGCACAAATATCTGGACGCCCCGCTGCTGGTGACGGGTGGGTTGGTGCTGGTGGTGATCTCTCTGGTCATCCCGCTGCCCGCAAGCGTTCTGGACTTCGGGATCGCGGTGTCGATCGCCATGGCGACGCTGGTCCTGGTGATGGCGTCGCTGGTGGAGAAGCCCACAGACTTTCAGGCCTTTCCGGTGCTGCTGCTGGTCAGCCTGGTGATCCGGCTGTCGCTGAACGTGTCCTCGACCCGGCTCATCCTGACCGAGGGGCAGAATGGCAAGGAGGCCGCCGGCCATGTGATCAACGGCTTTGCCGACTTTGTCGCGGGCGGCTCGATCCTGGTCGGCATCACGGTTTTCGCGGTGATCTCGGTGGTCAACTTCATGGTGATCACCAAGGGCTCGGGGCGGATGGCCGAGGTGGCGGCGCGCTTTGCGCTGGATTCGCTGCCCGGCAAGCAGTTGGCCATCGACGGCGACCTGAACGCGGGCGCCATCGATCATCACGAGGCCAAGCGTCGCCGGATCCAGGAAAGCCGCGAGATCAGCTTTTTCGGCTCGCTGGACGGCGCGTCGAAATTCGTCAAGGGCGATGCGGTGGCGGGCATCGTCATCACCCTGATCAACCTGTGCATCGGGCTGGCCGTGGGCATCACCGTCCACGGCATGCCGCTGGCCGAGGCCGCGGCCACCTATTCGCACCTGACCATCGGCGACGGGCTGGTCAGCCAGATCCCTGCACTGATCACCTCTATGGCAGCAGCATTGCTGCTGTCGCGGGGTGGTGCGACCGATACGACCGCGAATTTGCTGTCATCCGAATTCACCCGCAGCTGGCAACCGGCGGCCATGGTCGGTGGGGCGATGGTGGTGATCTCGTTCGTGCCCGGCATGCCGCGGATGCTGTTCCTGGGAATCGCGCTGGCCATGATGGCCATTGCCTGGCAGATCGCGCGCCGCGCCATTCGCGCCGCCGAGGCGCTGCCCGAGCTTGCTGCGGATGAGGCCGCAGCCCGACCCGCCGCCCGCATGGGCGACGTGCTGGACACGGACGACATCAGCGTCGAGATCGGAACCGACCTGATCCTGATCGCGCTGGACCAGGCCCGCGGTCTGGGCAGCCGGGTCAACAACCTGCGCATCCACATCGCGCGCAGCTTTGGCGTCGTGCTGCCGGATGTGCGCATCACCGATACCGACGACCTGCCGCCCGGCGACTACCAGATCCGCATCCAAGGCGTCGTTCGCGGTCGTGGCAGCCTGCATCCCGGCCAGATCCTGGCGCTTGGTCCCGACGCGCTGCTGACGGAGCTGCGGGGCATCAGCGTACGCGAGCCCGTCTATGCCAGCCCTGCCCGCTGGATCCAGCCTGCGGACCAGGAAGAGGCGGCCACCATGGGCGCAACGGTGGTGACCCCCATGGAGGTCCTGTCGACGCACCTGATGGAAGTGGTGAAAGCCAACCTACCGACGCTGCTGACCCTGGGCGCGATGCAGCGCCAGATCGAGGAGTTGAAAACCTTGTCCGACAGCACGCGCGCTGAACGCTATCGCAAGTATTTCGACAGCATGATTCCGGACAAGGTCACGCCGGAAACGCTGCTGGCCATCCTGCGCGCCCTGCTGGAGGAGCGGATATCCATCCGGAACCTGCCGCTGATCGTCGATGCCATCTGCGAATTCCGCCACGTCGATTCGGCCGAAACGATCTATGAACTGGTGCGCAAGCGGCTGCGGGGACAGATCACCCAGCAATACGCCGACGAGGCCGGTCGCGTCGCCGCCCTGCAGCTGCATCCCGCCTGGGAGGCCGAGTTCGTCCGCGCGGACAGCGAGACCGGGCGCGTCGGAGGCGGCGCGATGACGCCGGGCCTGTCCAAGAAGCTGCTGGAGGCCGTGCGCAAGGCGCTGGCCCTGGCCGATCCGGTGCCTCGGACCGTCATCGTCGCACCCGACCACCGGCGCCGCATGATCCGCGCCGTGCTGGGGGCAAACGGGATGGCGGTGCCTGTCCTGGGCCTCGAGGAGGTCGACCCGGAGGCCGAACTGCGGCTGCTGGGAACCATCGAGGCGGCATGATGTGGGGCCAGCTTCAGGCGATCTTTCCGGGTCTGGACTGGTCACTGGTGCTGGTCTACCTGCGCATCCAGGCCTGCGTGCTGATCCTGCCGGGCTTGGGCGAGCGGGTCATCCCGGCCCGTGTCAAGGTCGCCATCGCCCTGGCGCTGTCCCCGCTGCTTGCTGCTGGTGTCCCCCTGCGCATGATGCCGGACCAGCCTATCGGCATCATGGTCGAGATCGTGCCAGAGATGCTTCTGGGCTTCACAACGGGGGCGCTGCTGCGGCTTTTGGCGTTGGCGATCGACATCGCCACGACCGCGATCGCGGCGACCGCGTCGCTGTCGCAGATGATGGGCATCCAGAACGAGGCCGCACCGCATCCGGTCGGAAACATGCTGCACCTGGCCGGGATCGCCCTGCTGATGGCCATGGGCCTGCCGATGATGCTGGTCGAGCTGCTGGCCGACAGCCTGCGCCTGTGGCCGCCGGCCATGCTGCCGCCGGTCGAGACCCTGGCCTGGGGGGTCGTGGCGGTCGTTCGTGACAGCTTTCTGCTGGCGATGATGCTGGCCGCGCCCTTCACCCTGGGCGGATTTCTTTATCAGGCGCTGTCGGGGGTCATCAACCGCGTGATGCCCGCCCTGCCGGTGGTCTTCATCGGGGCCCCGGCATCGGTGTTCCTGGCCTTGGCCGGGCTTGCGGTCCTGGCGCCCATGCTGGTCGGCATCTGGGCCGACGCGGTCCTGGGCTTCATGCTGCCCGCAGCCCCCTGAGGGAAGACACGATGAGCGAGGATCAGGACGACAAGCAGTTCGACGCGTCCGAGCAGAAGCTGCAACGGGCGCGGGAAAAGGGCGACATCCCCCGCTCGACCGAGCTGAACGGCGCGATGATGTATCTGGGGGCGGTGCTGGCCTTTACCGTGGCGGCAGGTTTCGCCGTGCGCCAGTGGCTGGCCATGGCGACGCGGGTGATGGGAGCCGAGGACTGGCCTGCGGACCCTTCGCACCTGGCCCTGGATCTGGCGGCCCATGCGGGGATCGCGACACTTGCGCTGGCCATGCTGCTGATCGTGGCGATCCTTCTGGGCATGGTCGCCACGCGCAGCCTGATCCTGTCGCCGCAAAAGCTGGCCCCGGACATCAAGCGCATCAACCCGCTGAAGAACGCCGCCCAGAAGTTCGGGTCCGACGGCCTGGTCAGCTTTGCCATTTCGGTCGGCAAGTCCGTGCTGGTCTGCGTCGGCGGCTGGTTCCTGTTCATGCGGCTTCTGGACCGGATCGCGGCCTCGGCCATGGGGGGCGAGCGGTGGACGACGGCCCTGGGCGCGATCCTGGGGCAGGTGCTGGTTCTGGGACTGGCGGTTTCGGTCCTGTTCACCCTGCCGGACATCCTGTGGAAGTGGTTCGACCACCGCCGCAAGAACCGCATGAGCCGCCAGGAGATGCAGGACGAGTTCAAGGATTCTGAGGGCGACCCCCATATGAAGGCGGCCCGTCGCCAGCGTGCGGTGGACGTGGTCATGAAGCAGATGCTGGCGGACGTGGCCGGGGCGGATGTGGTGATCGTGAACCCGACGCATTACGCGGTCGCGCTGCAATGGAAGCGCGGCTCGGGGCGGGCGCCGGTCTGCGTGGCCAAGGGAACGGACGATGTCGCCGCCCGCATCCGCGCCAAGGCGACCGAGGCGGGCGTTCCGATCTGGTCGGATCCGCCCTGCGCCCGTTCCATCCATGCGGCCGTCAAGGTCGGTGACGAGATTGCCCGCGAACATTTCGCGGCCGTCGCGGCGGCGATCCGCTTTGCCGAAACGATGCGCCAGAAAGCGAGAACAGGATGGTAGACAAGGCGAAACAGCTTGCGCAGCTGGAGCGGATTGCGCGGCTGAAGGCGGAGCGGCAGCTGAAGACCTTTGCGGCCTACAATGCCCATGTCACGGCGGCGCGTCAGCGGGTCGAGGCCCTGCAGGTATCGCTGGCGCAGAGCTATGACAGCATGGCCCCCCTGTCCCTGGCCGAGGCGCGGGTGGCCAATGCCCAGGCAGGCCGCGCAGCGCGCGAGCTGCGCCATGCGGACAGCCAACTGCAGCGCATCCTGCCCGGCTTCGAGATCGCCCGCCGGCAGGCCGCGCGCGAGTTCGGCCGCGCAGAGGTGCTGCTGGGCCTGGGGCAGGACGAGGAACAGCGCCGCCGGCAGGAGCGGTTCTGAGCAGGGGCCCCGGCGCAGGATTGGACAGAGCTTTCGCGGAATGCTACGGACGGGCAACATGCCGAGGGGGAGCCATGCTGCACAGCGATCCGAACACCGACCAGCACCGCGAGATCTGGACCGCGGCCGAGGCGCGGCGCATCTTCGACCAGCCGCTGATGGACCTGCTGTTCCAGGCCCAGACCGTCCATCGCCGCCATTTCGACCCGAACCGGGTGCAGATGAGCCGCCTTCTGTCGATCAAGACCGGCGGCTGCCCCGAGGACTGTTCCTATTGCAGCCAGTCGGCCCGCCACGACTCGGGCCTCTCGGCTTCCAAGCTGATGGAGGTCCAGCGGGTCCTGGCCGAAGCCCGGCGTGCGCGCGACGCGGGGGCGACCCGCTACTGCATGGGTGCCGCCTGGCGCAGCCCCAAGGAGCGCGACATGCCGCAGATCATCGCCATGATCGAAGGCGTGAAGGCCCTGGGCATGGAGACCTGCATGACCCTGGGGATGCTGGACCCGCAGCAGTCGCGGCAGCTGGCCGAGGCCGGTCTGGATTACTACAACCACAACATCGACACCTCGGAATCCCATTATGGCAAGGTGATCACGACGCGCAGCTTTGCCGACCGGCTGGAGACGCTGGAAAACGTGCGCAAGAGCGGGATCAAGGTCTGTTCGGGCGGCATCCTGGGCCTGGGCGAGGGGCAGCAGGACCGGGTGGACATGCTGGTGACGCTGGCCAACCTGCCCGAGCCGCCTGACAGCGTGCCGATCAACATGCTGATCCCGGTCGAAGGCACGCCGCTGGAAGATGCCGCGCCGGTCGATCCGATCGATTTCGTGCGCACCATCGCAACCGCCCGGATCATGATGCCGAAATGCCATGTGCGCCTGTCGGCCGGCCGCACGGCCATGTCGGACGAGATGCAGGCCATGTGCTTTTTCGCAGGTGCCAACTCGATCTTCGTGGGCGACACGCTGCTGACCAAGGACAACCCGGAGGAGGAGGCCGACATGCGGCTGTTCGCCAAGCTGGGTTTGCAGCCGATGCAGGTGCACGAGCACATGCCCGAACCCACGGTCGAGAGGGTGCAGCACGATCCGGCGATCCCGATCCTGCGCTGAGAGTTCCGGGGGATATCGCCCCCGGACCCCCGGGGTTTAGAGAGAGAAGAGGGTGCAGCTCGCCTTGGACCGTTTGGCAAACTATCGGCAGAACCTTGACGGGCTGGCGGCCGAAAGCCGGTTGAGGCGCCTTGCGCCGCGACAGGGTTTGGACTTTTCCTCCAACGATTATATCGGCTTGGCGCAGTCGCCGCGGCTGGTCGCGGCTGCCGCCGATGCGCTGGCGCGGGGTGTTCCGGTGGGGGCGGCGGGGTCGCGTCTGCTGCGCGGGAACACGGACGAGCAGGAGGCTTTCGAGGAGGAGGCGGCGCGGTTCTTCGGGGCCGGCGCGGCCTTGGGGTTCGGCGGCGGCTATGTGGCGAATTTTGCCGTGATCACGACGCTGCCGCAGCGGGGCGACCTGCTGGTGATGGATGCGCTTTCGCATGCCAGCACGCATGAGGGGGCGCGGGCCGGGCGGGCGGAAGTAAGGACCTTTCGGCACGGCGACGTGGGGCATGCGGAGGATGTGATCACGGGCTGGCGCGAGGCGGGGAACACCGGCGCGGTCTGGATCGCGGTCGAGAGCCTCTACAGCATGGACGGCGATGTCGCGCCGCTGGACGAACTGGCGGCGCTGGCCGATCGGCACGGGTTCCTGCTGGTCGACGAGGCGCACGCGACCGGGGTCTTTGGGCCGCAGGGGCGCGGCCTGGCCCATCACCTGGAGGGGCGGGACAATGTCCTGACGCTGCACACGCTGGGCAAGGCCCTGGGCGGGTCCGGGGCGCTGATCTGCGGGGCCAAGTGCCTGATCGACTTCATGATCAACCGCTGCCGTCCGTTCATCTTTGCGACCGCGCCCTCGCCCCTGATGGCGGCGGTGGGGCGGGAGGCGCTGGCGATCCTGCAGGACGAGCCGTGGCGGCGCGACGAGTTGCAGGGCCATGTGGCGGCCTTCGGGGCCGAGATGGCGGCCCGCCTGCCGCAGGTGCCGCTGAGCGGCAGCCAGATCGTGCCGCTGATCGTGGGACCCAATGCCCAGACGATGGCCTTGGCGGCGCAGGTGCAGGCGCGGGGCTTTGACGTGCGGGGGATCCGTCCGCCGACCGTGCCGGAGGGAACGTCGCGGCTGCGGGTCTCGCTGACGCTGAATGTCACGCGGGCGGAGGTGATCCGCCTGGCGGAGGTGCTGGAGGAACTATGGCCCGATTTGTGATCACGGGGACGGGAACGGATGTCGGCAAGACGGTCTTTGCCGCCGGACTGTGCGGGCTGATCGGGGCCAGCTACTGGAAGCCGGTGCAGTCCGGGCTGGCGGGCAATGTCCCCAATCCGGGCCGCACAGGCGAGGCACCGGGCAGTCACGGCGCGTACACCGGACGTGCACCGACAACGCCCGCATCGTTAACCGATGTTGCGCAGCCCGGAAGCGACCGGGCCGAGGTCGCGCGCCTGTCGGGCGCCCCCGGCCATCCCGAGACCTGGATGTTGCGCGAGCCGCTGTCGCCGCATCGCGCGGCCGAGCTGGAGGGCGTCACCATCGACATGGATGCCTTGACGCCGCCCGATGCCGATCCGCTGGTGATCGAGGGGGCGGGGGGCGTTCTGGTCCCCGTGACGCGGCAGGTGCTTTATGCCGATCTGTTCGCGCGCTGGCAGATCCCGGTCGTGCTGGTCGCCTCGACCGGGCTGGGCACGATCAGCCACAGCCTGACGGCGCTGGAAAGCCTGCGGGCGCGGGAGGTGCCGGTGCATGGCGTGGCCTTCGTAGGCGACCCGAACGACGACAACATGGCAACCATCGGGCAGTTGGGACGGGTGCGGGTGCTGGGCCGGCTGCCGATCCTGCCGGACCTGGACCGCGCGACGCTGGCCGAGGCGATGGCCCGGAACTTTGAGAGGGCGGATTTCGCATGAGCGCGGTCTGGCATCCCTTTTTCCAGCACGGGACCGAGCCTGCGCCGCCGCGTGCGCTGAGCAGCGAAGGGGCCTTTGTCCACACCGATCGCGGTCCGCTGCTGGACGCGATCAGCAGCTGGTGGGTGGTCACGCATGGCCACAACCAGCCCGAGATCGTGGAGGCGATCCGCCGCACGGCCGGGCACCTGGACCAGGTGATCTTTGCGGGCCTGACCCATGAGCCGGCCGAGGAACTGGCCGAGGCGCTGGTGGACCTGGCCCCCGCCGGGCTGGAGCATGTGTTCTTCAGCGACAGCGGGTCCACGGCGGTCGAGGTCGCGCTGAAGATGGCGCTGGGATACTGGCGGCACGAGGGCGACGGGCGGCACCGGATCGCGGTGATCGAGGACAGCTATCACGGCGACACGATCGGCACGATGAGCGTGGGCGAGCGGGGGGTGTTCAATGCCGCCTATGACCCGCTGATGTTCGCGGTGGACCGGCTGCCCTTTCCGACAGGCGACGGCGCGGCGACGCTGGCGGCCTTCGAGGCGCTGGCGGCCGGCGGGCAGATGGCCGCGCTGATCCTGGAGCCGCTGGTCCTGGGCGCGGGGGGCATGCGGATGTACGGCCCCGAGGTGCTGGCCGGGCTGCGCGCCATCTGCGACCGGTACGATGTGCTGCTGATCGCGGATGAGGTGATGACGGGCTGGGGCCGGACGGGGCGGCTCTGGGCCTGTGATCATGCCGGGGTCGCGCCCGATATCCTCTGCACCTCCAAGGGGCTGACCGGGGGCGTCGTGCCGCTGGCCGCGACCCTGGCCAGCGCGCGGATCTTTGAGGCGCATCGGTCGACCGACCGGCGGCGGACCTTTTTTCATTCCAGCAGCTATACCGCGAACCCGATCGCCTGCGCGGCGGCCCTGGCGCAGGTGCGGCTGTGGCAGTCCACCCCCATGCAGGCGCGGCTGGAGGCGCTGACGGCGATGCAGGCCGCGCGGCTGGCGGCACTGGCCGGCGACGACCGGTTTGCCGCGCCACGCCAGTGCGGGACCATCGCCGCCATCGACCTGGTCGTGCCCGAAGGGGGCTATCTGGCCGAGGTCGGCCCCCGGATGCGCGCCCATTCGATGCAGGAGGGGGTGCTGCTGCGGCCGCTGGGGAACACGGTTTATGTGCTGCCGCCCTATGGGGTGACGGAGGCTGACTTGGACTTGGCCTGGGGGGCCATCGCCTCATTCCAGGTCTAGATCGACCCAGACCAGCTTGCGATGCGAGGCCGCGGCCACCGGCTTGGCCAGCGGATCGTCGGGCGCCGGCCAGAAAACGCCCGAGGCGGTGACGCGCAGGTCCCGCGAGGGCAGGATGTAATCCAGCCGCAGGTTGCCGGGCGGGCGGTCGTATTCGACCGTGTCCAGCGCCGGGTCGCCCTTGTGCCCCGCATTGGGGCCGGTCTGCGGCGGCTGGAAGGCACCGCGCGGCTGCGGGTCCTGGGTGACCGTCAGCAGCGCCCGCAGCGCAGCCGGGTCACCATCGCCATCCGCCGGGTCCAGGTTCAGGTTGCCGATGACGGCGAAGGGCGCCTGGGGCAGGTGCTGCATCCAGAAGGCGGCCTCGTCATGGTTGCGGGCGACGTTCTGCGGCTCGAAGACCGGGGGGGTGGCGGCGAAGGCCAGCAGGTGCAGCGGCCCGTCCGGGGTCTGCAGCGGGATGTCCCAATGGGCGCTGCCCGACAGGCGGCGGATGTCGGCATGATCCAGGTCGGGCATGCGGTGGCCGGGCAGGTCGCGCCAGAGCGTCGCGCTGTGGTCGGTCACCTCCCCCAGCGGCAGGCGCGACAGCAGGGCCAGGCCCTTTTGCCCGGTGAAGTCGCCAAAGGCCTGGGCGTCGCGCGCCTCTCCGGCCTGGCCGTCGCCGTCGAGGTCGCGGCCGGTCTGCAGGCCGCGGTTGCCGGGCCCGGCAAAGCGATGCGGCATCGGGTGGCCCAGTTCGGCCAGCAGGTCGGCAAAGCCGGTCAGGGCGCGCCCGTCCAGGTCCCAGTCAAAGCCGGTCAGCAGGATCGCGTCGGGATGGGAGGCCGCGATGACGCGGGCGGCGGCCATGACCTGCGGGTCATGGGCGGCGATGTCGCGCATCAGAAGCCCCGGTCCGTCGCGCGTCAGGCCGGGATCCCAGGTGGCCAGGCGCAGGGGCTGGGCCGAGACCGGCCCCGCCAGCACCAGCAGAAGGGCAAGCGCCCTCAGATCCAAGGCCGGGCCTGGGCCATCTGCGATTCAAAGCTGTCGATGGCGGGGGCCTTTTCCATGGTCAGCCCGATGTCGTCCAGCCCGTTCAGCAGGCAGTGCTTGCGGAAGGGGTCCACGTCGAAGGCGAAGCTGGTGCCGTCCGAGGCGGTGACGGTCTGGCTTTCCAGATCGACGGTGATGCGGGCATTGGCGCCGCGCCGCGCATCCTCCATCAGCGCATCGACGGCGTCCTGGGGCAGCACGACGGGCAGGATGCCGTTCTTGAAGCAGTTGTTGAAGAAGATGTCGGCGAAGCTGGTCGAGATCACGCAGCGGATGCCGAAGTCCAGCAGCGCCCAGGGCGCATGTTCGCGCGAGGAGCCGCAGCCGAAATTGTCGCCCGCGACCAGGATCTGCGCGTCGCGATAGGCGGGCTGGTTCAGGACGAAATCGGGAATCTCCTGGCCGTCGCGGTCGTAGCGCATCTCGTCGAAGAGGTTCACGCCCAGGCCCGAGCGCTTGATCGTCTTCAGGAACTGCTTGGGGATGATCATGTCGGTGTCGATGTTGACCAGCGGCATGGGCGCCGCGATGCCGGTCAGGCTGGTGAATTTGTCCATGGTTCCTTTGTCTTCCTGTCTGTGGGCCGGCGCGCTAATGTGTGGACTTTAGGTGCTGCGGGAGGGGGTGCGATCGTGGGACTGTGGGCTTGCGTGGCAGAACGGTGGGCGCCCGAGATCGGCGATCCGAACGTCACCGGTTGGGTGACCGTGGCCGTCTATCTGGTGACGGCGCTGCTGGCGGCGGCGGTCTGGCGCGGCACGGGGGTTGGGCGCGGCCGGGCCTTCTGGGCGGTGCTGACGCTGATCCTGGGCTTTCTGGCCCTGAACAAGCAGCTGGACCTGCAGACGGCGCTGACCGAGGTCGGCCGGTGCCTGGCCTGGTCGCAGGGCTGGTACGAGAACCGCCGTTTCGTGCAGGCGGGGTTCATCGGGGCGCTGCTGGTGCTGCTGGTGATGGGCCTGTTCAGCGCGATGCAGGCGCTGCGCGGCAACCTGCGGCGCAACCTGCTGGCCCTGCTGGGGCTGACGGTGCTTTTGGGCTTTGTCATGGTGCGCGCGGTCAGCATCCACGATTTCGACTTCCTGATCAGCGACCGCAGCCTGGGCGTTCCGAACAACTTCCTGTTCGAGAACGCGGGTCTGGTGCTGATCGCGGTCAACGCGCTGCTGCTGCTGCTGCGCCGGCGGCACCGGACGCGGCAGCGTCGGCTGGCCTGAAGGGCCCGCCGCAGCCGCCGTGTTCGGAACCGTCCGGCGCATGATCAGGCCGGTTCGCGGGCGAATTCGCGGATGTCGACCAGATGGCCCGCGACGCCTGCGGCGGCCGCCATGGCGGGGCTCATCAGGTGGGTGCGGCCCTTGTAGCCCTGGCGTCCCTCGAAGTTGCGGTTGCTGGTCGCCGCGCAGCGTTCGCCGGGTTTCAGCTGGTCGGGGTTCATGCCCAGGCACATGGAACAGCCCGCCAGGCGCCATTCGAAGCCCGCGTCGGTAAAGACGACGTCCAGCCCCTCTTCCTCGGCCTGCGCGCGCACGAGGCCCGAGCCGGGAACGACCATGCCGCGCACGCCCACGGCCAGGCGGCGGCCGCGCAGCACCTCGGCCGCGGCGCGCAGATCCTCGATCCGGCCGTTGGTGCAGCTGCCGATGAAGACCGCGTCGATGGCGATCTGGGTCAGCGGCGTGCCGGCGGTCAGGCCCATGTAGTCCAGGGACCGCCGCGCCGCCTCGGCCTTGCCGCCCGGAAAGCTGTCGGGGGCGGGGACGGCGGCGGTGATGGGCAGCGCATCCTCGGGCGAGGTGCCCCAGGTGACGGTGGGGGCGATATCCTCTCCGCGGATGGTCAGGACCTTGTCGAAATGCGCGCCGTCATCGCTGAACAGCGTCTTCCACCAGGCGACGGCGGCCTCCCATTGGGCGCCCTTGGGCGCATGGGGCCGGCCCTGGACATAGGCGAAGGTGGTCTCGTCCGGGGCGATCAGGCCGGCGCGGGCGCCGCCCTCGATCGCCATGTTGCAGATGGTCATGCGGCCTTCCATCGACATGTTGCGGATCGCCTCGCCGCAATATTCGATCACATGGCCGGTGCCGCCGGCGGTGCCGGTTTCCGCGATGATGCGCAGCACGACATCCTTGGCGGTGACGCCCGGCGCCAGGCGGCCGGTGATTTCGACCTTCATGTTCCGGGACTTGCCCTGGATCAGGGTCTGTGTGGCCAGGACATGTTCCACCTCGGAGGTGCCGATGCCGTGGGCCAGCGCGCCGAAGGCGCCATGGGTCGCGGTGTGGCTGTCGCCGCAGACCACCGTCATGCCGGGCAGGGTCCAGCCCTGTTCGGGGCCGACGATATGGACAATGCCCTGGCGGATGTCGTTCACCGGATAGTAATGCACGCCGAATTCGCGGGCGTTGCGGTCCAGCGCATCGACCTGGATGCGCGATTCCTCGTTGTCGATGCCGGTCTGGCGGTCCAGCGTGGTGGGCACGTTGTGATCGGGCACGGCGATGGTGCGTTCCGGGGCGCGGACCTTGCGGCCGGTCATGCGCAGGCCCTCAAAGGCCTGCGGGCTGGTCACCTCGTGGACCAGATGGCGGTCGATATAAAGCAGGCAGGTCCCGTCGTCCTGGCGGTCGACGACATGGGCGTCCCAGATCTTGTCATAAAGCGTGCGCGGCGCGGTGGCTGCGGGAATGGTCATGGCTGAGGTCTTTCGGCTGTGATGCAGGGTGCAGGCAGGCAGACGCGGCGGGGAAAACCCCGCCAGCCATCAGCCCCGCGCGGTCACGCAGAGCGTTTCGCCATAGAAGCGCTGCGGCAGGCGCGCGCGGTCATGGATGTCGAAATAACGCATCATCGCGCCAGATTAGGTCAGGACCCGCGCTGTGGCAAGGCCCGTGACGGGGCGCGGGCGTGAACCGTCCCGTTCACAAGCGCGGGCGCAGCCCCAAGGAAAATCCGCCCAGAGATTGAGATGGGCCGAAAAGATGCTATGTTGGGAACACCCCTGCGCCGGGGGCCATCGGCGCGCCGACCGGAGGATACAACCCTGTCACAAGACGTCCCGTCGGCCCAAGGGCCGGCCACGACCACCGCGAAGGCGCCGCTGTCCAGCGACCAGATGCTTTCGCTTGTCCTGACTTCGCTAGATGACGACAAGGCCGAGGAGGTCATCACCATCGACCTGCGCGGTCGTTCGGCCATGGCCGATCACATGGTGATCGCCTCGGGCCGCAGCTCGCGTCAGGTGGGAGCGATCGCCGAAAAGCTGGCCGACCGGGTCAAGCAGGCGACCGGCCGCAGCCCCCGCATCGAAGGCAAGGATGCCGGCGACTGGGTGCTGGTCGATGCCGAGGACGTGATCGTCCATGTCTTCCGCCCCGAGGTCCGCGAGTTCTATCAGCTGGAAAAGATGTGGATGCCCGCCGACGCGCTGACCCGCGTGCGCGAGCAGGTCCGTCCCCAGCCCTGATTGCCGCGCGCCCATGCGAATCGACATCGCCGCCGTCGGGCGGCTGAAGAAGGGGCCCGAGGCGGCCCTGGTCGCGGATTACCTTGACCGTTTCGCCAAGACCGGCCGGAGCCTCGGGCTTCCGGCCGTTTCCGTATCCGAGGTCGAGGACCGGCGCGCCGGCACCATGGCCGCCGAGGCCGAGCTGCTGGCCCGCGCGATTCCGCCAGGCGCGGCGGTGGTGATGATGGACGAGCGCGGCGAGCAGCCGACCTCGCCCGAGTTCGCCGCGCGGCTGGCGCGGTTTCGCGACGAGGCGCGCGACGTCTGCTTTGTCATCGGCGGGGCGGACGGGCTGGACCCGGGCCTGCGGGCGCGGGCCGATTGGCAGATCAGCTTTGGCCGCATGGTCTGGCCGCATCTTCTGGTGCGGGTGATGCTGGCCGAGCAGCTGTATCGTGCCGCGACCATCCTGGCCGGGTCGCCCTATCACCGGGCCTGAGGGCGCGCCCCCGGGCTTCGGTTGCCGCTGGCGCGCGTGGGGCGTATGAGGGGGAAAACGCGAGGCAGAGATGACCAAACCCGTAGTCCTGTGCATTCTCGATGGCTGGGGCACTTCCGACCGCCCCGATCAAAGCGCCCCCGACCAGGCGGCGACGCCGCATTTCGACCGGCTGATGCGCGACTGTCCGCATGCCTCTCTGCTGACCTATGGGCCGGATGTGGGGCTGCCGCGCGGGCAGATGGGCAATTCCGAGGTGGGCCACACGAATATCGGCGCGGGCCGGGTCGTGGCGATGGACCTGGGCCAGATCGACCTGGCGATCGAGGATGGCAGCTTTGCCCGGAACGCGGCGCTGCTGGATTTCGTGGCGCGGCTGAAGGCCAGCGGCGGGACGGCGCATCTGATGGGCGTGATCTCGGACGGGGGCGTGCACGGGCACCTGGTGCATGTGCTGGCGGCGGCGCGGGCCGTGGCGGGGGCCGGGGTGCCGGTCGTCATCCATGCGATCACCGACGGGCGCGACGTGGCGCCGCAATCCGCGGGCGGCTTCATGGCTACGCTGCAGGCGGGGCTGCCGGCGGGGGCGCGGATCGGCACCGTGATCGGGCGCTATTACGCGATGGACCGCGACAACAGGTGGGACCGGGTCGAGCGCGCCTGGCGCGCGATCGTGCTGGGGCAGGGCGAGGATGCGGCCGATGCGGGCGCGGCCGTGCAGGCGGCGCATGCGCGGGGCGAGACGGACGAGTTCATCCAGCCCTTCGTGATCGACGGCTATAACGGCGCGCAGGACGGGGACGGGGTGTTCTGCCTGAACTTTCGTGCCGACCGGGCGCGGGAGATCCTGTCGGCCTTGGGCGATCCCGAGTTTGAGGCCTTTGCCGTGGGCGACCGTCCGGACTGGGCGGGGCTTCTGGGCATGGTCGATTACAGCACCCGCCATGACAGCTTCATGCAGGCCGCCTATCCCAAGCGGCAGGTGGTCAACACCCTGGGGGCCTGGGTCGCGGCCCAGGGCCTGCGCCAGTTCCGCCTGGCCGAGACCGAGAAATATCCGCATGTGACCTTTTTCCTGAACGGCGGCAAGGAAACCCCCGAGCCGGGCGAGGACCGCCACATGCCGCAAAGCCCCAAGGTCGCGACCTATGATCTGGCCCCCGAGATGGCCGCCGAGGAGGTCAGCGAGGCGCTGGTCGGGGCGATCGGCGCGGGTTACGACATGATCGTCGTGAACTATGCCAACCCCGACATGGTGGGCCATACCGGCAGCCTGTCGGCGGCGGCGCGGGCCTGCGAGGCCGTGGACCGGGGTCTGGGGCGGATGCTGGAGGCGCTGGACGCCGCGGGCGGCGCGGCCGTCATCTGCGCCGACCACGGCAATTGCGAGCAGATGATCGACCCCGAGAGCGGCGGCCCGCACACGGCCCATACGCTGAACCCGGTGCCGGTGATCGTCTATAACGGCCCGGCCGGGGCGCATCTGCGCGACGGGCGGCTGGCCGATCTGGCGCCCACGGTTCTGGACCTGATGGGGCTGGAGCCGCCGGTCGAGATGACCGGCAAGAGCCTGATCGTCCGATGATCCTGCGCCGTCTTGCCCTGATCCTGGCCGCCTGCGGCGTCCTGTCCGCGCCGGCCGGTGCGCAGGAGTCCGTAACCAGCCCCGCCAACCAGGCCGTGGCCGAGGCCGAGGAGGCCGCGGCGCTGCTGCGCGCCGCCATGGGACAGCTGGCCGAGGCGGTCAGCGCCGATGACCAGGTGGTGGCCCTGACCGAGGTGATCCGCGGCTATGAGCTGGGCCTGGCTGCGCTGCGCGAGGGCTTGCGCCAGGCCAGCGCGCGGGAAACCGAGTTGCGCGCCCGCTTTGAGGCGCAGCGGGGCCAGCTGTCGCGCGTGCTGGGGGCGATGACCGCACTGCAGCAGAGTCCCGAATCGACCATGCTGCTGCATCCGGCGGGGGCGCTGGCCAATGCGCGGTCGGGCATGCTGCTGTCGGGGGTCACGCCGGGCCTGCGGGCCGAGGCCGAGGCACTGCAGGCCGACCTGGACGAGATCGCCACGGTGCGCGAACTGCAGTCGAACGCGGCGATGATGCTGGGGAGCGGGCTTGATTCGGTGCAGGAGGCACGGCGGCTGCTGTCCAGCGCGGTGACCGACCGCAGTTCGATGCCGGTGCGCTTTGCCGAGGACCCGGCCGAATTGCAGGCGCTGCGCGACGCGGCCCAGAGCCTGTCGGATTTCGCCACCGGCATCGCCAAGATGGAAAAGGATGTCGGCGCGCCGATGGAGGATTTCGAAGGTGCGCAGGGCAGCCTGCGCCTGCCGGTGATCGGATCGATCCTGCGACCCTATGACGAACCCGATGCCGCAGGCGTCAGCCGCCCCGGCTGGGTCATCGCCACGGCGCCCGCCGCCCTGGTGCAGACGCCCTGGCCTGCGACGATCCGCTATCGCGGGCCCTTCCTGGATTACGGCAATGTGATGATCACCGAGCCGTCGCGCGGCTATCTTATGATCTTCGCCGGGCTGGCGCAGGTCTTTGGCGAGGTCGGGGACGTGCTGAATGCGGGCGATCCCATAGGGTTGATGGGGGGCGCCGAGGCGCCCGCCCAGGAATTCGGATCGCGCTTCGTCGCCGATGCCACCAGCGGCGGGCAGGCCGGACGCAGCGAGACGCTGTATCTGGAGCTGCGCCGCGGCAATGAAACGCTGGACCCGGCAGAGTGGTTCGTGCTGAATCCCATCGTCGAGCCGCAACAGGACTGAGGCAGGAAAGGCCGTCATGAGACATTATCTGATCGCAGGACTGGGAGGCATTGTGGCCGGTGCGCTGGTCACGACCCAGCTGGCCGGACCGCTGGTCGCGCAAGAGACCGGGCGCAACGCCTCGATCTATCAGCAGCTGGAACTGTTCGGGAACGTCTTCGAGCGCATCCGCAGCGACTATGTCGAGGCGCCCGACGACAAGGAGCTGATCGAGGCCGCGATCAACGGCATGCTGACCTCGCTGGACCCGCATTCCAGCTTTCTGTCCTCGGATGCTTATGCCGACATGCAGACCCAGACCCGCGGCAGCTTTGGGGGTCTGGGGATCGAGGTCAGCCAGGAGGAGGGGATGGTCAAGGTCGTCTCGCCCATCGACGGCACGCCGGCGGCCGAGGCGGGCGTCCAGACGGGCGACTTCATCACCCATGTGAACGGCGAATCGCTGCTGGGCCTGACGCTGGACCAGGCGGTGGACATGATGCGCGGCCCCGTGGGGTCCGAGATCACCATCACCATCCTGCGCGAGGGCGAGACCGAACCCTTTGACCTGACGATGGCGCGCGACACGATCAAGCTGACCGTCGTGCGCAGCCGCGTCGAGGGTCATGCGGTCGTCCTGCGCGTGTCGACCTTCAACGACGAGACCTATGACACGCTGAAGGCCGAGCTGGACAAGGCGGTGGCGGAGGCCGGCGGCATCGAGCGCGTGACCGGTTTCGTGCTGGACCTGCGCAACAACCCGGGCGGGCTGCTGAACCAGGCGATCAGCGTCTCGGACGCCTTCCTGGATGCCGGAGAGATCGTCAGCACGCGGGGCCGCAACCCTGAGGAAAGCGAGCGCTGGAATGCCGAGATGGGCGACCTGGCGCAGGGCAAGCCGATGGTCGTGCTGATCAACGGCGGTTCGGCCAGCGCCTCCGAGATCGTCGCGGGCGCCTTGCAGGATCACCGCCGCGCCATCGTCGTGGGCGAGAAATCCTTTGGCAAGGGCTCGGTCCAGACGGTCATGCCGGTCACCTCGGAAAGCGCGATCCGGCTGACGACGGCGCGCTATTACACGCCTTCGGGGCGGTCGATCCAGGCACTGGGCGTCCAGCCGGACATCCTGGTGGCCCAGCCCCGTCCCGCCCCGACCGAGGAGGAGGACGAGGCCCGCAGCAACAGCAGCTTCAGCCGTTCAGAGGCCGATCTGCGCGGCGCGCTTGGCAATGATGTCAGCGACGAGGACCGCCAGCAGATGGAGACCGAGGCCGCCGAGGTCGAGGCCACCGCCGCGCTGCGCGAGGAGGATTACCAGCTGGCCTATGCGGTGGATATCCTGAAGGGCCTGGCGGCGGTGAACTTCCGCGCCGAGCAGGTGCCTGCCGCGGTGACACCCGCGGTCACCGGTGAGGGGTCGGGCGAGGGTCTGGACGACGCGGCGGACAAGGGCTGAGAACATGAGCGAACGTCTGGGGCCGGGGGGCCTGCCCTATCGTCCCTGCGCAGGGGTCGTGCTGATGAACCGCGCGGGGCTGGTCTTTGCCGGCCAGCGCATCGACATGCCTGGCGCCTGGCAGATGCCGCAGGGCGGCATCGACGGGGACGAGTCCCCGCGCGAGGCCGCGCTGCGCGAGCTGGTCGAGGAGACGGGCGTGCCGACCGAGCTGGTCGAGGTCGTGGCGGAAACGCCGGGCTGGGTCTATTACGACCTGCCGCCCGAGCTGCTGGGCAAGGTCTGGAAGGGCCGCTTTGGCGGGCAGCGGCAGAAATGGCTGCTGCTGCGCTTTCTGGGCGAGGATGGCGACATCCGCATCGAGACCGAGCATCCCGAGTTCGACCGCTGGCAGTGGATGCCCGCCGACGCGCTGCTGGAGAACATCGTGCCCTTCAAGCGCCAGGTCTATGCCGAGGTGCTGGAGGCGTTCCGCGGGCATCTGCCGCGCGGCTGAGCCCGTGCCTCAGGCGGTGCCGGGCCGGTTCCAGGCATCCTCGAAGATCAGGTCGTCCAGCGGCAGCCGGTCGGCCCAGCCCCGGGCCATCAGCTCGGGTTCTTCATAAAGTTCGCTGACATGGCCTAGGCAGAGATAGGCGACCGGCACGACATGGTCGGGCAGGTGCAGCAGGCGGCGCAGGTCGTCCTGACGGAAGATGCTGACCCAGCCGACGCCGATCCCCTCGGCCCGGGCGGCCAGCCACAGGTTCTGCACCGCGCAGACGGTCGAATAGAGGTCGGTTGCCGCGTCATGGGTGCGGCCCAGCACATGCGCGCCGCCGCGCGTGCGGTCGCAGGTGATGCAGAGGTTCACCGGCGATTCCAGGATGCCTTCCAGCTTGAGCGCGGAATAGAGCGCCTTGCGGCCCGGGAAAAGCTCGGCCGCCTCGGCATTGGCGGCCTGGAAGGCGTCATGCAGGCAGCGGCGCACTGCCGGGTCGCGGATCAGGATGAAGTTCCAGGGCTGCGACAGCCCGACCGAGGGCGCGTCATGCGCGGCCTGCAGCAGGCGGCGCAGCTGGGCCGGGTCGATCGGGTCGGGGCGGAACTGGCCGCGCACGTCGCGCCGCAGCCGGATGGCGCGATAGACGGCGTCGCGTTCCGAGGCGGTGAACGGTCCCGCCGGGGCGGGGCCGTTCGTGTCCTGGATGTCGCGCGGACCCTTCAACGGCGCAGCTGGTCCAGCAGGATCGAGGTCGGATAGCCGTCGGGCGTCACGCCGATCGAGCGCTGGAAGGCCGAGACCGATTCCATCGTGGCCGAGCCGAAGAGGCCGTCGATTTCCCCTTGGTAGAAGCCGCGCTGCGCCAGGCGGCGCTGGATCTCTTCGCGCTCGGCGCTGGAAAGGGCGCGGTCGTTGCGCGGCCAGCTGCCCTGGATGCCGGGACGGCCGGCGAGGCGTTCGCCCAGGAAGGCCACGCCCAGGGCGTAGTTGTCCGAGTTGTTGTAGCGCAGGATCGAGCGGAAGTTGTCGCCGATGAAGAAGGCCGGGCCGCGCGCCCCCGCCGGCATGATGATCGAGCCGCTGCCCGAGGGCATCGCGCCCCCGCCCATGCGGCGCACGCCCATCGCCGACCAGTCGGACCGGCGGTTGCCCTTGCCGATCAGGCCCATGTTGAAGTTCGCGGGCAGCTGCACCTCGGCGCCCCAAGCCTGGCCGCGCTGCCAGCCGTTGCGGGCCAGATAGGCCGCGGTCGAGGCCAGCGCGTCGGTCGGGTCCTCTGACCAGATGTCGCGGCGACCGTCGCCGGTGAAGTCCACGGCATATTCCAGGTAGGAGGTCGGCATGAACTGGGTGTGGCCCATCGCGCCCGCCCAGCTGCCCAGCATGTGTTCGGCGTCGGTGTCGCCCGCCTGCAGGATGCGCAGCGCAGCCAGGAGCTGGTTCTGGAACATCTCGCCGCGGCGGCCGTCATAGGCCAGCGTCGCGAGGGACGGGATGATCTGCATCTTGCCGCGGTTGGCGCCGTAGTTCGACTCCATCCCCCAGATGGCCAGAACGATCTCGCGCGGGACGCCGTATTGCGCCTCGATCCGGGCCAGGACGGGGTTCAGCTGCGCCAGCTTCTGGCGGCCGGTGGTGATGCGGTTGTCGGACACCGCGCTGTCCAGATAGAGCCAGACCGGGCGCGAGAACTCGGCCTGGCGGCGGTCCAGCCGGATCACCTCGGGGTTGTAGCGCGCCAGGCGCATCGCGCGGTCATAGGTCGAGGCCGAGACGCCCGAGGAAAGGGCGCGGCTGCGGAAGTTCTGCACAAACTGTTGCAGTCCCGCCTCGTCCCCCGGCGCGGCGGCCGGGATGGGCGCCGGCGTGACCGAGGTTTGCGGTGCGGCAGGTCCCGAAACGGGCATGCGCGACATCGGCGTGCCGCAGGAGGCAAGCGCGCCGATCAGCGCGGTGGACATGAAAATGCGGGGAAAGCTCATCTGGATCCTGTTCTCGACTGCTCGTGGTTTCTTGATTGTGATCAGTCTAGACGAAGGATCCGGGCTTGGGTAGGCCGCGGGGCGCCTGCGCGGCAACATCCGCCAAGGCAGGGGCGCGCCTTCGACCCAATGTTGCGGCCCGGGTCAGTGGATCATGGCGTCCGGGTCGGCCTCGTCCCGGAACCAGGGGGTCATCTGCGCGATGATGACGGCGTTTTCGGCCAGGGCGCGGTCCATCAGCGCGCGTTCGTCATCGTCGATTTCGTGGCCCTCGGCCAGGCGCTCCTCCAGGGTGCCGTAGCCGGTGACATCGAGGGGCGCCATGTCGGCCTGTTTCAGGATGGCCACGGTTTCGCGCACGGCCTCTCCCTCGTCCTTGCCGGCGGCATAGCAGACAAGACCGGCGCCCGTGGCGCCCTTGGGCAGGCCGTCGCCCGCCTTGCGTCCCAGTTCCACGACCAGGGTATAGACCTTCATGGTTCAATCCTTCGGCTTGATGCCCTTTGTCGGCGGCTGGTCCCCGTGCCCCAGGGGCCATTCGGGAGCCTGCCAATGCTTGCCGCCGCAATTGGGGCAGGGGGTGCGGGTGTCGATGATCGGCGCGCCGGACAGCGTGCCGCAGAGGGCACAACATGTCTGACCGTCCTTCGCAAGCGCCTTGTCGGGGGGCGGCCCGCCGTTCAGCAGGTGTTCGGGCGGCAGGAGCGACAGGCCGGGGCGGGGCGCGGGGCGCCGAAAGACGGACAGGCCGCCCCCCGCCTCCAGATAGGCGGCATGCAATTCACCCAGGTTCGAGATGCCGGCCAGGCGCAGCATCGCCTTGATCTCGGCCAGGCCCAGGTCGCGGCGGGCCACCGCGGCGGGCAGGATCCGCCCCTCGCGCACCAGCGCGATGGGCCGGCCGTCGATCAGGTCCTTGATCCGGTCCGAGCGCACGATCAACTGGTCCAGCAGCTTGTTGATGAGGACGACGACCGTGATCACGGTCATGGCGGCCAGCAATGGCACCTCGGGGTAGAACATCGCATCCCCCACGGCCGAGCCGAGGGCGATGACCAGCGCGAATTCCACCATGGACAGCTGCGCCACGCTGCGCCCGCCGATCCAGCGGATCATCAGCAGCGTATAGGCATAGATGATCAGCGTGCGCGCCAGGATCTCTCCGTAGAAGGCAAGGGGTTGCTCGCCCACGAACATGCGATAGAGGTCGAAGGGGATGACGGTCTGGTCCATGGGCTGTCCTGCTGGATGCGCCGGCCGGGTGGCGGGCGCATGTCAACCGGCGGCCGTGGGGGCGGGTTCCTGCGACGGAGGAGGGACGGGCATGAGCAAGAGCCTGGCGCGGGTCAGGGCGGCGCTGGCGGCGGCGGGAGAGGCCGCCCCCGTGCTGGAGATGCCGGACAGCACGCGGACCGCCGCCGAGGCCGCGCGGGCGGCGGGGTGCCTGCTGGACCAGATCGCCAAGTCGATCATCTTTCGCGGCGAAGAGAGCGGCCATGTGCTGCTGTTTCTGACCGCGGGCGGCAACATCGTCGATGCCGCCAAGGCCGCGGCGCTGGCCGGCGAGCCCCTGGGCAAGGCCGATGCCGCGCTGGTCCGGGCCGAGACGGGGTTCGCCATCGGCGGGGTCGCGCCGGTGGGGCACCTGCGCCCGCCGCGCGCCTTCTTTGATCCGCGCCTGGGGGATTTCGCGCAGGTCTGGGCGGCGGCCGGGACGCCGCGCCACATCTTTGCCATCGCCCCCGACCGGCTGCTGGTGCTGACCGGGGCCGTAACGGGCGATTTCGTCGCCTGAACCGACGGGCGGCGGCGGCGTTGAGCGGCGCAAGGACAAGGAGGCGTTCCGATGACCCAACCCATGATGACCCTGAACGACGGCCACCGGATGCCACAGCTGGGCACCGGCATCTGGCAGATCGACGACGCAAAGACCCCCGAGGTCGTGTCGCAGGCCCTGAAGATCGGCTATCGCCTGATCGACGGTGCGGCGGCCTACAAGAACGAGCGCGGCCTGGGGCAGGGCCTGCGCGATGCGGACGTGCCGCGCGACGAGGTCTTTGTCACCTCGAAGCTGTGGAACGACGCGCAGGGCCATGACGCGGCGCTGCGGGCCTTTGACGCGACGATGGAGCGGACGGGGCTGGAGTACCTGGACCTGTATCTGATCCATTGGCCGCTGCCGGCGCTGGACGCCTATGTGGACAGCTGGAAGGCATTGATCCGGCTGCGTGACGAGGGGCGGGTGCGTTCCATCGGCGTGGCCAATTTCCACGAGGCGCATCTGGCCCGGCTGATCGAGGAGACGGGCGTGACGCCGGCGCTGAACCAGATCGAGTTGCACCCCTCGCTGCCGCAGGTGGAGATGCGCGAGGTGAACCGGCGCCTGGGGATCGTTACGCAGAGCTGGACGCCCTTGGGACGCGGCGACAGCTTCAAGGCCCCTGAAGTGGTGGCCGTGGCGGAACGTCTTGGCCGCAGCCCGGCGCAGGTGATCCTGCGCTGGCACATCCAGCACGGGCTGTCGGTCATTCCGAAGTCGGAAAACCCCGACCGGCTGGCGCAGAACTTCGAGGTGCTGGATTTCGAGCTGACCCAGCAGGAGATGGCGGCGCTGGACGGGCTGGACCGGAACCACCGGACCGGTCCCGATCCGGAAACCTTCGATTATCGCGAGCCGCTGTGATCCAGCAGGCGCCGCATCAGCGGGCTGTCGGGGCGTGACAGCGCCTCGATCACGTTGAAATGGTGCAGGCCGGGGTCGATGACGCAGTCCGTCGCGGCCCCGAGGCCCGCCCAGATGTCGGCCAGGAGCCGCGCCTGGCGGATGAATTCCGGCCGCTCCATCCCGCCGACCCAGGTGGTGAGGGGGATGCCGGGGCGCGGGGTGAGCAGGGCGGGGCTTTCGGCCCAGGCCTCGGCCTCGTCCAGGTGCAGCGTGTCGTTCAGGGCGGTGCGGAGCAGCGGGCGCAGGTCTGTCAGCGGAGAGATCGGGACGCAGGCCGTCACGCGCGCGGCCACCTCGTCGGGCAGGACGCCGGGGCAGATCATCCGCGCGGCCAGGTGGCCGCCCGCCGAATGGCCGGTCACCGCGATCGGTCCCGCGACCTGCGCGGCGGCCTGGGCCAGTTGGTCCGCGACGAGGCGCGTCATATCCGCAATGCGCGCCTCGGGTGCCAGGGGATAACCGGGCATGGCGCAGGCCCAGCCCGCCGCCAGCGCGCCTTGGGCCAGATGCGACCAGAGGGTCGGGTCGAAGCGCATCCAGTAGCCGCCATGGATGAAGACCATCAGCCCGCGCGGCTGGTCCTTTGGCAGGAACAGGTGGCCGCGCCCCAGGGGCTGGGGCGGATGCGCCGCGCGAAAGGCGGCCGCACCCTCGGTCCAGCGGGGCACATAGGCCTCGGCGCCGGGGATATGGGCGCCGTTGGCATAGGCGTCGTCCCAATCGGTGATCTGGTAGAGCATCTTGTCCCTCTTTCGGGCAGCAGACCCGGCTGCTAGCCTGTCGTCAAGAGGGAGCCCGAGATGACCGATTTCACCAAGACCCGCGCCGCGTTCGACCTGCCCCAGGGCATCACCTACCTGGACGGGAACTCCCTTGGGCCGATGCCCGCCACCGCGACCGGGCGCGTGGCCCGGATGATGGCCGACGAATGGTCGCAGATGCTGATCACCGGCTGGAACAAGGCCGGCTGGTATGTCCAGCCCCGGAAGGTCGGCGACCGGATCGCGCGGCTGATCGGCGCGGGCGCGGGCGAGGTCGTGATGGGCGACACGCTGTCGATCAAGGTCTTTCAGGCGCTGAGCGCCGCGCTGGCGCTGCGCCCCGACCGGCGGGTGATCCTGTCCGACAGCGGCAACTTTCCTTCGGATCTGTACGTGGCGCAGGGGCTGGCGCGGGCGATGGGCGCGACGCTGCGGGTGGTGGCCCCCGAGGAGGTCGAGGCGGCCATCGACGACAGCCTGGCCGTCCTGATGCTGACCGAAGTGGATTATCGCAGCGGCCGCCGGCACGACATGGCCGCCCTGACGGCGCGTGCCCATGCGGCAGGGGCGCTGGCGATCTGGGACCTCGCGCATTCGGCGGGCGCGGTGGACGTGAACCTGCAGGGCGCCGATGCCGATTTCGCGGTCGGCTGCACTTACAAGTACCTGAATGGCGGCCCCGGCGCGCCGGCCTTCATCTGGACCCATCCCCGCCATGCCGAGGCCGCCGAGCCGATCCTCCAGGGCTGGATGGGCCATGCCGCGCCCTTCGCCTTTGACCAGGACTACCGCCCCGCGCCGGGGATCGAGCGGATGCGGGTGGGCACCCCTCCGGTCATCGCGCTGACCGCGCTGGACGCCGCACTGGATGTCTGGGACGGGGTGTCGATGGTCGACCTCAGGGCGCGGTCGGTCGAGCTGACCGAGGCCTTCATCTCGGGCGTGGAGGTGAATTGCCCGGAGCTGGAGCTGGCATCGCCGCGCGACCCCGCGCGTCGCGGGTCGCAGGTAGGCTTTCGTCACCCGCAGGGCTATGCGGTGATGCAGGCGCTGATCGCGGCCGGGGTGATCGGCGATTTCCGCGCGCCCGACATCCTGCGATTCGGCTTTGCGCCGCTTTACAATGATCTGGACGACGTGGCGCGGGCGGTCGACGTGCTGGCCCGCGTGCTGCGCGACGGCAACTGGGATGATGAGGTTTTTCACCAGAAAGCCGCGGTGACCTGAGGGAACGGGGCTTTTCAATCCCGGCGAAACGGCAGACAGATGACGCATTCCGCGTTGTAGGGCTGTGTTCATGTTCAGGTTGTTCAGCGTCGCGCTTTTGTCATGTGGAGTGTCGGGCGCGGCCCTGGCGCAGCAGGGGGCGGCCCCGGACATCCGCGTGAGGATCGTCCGGGCCGAGATGCGGCCCCTGGCGCTGGACCTCCAGCTTTCGGGATCGATCGAGGCCCTGGACGGGCTGGAGCTGGGCTTTCGGCAGGGCGGGCGGGTGACCGAGGTCCTGGTGGAGGAGGGCGACCGCGTTGCCGCCGGCCAGTCCCTGGCGCGGCTGAGCGCGGTCCAGCAGGATCAGGCGCTGAACGTCGCGCAGGCGGGCCTGCAGGCCGCCCGCGCGGCCGAGGAACAGGCCCGTCAGGCCGGCGAACGCGCCGCCGCCCTGCTGGCGCGGGGCGTGGGCACGCGCGCGGCGGCCGATCAGGCCGAACAGGCGCTGTCGCAGGCGCAGGGCGCGCTGGAGCGGGCCGAGACCGCGGTCGACCAGGCCCGGCGCGCCGTCGAGGATACCGTGCTGCGCGCGCCCGAGGATGCCGTGGTCACCGCCAAGTCGCTGGCGCCCGGGCAGGTCGTGGCGGCGGCGCAGCCGGTCCTGTCGCTGGCCACGCTGAGCGGGCTGGAGGCGGTCTTTCAGGCGGCCGACGATCCGCTGCTGCGCGATCTGCCGGGCCGCGAGGTGACGCTGGAGACGCTGGATGTCATCCGCCCCAAAATGACCGGCACCGTGACCGAGGTGGCGCCGCTGGTCGATCCCGCCACCGGCACCGTCACCGTGCGCGCCCAGATCGAGCGGCTGGAGGACGAAACCGCGCTGCTGGGCGCCTCGGTCCGGGGTCACCTGAAGCTGGCCGTGGACCAGGGCGTCGTGGTGCCCTGGACCGCGCTGATGCGCCAGGGCGACGGCGCGGCGGTCTGGACGGTGGCCGATGACGGCAGCGTGGCGCTGACCCCCATCACGATCAGCCATTTCGGCGACGGGACGATCTATGTCTCCGAAGGGCTGGCCGACGGGCAGCGCGTGGTGGGCGACGGCTCTCAGCTGCTTTATCCGGGCCGCAGGGTGCAGGCCGCCGAGGAGGGCGCGCCATGAAGGTCGCCGTCCTCCTGATCACCCTGCTGGTGCCCCTGATGCTGGTGGGCGTCCCCGCCGCCGCCCTGTCCCTGCCCGAATGGCTGAAACTCGGCCTGCATGCCGAGGAAACCCAAGGCCCGCCCCGTCCGGTCGTCAGCATCATCGTCGAGGATCGCGGCGCCGATGCGCGCTGGATCCCGGGCGTCGTCTCGTCGCGCACGCAGGTGCAGCTGGGCTTTCAGGCGCTTGGACGGATGATCGCGCGTCCCGTCGACCTGGGCGACCAGGTCACCAAGGGCGAGGTGCTGGCGCAGCTGTCGACCGACGACCTGGCGGCCACGACCCGCGCCGCCCGCGCCGCCCTGGATGCGGCCGAGGTGCAGCAGCGGACCGCCCGCGCCACGCTGGAGCGGACCGAGGCCCTGGCGGAGCGCAACGTCGCCTCCAGCGCGCAGCTGGAACAGGCGCAGCAGGCCGCGATCTCGGCCGATGCTGCGGTCGAGCAGGCGCGTTCGCAGCTGCTGCAGGCCGAGGATGCCGAAGGCTTTGCCCGCATGATCGCCCCCTTCGACGGGGTGATCAGTGCCGTCTACGAGGCGCCGGGCGCGGTGGTGGGCGTGGGCGCGCCGGTGCTGCAGCTGTCGGCCGAGGATGCCCGCGAGGTGGTGATCGACCTGCCGGAGCAGGCCTTGGTCGGCATGGCGCCAGGGGCGTCCTTCAGCGTCTGGCACCGCAACGATCCGGGCGCCGAGGTGACCTCGGTCCTGGACCGGATCGATCCGATCGCCGACAGCGCGACCCGGACGCGGCGGCTGTACCTGACCCTGCCGCCCGACGCGCCCTTTCGGCTGGGCGCGCTGGTGCGGGCGCGGTTCGGCACGGCCGAGGCGCCGTCGCTGTCGCTGCCGGTCGAGGCGCTGATGACCGACGACCAGGGCAGCACGGTGTGGCGGGTGCGGCGTCAGGACGACCGCGCCCATGTCGAGCGCGTGCCCGTCACGGCCGCAGCCCCCTTCCGGGGCCGGGTCGCGATCACCGAGGGGCTGGAGGCGGGCGACGAGATCGTCATCCGCGGAGTGCAATCCCTGGCCGAGGGCCAGGCCGTCGGCCGGAGGCTGGAACCTTGACGCGATTCAACCTGTCCGACTGGGCGCTGCGGCATCGCAGCTTTGTGTGGTTCCTGCTGATCATCTCGATGATCGCGGGCACGATCAGCTATCAGAACCTGGGCCGCGAGGAGGACCCGGACTTTACCATCAAGACGATGATCATCGGCGCGGCCCTGCCGGGCGCCACCATCGACGAGACGCTGAAGCAGGTCACCAACCGCATCGAGACCAAGCTGGAGGAACTGGACGAGCTGGACTTCACCAAGTCGGTCACCATGCCCGGTCAGGCGGTCGTCTATGTGGAGCTGGAGCCCACCACGCGCGGCCCCGCCGTTCCCGAGATCTGGAAGCGCGTGCGCCAGATGATGGGCGACATCCGCTCCGAATTCCCGCAGGAATTCGCGGGCTTCCAGTTCAACGACAATTTCGGCGACGTTTATGGCAACATCTATGCCTTCACCGCCGACGGCTTTACCCCGCGCGAGCTGCGCGACCGGGTGGAGGCGGTCCGGGTGCAGGTCGCGGCCCTGGACGCCGCCGGCAAGACCGAGCTGCTGGGCGCGCAGGAGGAGGAGATCTTTCTGGAGTTCTCGGCCGCGCGGCTGGCGGCCCTTGGGCTGAACCAGGCGCAGGTCCTGGGCACGCTGGCCCAGCAGAACGCCATCGCCCCTTCGGGCGTGATCGAGGCCGGACCCGAGCGGGTGCTGGTCCGGGTGGGTGGGCAGTTCGACGACGCCAGCGCCATCGAGGCGGTCAACCTGCGGGTGGGCGAACGCTTCTTCAACCTGGGCGACGTGGCCAGCGTGACGCGCGGCTACAAGGACCCGCCCAGCTCTCTCTTCCGCTACAACGGCCAGCCCGCGATCGGCCTGCAGGTCGGGATGCGCAAGGGCGGCAACATCCTGGAGTTCGGCGAGGATCTGGACGCGCTGATGACGGGCATCGCCGCCGACCTGCCCATCGGCATCGAGATGGCCAAGTTCGCCGACCAGCCCCATGTGGTCGAGGATGCGGTGGGCCATTTCGTCAAGGCCCTGGCCGAGGCCGTGGCCATCGTGCTGGTGGTCAGCTTCATCAGCCTGGGCCTGCGGGCGGGGCTGGTCGTGACGCTGACGATCCCGCTGTGCCTGGCGATCACCTTCGTGATCCTGGACCTTTACGGCATCACGCTGCAGCGCATCTCGCTTGGTGCGCTGATCATCGCGCTTGGGCTGCTGGTCGACGACGCGATGATCGCCATCGAGACGATGATCTCGCGCCTTGAGATCGGCGAATCGCTGACCGACGCGGCCAGCTATGCCTGGACCTCGATTGCCTTCCCGATGCTGACCGGGACCTTGGTCACGGTCGCGGGCTTCATCCCCATCGGGCTGAACAGTTCGGCCGCGGGGGAATTCACCTTTTCGCTGTTCGTGGTGATCGCGGTGTCGCTGGTGATCTCGTGGATCGTCGCCGTTCTCTTTGCGCCGCTTCTGGGCGTGACCTTCCTGCCCGCCAGGATGAAGCACCACGCGGCGGGGCCCGGGCGGCTGCGGCGCGGCTTTCACGGCCTGCTGCGCGTCGCCATGCGCTTCAAGTGGCTCACCATCGCGGTGACGCTGGCAATCTTTGCCACCTCGGTCTGGGGCATGCGCTTTGTCGAGCAGCAGTTCTTCCCGACATCGGACCGGACCGAGGTTCTGGTCGATGTCACAGAACGCCAGAACGCCTCCATCATGCGCACCCGCGCCGACATGGACCGGCTGGAATCGGTGCTGGCGGGCAATGACGACGTGCTGTTCTGGACCTCCTATGTCGGCCGGGGGGCGCCGCGCTTCGTGCTGTCGATGGACGTGCCCACGGCGGGTCCGCATATGGGCCAGATCGTGATCCAGACCCCCGACCTTGCGGCCCGCGACCGGGTCAAGGCGCAGCTGAACCGGCTGGCGGTCGAGGAATTTCCGGGCGTGGACATCTACGTCAAGAACCTCGAGATCGGCCCCCCGGTGGGCAAGCCCGTCCAGTACCGGGTCAGCGCGCCCGATGCGGACGCGGCCCGCGATGCCGCGCGCGGTTTGGCGACGGTCATGGCCACCGAGCCCCGCCTGCGCGACATCGCGCTGGACTGGAACGAGCCCGCGCGCATGGTCCGCCTGATCGTTGACCAGGACCAGGCGCGCCAGCTGGGCGTGACCAGCGCCGACATCGCCAATGTCCTGTCGTCGCTGTTCAGCGGCGTGGGCGTCACGCAGCTGCGCGACGACATCTTCCTGATCGACGTGGTGGCGCGCGGCCAGGCGACCGACCGTCAGTCGCTGGACACGATCCGCAATCTGCAGCTGAACCTGGCCGACAGGCGCGCCGTGCCGCTCTCGGCCCTGGTGTCGCTCGATTACGGAACGGAACAGCCGCTGATCATGCAGCGAAACGGGCTGCCGACGGTGACGGTCAAGGCCGCCATCGCCACGGCCGACCAGCCGGCGACGCTGGTCACGGCGCTTGCCGGACAGATCGCCGAGTTCCAGGCCAGCCTGCCGCCTTCGGTCCGCATCGAGGTCGGCGGCACGGTCGAAAGCTCGGCCGACAGCCAGGCGCCCATTGCCGCCGTGGTGCCGGTCATGCTGCTGATCATGGCCCTGCTGGTCATGGCGCAGATGCAAAGCTTTCGCCTGTCGCTGATCGTCTTTGCCGCGGCTCCCTTGGGCCTGATCGGGGTGGTGGCGGTGCTGGTGCCCTTCGGCGTGCCGATGGGCTTTGTCGCCATCCTGGGGATCCTGGCGCTGATCGGCATCCTGATCCGCAATTCGGTCATCCTGGTCCACGAGATCCAGGAACTGCTGCACAAGGGGCGCAGCCAGTGGGACGCCGTGTTCGAAGCATCGGACAGCCGCGCCCGCCCGATCCTGCTGACGGCGGCGGCCGCCTCGCTGGCGCTGATCCCGATCTCGCGGCAGGTGTTCTGGGGCCCGATGGCCTATGCGATGATGGGCGGCATCATCGCGGGCACGCTGGTGACGCTGGTCTTCGTGCCCGCGCTCTATTGTGCCGTCTTTCGGGTCCGCCCGCCTGCCGCGACCTGACCGGCAGGGTCTCCGTTGTCCCAATACCCTCGCGGGGTCCGGAGGGCGAAGCGCCCCCGGCCGTCGCGGGACGCCAGCCGTGCCCCGGTCGGAACCGGGGCACGGGCGATGCTCATTCGGCCGCGCTGCGCTTGGGCAGGACCCAGCCGGGACGCGGGAAGTGGCAGGTATAGCCGTTGGGGATGCGCTCCAGGTAATCCTGGTGCTCCGGCTCGGCCTGCCAGAAGTCGCCGACCGGCTCCACCTCGGTCACGACGCGCCCGGGCCAGATGCCCGAGGCGTCCACATCCGCGATCGTGTCCAGCGCCACCTGCTTTTGCGTCTCGTCGACAAAATAGATGGCCGAGCGATAGCCCGGTCCGATGTCGTTGCCCTGGCGGTTGGGGGTCGTGGGGTCATGGATCTGGAAGAAGAACTCCAGCAACCGGCGATAGGTGATCAGGTCGGGGTCGAAGATGATCTCGATGCCCTCGGCATGGCTGCCGTGGTTGCGATAAGTCGCGTGGGGGACGTCACCGCCGGTATAGCCCACGCGGGTCGAGATCACCCCGGGCAGGCGCCGGATCAGGTCCTGCATCCCCCAGAAACAGCCGCCGGCCAGAACTGCGCGCTCAGCCATGGGACACCTCCTCGACCTGGGCCAGATAGTCGCCGTAACCCTCGGCCTCCATGCGGTCCCTGGGGACGAAACGCAGCGCGGCCGAATTGATGCAATAGCGCAGACCGCCCTGGTCGCGCGGCCCGTCGGGGAAGACATGGCCCAGGTGGCTGTCGCCGTGCCTGGACCGCACCTCGACCCGGACCATGCCGTGGCTGACATCGCGATGCTCGGTCACGTTGCCTTCGACGGGCTTGGTGAAGGCGGGCCAGCCGCAGCCGGAATTGTACTTGGTGCTGCTGACGAACAGCGGCTCTCCGGAGACGACATCGACATAGAGGCCGGCCTCGAAATGGTGGTCGTATTCGCCGGTGAAGGCGCGTTCGGTGCCGCTCTCCTGCGTGACGCGATATTGTTCGGGCGTCAGGCGCGCGACGGCGTCGGGGGTCTTTTGATAGGCCAATCTGTCCTCCTGGAAAGGGGTGGCGTTCGATCCCCTATATGGGAACGCCACCGCCGTTTCGCAAAGGTCACATGGCCGCAACCGCCGCCTTGGCCGCAGCATATTCCGCCGCCAGACGGTCGATGCGCACCGCTGCCGGCTCCACCGCCTTGACCGCGCCGATGCCCTGGCCCGCGCCCCAGATGGTGCTCCAGGCCTTGGGCTTGGACGAGCCTTGGGCGAAGTTCATGGAGGAGGCATCCGCCCCGGCCAGGTTGTCGGGGTCCAGCCCCGCATTGCGGATCGAGGGCGCCAGGTAGTTCCCCGACACGCCGGTGAACAGCGACGAGGTGACGATGTCCATCGCCCCTGCTTCCACGATCATCCGCTTATAGGCTTCATCGGCATTCGCCTCTTCGGTGGCGATAAAGGGGCTGCCGATATAGGCCAGGTCGGCGCCCATCACCCGGGCCGCCAGCACCGCACGCCCCGTGGCAATGGCCCCCGACAGCAGCAGCGGCCCGTCGAACCATTCTCGGATTTCCTGGATCAGGGCAAAGGGCGATTGCGGCCCGGCATGGCCGCCCGCACCCGCGGCCACCGCGATCAGCCCGTCTGCGCCCTTTTCGATGGCCTTCTTCGCGAAGCTGTTGTTGATCACGTCATGCAGCGCGATGCCGCCGCAATCATGGGCGGCCTGGTTCACCTCGACCCGCGCGCCAAGCGAGGTGATCCAGATCGGCACCTTGTGGCGGTGGCAGATCTCGATGTCGCGCTCCAGCCGGGCATTGCTGCGATGGACGATCTGGTTGACGGCAAAGGGGGCGGCGGGACGGTCGGGGTTGGCCTGGTTGTGGCGGTCCAGCTCCTCCGTGATGCGGGTCAGCCAGGTTTCCAGCAGCGCGGGCCCGCCCTCCTTTTCGCGCGCGTTCAGCGCCGGAAAGCTGCCGACGATGCCCGCCTTGCACTGCGCGATGACCAGGTCCGGCCCCGAGACGATGAACATCGGCGAGGCGACGACGGGGATGCGCAGGTTCTGCAGGATCGGTGGCAGCATGGAGGTCCTCCCTTGGATTTCCGCCACGATGCCGCGCCCCCCGGCAGGGGGCAAGGCGTGACGCGGCGGCGCAGCGTGGCGGGCCGCCGGCCCCGAAGGCGTGGCGTGGCGGAACGCCTGAACGGGGCATTGGACCTGCCGGCAGCCGCACCGAGGCAGGTTCCACGAGGCGTGATCACTGCAGAACATCCCCCTGCCATGTCGGAAGAAAGGGCTACCCATGTACAGGCCGTTGCGGGACGCCATCCATGCCCGGCAGGCCAGCCAGCCGGGCCTCGCCATTTGCAAGCAGGTTCAGCCGGTTCGAGGCAGGAGGGGGATAGGCGGCAGGGACTGACCATCCAGATGGAGAAAGGCCCCGGATCGCTCCGGGGCCTTTCAGGGGTCAGTGGATCGGTGCGTCGGGCCGGGGCCCTTCGCCGATGGCGCCAAGCCGGGGGCCGGCGCGGCCGACGCGGTTGCCGACGATCAGCCCGTCGGGGCCCGCATCGACATGGACGCTGGAGCCGTCCATCACCTCGCCCGACAGCAGCAGTTCCGCCAGCGGGTCCTGCAGCGCGCGCTGGATCACCCGCTTCAGCGGCCGCGCGCCGAAGACCGGGTCATAGCCCTGGTCGGCCAGCCAGCGGCGGGCGTCGGGTTCCAGGTCCAGCGCGATCTTGCGTGCCGCCAGCCGTTTCTCCAGCCGCTGCAGCTGGATCTGCACGATGCCGTCCATGTTCGACCGCGACAGGCGGCGGAAGATAATGATCTCGTCCAGGCGGTTCAGGAATTCGGGGCGGAAATGACCCCGCACCGCCTCCATCACCTGATGGCGGGCATCGGACGCATCGGCCTCCTCGGGCAGGTGCGACAGGGCCTGCGACCCGAGGTTCGAGGTCAGGATGATCAGCGTCTGCTTGAAGTCCACCGTCCGGCCCTGGCCATCGGTCAGCACGCCGTCGTCCAGCACCTGCAAGAGCACGTTGAAGACGTCGGGATGCGCCTTTTCGACCTCGTCGAACAGGATCACCTGGTAAGGACGGCGCCGCACGGCCTCGGTCAGGACGCCGCCCTCGTCATAGCCGACATAGCCCGGAGGCGCGCCGATCAGCCGGGCCACGGAATGCTTCTCCATGAACTCGGACATGTCGATGCGGACCATCGCGCTGTCATCGTCGAACATGTATTCGGCCAGGGCCTTGGTCAGTTCGGTCTTGCCGACGCCGGTGGGCCCCAGGAACAGGAAGCTGCCAAGCGGCCGGTTCTCGTCGTTCAGGCCGGCGCGGGCGCGGCGGACGGCGTTGCTGACGGCGGTTACGGCCTCGGCCTGGCCGATGACGCGGCGGCCGATCTGCTCCTCCATCTTCAACAGCTTGTCCCGCTCGCCCTCCAGCATCTTGCTGGTGGGGATGCCGGTCCAGCGCTCGACCACCTCGGCGATCTGCTCGGGGCGGACGGCCTCCTCGACCATCAGCCCGTCGACGCCGCCCGATTCCGCCTCGGACAACTGCTTTTCCAGGCCGGGGATGATGCCATAGGACAGCTCCCCCGCCCGCGCCAGGTTGCCCTCGCGCTTGGCTTGGTCCAGCTCGGCCCGTGCCCGGTCCAGCTGTTCCTTGAGATCGCGCGAGCCCTGCAGCTTGTCGCGCTCCGCCTGCCAGCGGGCAGTCATCTCGGCACTGCGCTGCTGCAGGTCCGACAGGTCCTTTTCAAGCCGCTCCAGCCGGTCCCTGGAGGCCGCGTCGTCCTCCTTCTTCAGCGCCTCGGCCTCGATCTGCAGCTGCAGGATCTGGCGATCCAGCTGGTCCAGCTCCTCAGGCTTGCTGTCGACCTCCATCCGCAGGCGCGAGGCGGCCTCGTCCATCAGGTCGATGGCCTTGTCGGGCAGGAAGCGGTCGGTGATGTAGCGGTGCGACAACTGCGCGGCCGCGACCAGCGCTGCGTCGCTGATCCGCACGCCGTGGTGCAATTCGTATTTTTCCTTGATGCCGCGCAGGATGCTGATCGTGTCCTCGACCGTCGGCTCCTCGACCATCACGGGCTGGAACCGCCGGGCCAGGGCCGCGTCCTTTTCAATGTACTTGCGGTATTCGTCCAGGGTCGTCGCGCCGATGCAGTGCAGCTCTCCACGCGCCAGGGCGGGCTTGATCAGGTTCGCGGCATCCATCGCGCCGTCGGACTTGCCCGCGCCGACCAGCGTGTGCATCTCGTCGATGAACAGGATGATCTCGCCCGAGGCGGTCTCGATCTCCTTCAGGATCGACTTCAGGCGCTCCTCGAATTCGCCGCGATATTTGGCGCCGGCGATCAGCGCGCCCATGTCCAGCGCCATCAGCCGCTTGTCGCGCAGGCTTTCCGGCACGTCGCCGTCGATGATGCGCAGGGCCAGCCCCTCGGCGATGGCGGTCTTGCCGACGCCGGGTTCGCCGATCAGCACGGGGTTGTTCTTGGTGCGCCGCGACAGGACCTGCATGGCGCGGCGGATCTCCTCGTCGCGGCCGATGATCGGGTCGATCTTGCCCTCGCGCGCCGCCGCCGTCAGGTCGCGGGCGTATTTCTCCAGCGCCTCATAGCTGTCCTCGGCGCTGGCCGTGTCGGCGGTGCGGCCCTTGCGGATATCGTTGATCGCGGCGTTCAGCGCCTGCGCATTGACGGAGCCCGCCGCCAGCGCATCGCGGGCATTGGTGTTGACCATGGCCAGCGCCATCAGCACGCGTTCGGCGGGAACAAAGCTGTCGCCGGCCTTCTTGGCAACCGTCTCGGCCTCGTCCAGGACGCGGACTAGGCTGGGATCGACATAGACCTGGCCGCTGCCGCCCGACACCTTGGGCAGCTTGGCCACGGCCTGGTCGACCGCCTCGCGCACCCGGTTCGCATCGCCGCCCGAGCGGGTGATCAGGTTGGACGCCAGGCCCTGGTCGTCATCCATCAATGCCTTCAGCAGGTGTTCGGGCATGACGCGTTGCTGATTTTCGCGAATCGCGATGGTCTGTGCAGCCTGCAGGAAGCCGCGCGACCGTTCCGTGAACTTTTCCATGTTCATCGGCACTTCTCCTCTGGTTAAGCCCCCGTGCTGGCGGCGCCCTGTTGCGGCACGCCCCGATCCGGGTCTGATACCCCAGATTTGGGTGTTCCCGCGGCGCTTTCAAGCGCCTTTCGCCTGTGCCATAAGGCCCCGATTTCGCAGGAACAGGGAACCCCAGGATGGATGACCGGCTGATCGTGGCGCTGGACGTGCCGAACGCGCTTGCAGGACTGGATCTGGCGGAAAAGCTGGGCGACGCGGTGGGCTTCTACAAGATCGGGCTGGGGATGCTGACCGGCGGCGGCCTGGCCCTGGCGGTGGAGCTGAAGCAGGACCACGGCAAGCGCATCTTCCTGGACATGAAGCTGTTCGACATCGGCGCGACGGTCGAGGCAGCCGTGCGCGGGCTGGCGCAGTTCGACCTGGATTTCCTGACGGTGCATGGCGATCCGCATGTGATCCGTGCCGCCAAGGAGGGGGCGGCTGGGTCGAACCTCAAGATCCTGGGCGTGACCATCCTGACTTCGCTGGAGCGGGCCGACCTAGATGCCGGGATGATCCGCGCGGGCGACCTGCACGAGATCACCGTGGAGCGCGCCGCCCGCGCCTTCGAGGCCGGGGCGGATGGCATCATCTGTTCCCCGCGCGAGGCCGCCGACATCCGCGCCCTGCCGGGATCGCGGCTGATCGTGACGCCGGGCGTGCGGCCCACGGGCGCGGCGCTTGGCGACCAGAAGCGGGTGGAAACCCCGGCCAGCGCCATCGCGGCGGGCGTGGACCATATCGTCGTGGGGCGCCCGGTCTGGCAGGCCGTGGATCCCCGCGCCGCCGCGCAGGCGATCCTGTCCGAGATCGCGGCCGCCTAGGGCAGCGCCCTGATCCATCGGCAGAAATGCGGGACGGCGCGGGGATGGGCCAGGTAATCGGCCACTTCCATCATCCGCCATTCCTGCCCCTCGTCGCCAAAGCGGATGGCGGCGATCTCGGCCACGGTCAGCTGTCCGGTGAACAGCCAGGACACCATCCCCGGCGCCGCGTAGGAGGGGAAGAGATGGCCCGTCAGGCGCGTGGGCGGCAGGTCCAGCCCGAATTCCTCGACCAGTTCCCGGCGGGCGCAATCAACAGGCGTCTCCTCTCCTTCGCGGCCGCCGCCGGGCAGGTCCCAGTGGTCCGGGAAGGGCAGGCCCGGCCGGTCGTCGCGCCGATAGGTCAGCATCCGGCTGCCGTGGGTCAGAAACAGCTTGGCGCCGTAAAAGGCCCTGTCGTCATGCAAAGCCCGGCACCTCGACGCTAACGATCACGGTCCTGCGGGCGGCGCGGGCCTGCGATGCGGTGCAGCACCAGCCAGATCACCGCCGCCAGCGCCGCCGTGGCCAGCAGCGTCAGCGGCAGGCCGGCCGTCCAAAGGCCCGACAGCAGCAGGACGGCCATGACGCCCGCCGCGCCGGCCAAGCCCATGAACAGCCATCCCGGCAGCAGCAGCTCGACCGCCGCCAGAACCAGGGCGGCCGCCAGCCACAGCCAGCCGTTCATCGCGGAAAGCACGGTCATGCGACCCTATTCCGCGGCGATGCGGCCGGCCTGGGCGCCGCCGAGGCCGGCCAGCCGCTGGATCACCCGCCCGATTCGCGCGGCAAAGAGGTCGAAGTCGGGGCGCGGGGTGATCGTCGCCTCCTCCATATAGAGCGAGCGGTCGATCTCCAGCTGGACGACATGGACATTCTGCGCCGGCCGGCCATAGGCCGCGCAGATATAGGCCCCTGAAAAGGGCGAGTTGCGGCGGATGCGCCAGCCCTCGGCCTCGACCGCCGCGCAGACCGCGTCGGAGACCCGCGCGGCCGAGGACAGCCCGTGCCGGTTGCCCAGCACCATCTCTGGCCGGATCCCCTGCAGATGGGCCAGCGCGTCCTGCGGCATCGAATGCATGTCGATCAGGATCGCCTGGCCAAAGCGGGCGCGTGCCTCGGCGATCAGGCCCGACAGCGCCTGGTGATAGGGCCGCCAGCAGCTTTCGATCCGGCGCTCGGCCTCGGTGCGCTCGATCTGGCGGTCGTGGATCACCCGGCCCTGCGATACGACGCGGGGAATCACCCCCAACCCGGCCAGGGTGCGCTGGTTCAGCGGATGGCGCGGCACGCCGCGCACGACCAGCGGGTCGATCTCGTCCACGCCGCGGTTCAGGTCCACGATGCAGCGCGGCACCCGCGCCGACAGGGTGACCGCCCCATGCGCCACGGCCGGCGCGATCAGCCGGTCGACAAAGGCATCCTCGGACGAGCGCAAGAGCTGCACGGGCAGGCGGGTTTCGCGCAGGAACCAGTCGGGATAATCGCAGCCGGAATGGGGCGACGCGAAAATCACCCCGCTGAGCCAGCTGTCGGGACGGGTCAGGACGTAGGGCAGTTCAGTCCGGGACAATTGCAGACCTCGGCTTATGCGTCATGACATATAAACCTGAAAAATCTGCTGCCGATAGGCCTTGAATCCCCCAAGGACCCCCGTTATAGACACGCGGACCGAGGGGGTTCGGAAGGGTTTTCGCAAGGAAACACGACGGAATCACCGAAGGACGGGCGGTTAGCTCAGCGGTAGAGCACTACGTTGACATCGTAGTGGCCACTGGTTCGATCCCAGTACCGCCCACCATTATTTCGCCGCCCCCGGCCAGTGTCGGGGGCATTTCGTTTTCCTGGCGGCTGCGATGCGCCGCGACGATGGAGAAGACCGATGAAGGTTCGCAACTCGCTCCGCTCGCTCAAGAGCCGGCACCGCGACTGCCAGGTCGTGCGCCGCAAGGGCCGCATTTACGTGATCAACAAGACCAACCGCCGCTTCAAGGCCCGCCAGGGCTGATCGGCAGGTCCTGGCCGGGAACCCGGCAGGTCACTGGAAACGACGAGAACACCCGCCCCGCAAGGCGGGTTTTTTCATGCCCGCGGGATCGCGAAGCCCAGTTCGGCAGTTGAGTTAAGGTTTTATTAAGTTTGGCGTTCGCCCGGACCGGCCCCTGTCGTATCTTTTGCGGGGCGGCGCTTGGCCGACCATGAATGGGGACGGGCAGATGCTGTTTTTCGGTGGCCTTCTGGGCCTGGTCATGGCGGGGCTGATGGTGGACCTAACCTCGCTGTCCTCACCGCGCGAGGAGGAGCCCGAGGACGAGGCCGAGCCCGAGGCCCTCGATGAGCGGAACCCGGGTGAGCGGAACGAAGAACTGCTGCCGCCGACCCTGCCGGACCTGGTCCCCCCCAATTCGCTGGATGAGGGGCCTGCTTCTGTGATCGAGGGAACCGACGAGCCGGACGAGGTGATGGGCACGCCGGGTGATGACCTGATCCGCGGCCATGCCGGTGACGATGAGCTGCGCGGCGGCCAGGGTCATGACACGATCGAGGCCGGCGACGGCAATGACTGGGTCCAAGGCGACGGCGATTACGGTCCGGGCGGCAACGACGTCATCCGGGGTGGCACGGGCGATGACCTGCTGGCGGGGCAGGGCGGGGACGACCTGCTTTACGGCGACGCGGGCGACGACACGCTGATGGGCGGCGAGGGCGACGACACGCTGTTCGGCGGACCCGGCAACGACGTTCTGTCGGGGCATGACGGCAATGACATCCTGATCTCGACCGAGGGATCGGACGACCTGGACGGCGGGCGGGGGGATGACGTCCTGATCGGCCATGACGGACCCGAGACGGTCTGGATGAACGGTGGCGAGGGCAATGACACGCTCATGCCCGGCGCCCATGACTTCGCCTCTGGGAACGAAGGCCAGGACAGTTTCGTGCTGCGGGATATTCCTGAGGGATTTCCAACGATCGCCGATTTTGATTCCCGCGAGGACCAGATCACCCTGCACCTGGACGCCGTGGTCGCACGCGACGCGCAGCTGAGCCTGCGCGAGGACGAGGACGGCACCTTCCTGCTGGAGGTGAACGGGCACTCGGTCGGGCGTCTGCTGCAGCATGGCGGGCTGAAGGTCGAGGATGTGCGCATCGTCGCCATCGAGTAAGGGTACTGCCAGTCGGGGCTTTTCTTTCGCCCGCGTTTCGCCTATAGGCGCGCATCCGCAGGGCCGTTGGGCCGGGCGGTGCTCCATGGGCCTGTGCTGGACGACATCCCGGCCTGCGCCATAACCCTTCATCCGAAAGGAGATCCCGATGTCGATCACCGTTGAAGAAAAAGCCCGCGTCATCAAGGAATTCGGCACAAAGGAAGGCGACACCGGCTCGCCGGAAGTGCAGATCGCGATCCTGACCTCGCGCATCACCACCCTGACCGAGCACTTCAAGTCGCACAAGAAGGACAACCACTCGCGCCGTGGTCTGCTGATGATGGTCGCGCAGCGCCGCAAGCTGCTGGACTATCTGAAGAAGAAGGAAGAGGCCCGCTATACCTCCCTGATCGGCAAGCTGGGCATCCGTCGCTGATCCGACGCGTCCTGAATGTTTCCGAAGCGCCCGTGGCCCCTGCCGCGGGCGTTTTGCATTCTATGTTGCCTGTTGTGTCGGGCCATGTCGGACAATGGGCGGGGCCGGGCACGGGCCTGCGATGCCGAGGGTTTCGGCGGGCACGGAGGGTGCACCGTCGATGCACCGGGCGGGCACAGCGCGTACACGGCTTGCGGAGCCGCCGTTGACCCGTCGTCCAGCTTTGGCGCGGGCCGGGCGGGTGCCGCGGTCCCACTTCCCTAGGACGCGATTTTCCTGTATCTGCCGTCCATCTGCGACGTGAGGTCCGGCCCCGGGGCACATGCAAAGGATAGGGGCGGCGGCAATGGGGCCGCCATATGACATGGGAGAGCCGGAGGGCCGGTTCACCCTTTGAGGAAATCAGATGTTTCATGAAGTGAAGAAATCGATCCAGTGGGGCCAGGAAACGCTCACGCTGGAAACGGGCAAGGTTGCCCGTCAGGCCGACGGCAGCGTCATCGCCACCCTGGGCGAGACCAGCGTCATGGCCAACGTCACCTTCGCGAAGGAACCCAAGCCGGGGCAGGACTTCTTCCCCCTGACGGTTCACTACCAGGAAAAATACTACGCAGCCGGCAAGGTGCCTGGCGGCTTCTTCAAGCGCGAGGCGCGCCCGTCGGAAAAGGAGACGCTGACCGCGCGCCTGATCGACCGGCCGATCCGCCCGCTGTTCGCCCCCGGCTTCAAGCATGAAGTGCTGGTCATGTGCACCGTGCTGAGCCATGACCTGGTCAACGATCCCGACATGGTCGCGATGATCGCCGCCTCGGCCGCGCTGACCATCTCGGGCGTGCCGTTCATGGGCCCGATCGGCGCCGCGCGCGTCGGCTTTGCCAATGGCGACTATGTGCTGAACCCGGAAGTTCAGGACATGGACCACCTGCGCAACAATCCCGAACAGCGCCTGGATCTGGTCGTCGCCGGCACCAAGGACGCCGTGATGATGGTCGAATCGGAAGCCTATGAGCTGACCGAGGAGGAAATGCTGGGCGCGGTGAAGTTCGGCCACGAGGCGATGCAGCCCGTGATCGACCTGATCATCGATCTGGCCGAGGACGCCGCCAAGGAGCCCTTCGACTTCCGTTCGCCCGACTACAGCGAGCTTTACGCCAAGGTGAAGGCCGCCGGCGAGACCGACATGCGCGCCGCCTATGCGATCCGCGACAAGTCCGACCGCCAGGACGCCATCGCCGCCGCCAAGTCCAAGGTCAAGGAAAGCCTGTCCGAAGAGGATCTGGCCAACCCGAACCTGGGTTCGGCGCTGAAGAAGCTGGAATCGGGCATCCTGCGCGGTGACATCATCAGCGGCGGCGCCCGCATCGACGGCCGCGACACCAAGACGGTGCGGTCGATTGTCAGCGAAGTCGGCATCCTGCCGCGCACGCACGGTTCGGCCCTGTTCACGCGCGGCGAGACGCAGGCGCTGGTCGTGACCACGCTGGGCACCGGCGACGACGAGCAGATCATCGACGCGCTGCACGGCAACAGCCGCTCGAACTTCCTGCTGCACTACAACTTCCCGCCGTATTCGGTCGGCGAGGTTGGCCGCGTGGGTTCGCCCGGCCGCCGCGAGATCGGCCATGGCAAGCTGGCCTGGCGCGCGCTGCAGGCGGTTCTGCCGGCGGCGACGGACTTCCCCTACACCATCCGCGTCGTGTCCGAGATCACCGAATCGAACGGCTCGTCCTCGATGGCGTCGGTCTGCGGCGGGTCGCTGTCGATGATGGATGCGGGCGTGCCGCTGAAGGCACCGGTCGCAGGCGTTGCGATGGGCCTGATCCTGGAAGACGACGGCCGCTTTGCCGTGCTGACCGACATCCTGGGTGACGAAGACCACCTGGGCGACATGGACTTCAAGGTGGCGGGGACCGAGAACGGGATCACGTCGCTGCAGATGGACATCAAGGTCCAGGGCATCACGCCCGCGATCATGGAGCAGGCCCTGGCGCAGGCCAAGGACGGCCGGATGCACATCCTGGCGGAAATGGGCAATGCCCTGACCGAAGGTCGCCGCGAGTTCAGCGCCCATGCCCCGCGCATCGAGACGATGCAGATCCCGACCGACAAGATCCGCGAAGTGATCGGTTCGGGCGGCAAGGTCATCCGCGAGATCGTCGAGGTTTCGGGTGCCAAGGTCGACATCAACGATGACGGTGTCATCAAGATCGCCTCGGCCAATGCCGATTCGATCAAGAAGGCCTATGACCTGATCTATTCGATCGTGGCCGAACCGGAAGAGGGCAAGGTCTATACCGGCAAGGTCGTGAAGCTGGTCGATTTCGGCGCCTTCGTGAACTTCTTCGGCAAGCGCGACGGCCTGGTGCACGTGTCCCAGATCGCCAACCGCCGCCTGGGTCATCCGAACGAGATCCTGAAGGAGGGCCAGGAGGTCAAGGTCAAGCTGCTGGGCTTCGACGACCGTGGCAAGGTCCGCCTGGGCATGAAGATGGTCGACCAGGAGACCGGTGCCGAGATCGAGGAAAAGCAGGAACAGTCGGCCGAGTGATCGCCCCGACCTGACCGCAGAGTGACCGCAGAGAAAGCCCCGCCCCCGCGCGGGGCTTTTTCATGCGCAGGCGTGTGATTGACCGGTGCGGGGATCGGGCCTAGCCTGACCCCCCAGACTTTCCGGAAACAACCAAGCGGGTCCTGGTGTTCCACTTCAGTGCCTTGAGCGTCGTGACCGCCTTGCCGATGCCGCTGCGAAAGCTGGTGACGCGACGGCTGTATCGCCGCCTGACCCCGCGCCTGCTGCTGGATGGGCGCGATGTGGCCGGCCGACGGGTGCTGATCCTGGGGCCGGCGCGGACGGTGGCGCAGGACCTGGCGGCGATCGAGCCGGGTCGCTACGACCTGATCGTGCGCATGAACAACGGGCTGGATACGCCGGTGCCAGCACTGGGGGCGGACCGGCTGCGCTGTGACATGCTGTTTCATTCGCTGACCCCGGATGCCCGCCCGGTCACCCGCGAAAAGCTGGCGCAGGCGGGGGTGAGGATGCTGGTCCACCGCACCCCGACGCAGGGCGCCTTTCTGCGGACGGTGATCGCCAGCCGGCAGTTGGCGCCGCAGGTCCAGGTGCGCTGCCTGCCGCTGTTGCGCTATCAGGCCCTGTCGGCGGCATTGGGCGGCTGCAGCCCCACCACGGGCCTGGTCGCAGCGGATTTCTTTCTGGAGGCGCCGATCGCCGAACTGGCGGTGGTGGGCTGCACCTTCTTCCAGACCTGCTATTGCCCGGGCTATGATCCTGCCGTCCCCGATGACGCGGCGGCCCGGCTGCGGATCGCGGATGCCGCCCATCACGCGCCCCGGCAGGAGGCGGCGCTGTTCGCCGAGCGGGTCCGTGCCGCCCGCCTGCGGGGGCTGAAGGTCGTGCTGGGCCCCGATGTCCTGGCCGTGCTTGAGGGGATGGGGCATTCTCTGTAGGGCTGGGGCTGCGCAGGCGGCACGCGAAAGGCGGTCATGGAAAACAGCAGCACCGAGGTCCTGATCCTCACGATGAAATGGGGCACGCTCTATTCCAGCGCCGACGTGAACCGGCTGGCGGCGCAGGTGCGGCGGCATCTGGCGCGGCCGCACCGGTTCATCTGCTTTACCGATGACGCCGCGGGGCTGGACCCGCAGGTCGAGCCGATGCCGCTGCCCGAGCTGGGCCTGCCCGCGGGCCATTCCGACACGCGCTGGCGCAAGCTGGCGCTGTTCCGGCGCGACCTGGGCGGCCCGGACGCCGCGCTGTCGGGAACGGCGCTGTTTCTGGACATCGACTTGGTGGTGGTGGATGACTTGGGGCCGTTCTTCGATCTGCCGGGCGATTTCTTCATCATCCGCGACGACGACCTGTTCCGCGCAAAACCGCTGCGCCGCGTGAACCCCGGCCGCGACCGGTTTTTGCACAGTGTCGGCAATTCCAGCGTGTTCCGGTATCAGGTGGGGCAGCATGCCTATGTGCTGGACGCCTATCTGGCCGATCCGGCGGCGGCGACGCGGGACTATGAGATCAGCCAGCAGTTCCAGTCGGCACAGCTGGCCGCCCACGGGCATCTGCATTACTGGCCCAAAGGCTGGTGCGTCAGCTTCAAGAACGACTGCGTGCCGCGGAACCTTGCCAGCTATCGGCGCGACCCGTCCCTGCCCGTGGGCGCAAAGATCGTGCTGTTCGCGGGGGCGCCCAAGATGGAGGACGTCTTTGCCGGGCGGGGGCACAAGTGGTACCGGCGGATCGGCGACATCGGCTGGCTGCGCAAGGCGTGGGAAAACCCGTGATCCGCGACGCCTTCCGCCGCTTCAAGCAGCGCCGCCGGCAGGCAGGGGCCCTGGCCGAGATCGCCGCGCGGCCTGACCAGCCCGGCCGCGCGCATGGCCTGCCCGGCCCGCTGGTCGTGTCGCTGACCAGCTATCACGCGCGCTTTGACACGCTGGCGCCGACGCTGCGGGCGCTGCTGCGCCAGACCGTGCAGCCCGACCGGGTGATCCTGTGGCTGGACCAGGGCGACCTGCACCGGCTGCCGCCCGAGATCCGGGACTTGGCGGGGCTGGAGGTCCAGGTCTGCCCTGACTGGCGGTCCTACAAGAAGATCGTGCCGACGCTGATGGCATATCCCGATGCCTTTGTCGCCACAGCCGACGACGACCTCTATTATCCCGCCGACTGGCTGGAGCGGCTGGTCGTGGCGGCGGCGGGCGGGGCGCGCATCGCCTGCCTGCGCGCGCATCGCGTGGTGATGGAGGGCGATCGGCCGGCCGGATACGAAGCTTGGGAGCACAATATCGGTGCGCCAGAGGCCGGGCCGCTGGTCTTTCCGACCGGGGTGTCGGGGGCGATCTATGCGCCCGGCGTGTTCCACCCCGACGTGACGCGTGATGACCTGTTCCTGCGGCTGGCGCCGGGGGCGGATGACATCTGGCTCTACTGGATGCACCGGATGGCGGGATCGCGGCCGACCAAGATCGGCGGGCGGGCGCGCATCCTGGAATGGGACGGCAGCCAGGCCGTCAACCTGCGGGCCGTGAACCGCCCCCCCGGGGGGCAGGGCGGCAATGACCGGGCCATTGCCGCCCTGCTGGAGCATTACGGCTGGCCCGGCTGAGGCCGGGCCGCCGGGTCAGGCCGGGTCCTTGGCGTAGCGCAGATAGGGCAGCTTGATGTCCAGCGGGCCGTATTTCGCCTCGGCCGCCGCATTGTCCAGCGACAGGGCCACGATCACGTCCTGTCCCGGCACCCAGTTGGCCGGCGTGGCCAGCGGCACGCCGTCGGTCTTGCGCACGGCGTCCAGCGCGCGCAGGATTTCGGCGAAGTTGCGCCCGACCGACATCGGATAGGTCATGGTCAGGCGGACCTTCTTGTCCGGCCCGATGATGAAGACCGTGCGCACGGTGGCGGAATGGGCGGGCGTGCGCCCTTCGGTCGGCAGGTAGTATTCGGCGGGCAGCATGTCATAGGCCTTGGCCACCGCCAGGTCGCTGTCGTCGATGATGGCGAAGTTGGCCGGGACGCCCGCCACCTTGCCGATATCGGCCTTCCATTTCTGGTGATCCTCGACGCTGTCCACCGAGACGCCCAGCACCTTGGTGTTGCGCTGTTCGAATTCGGGGGCCAGCTGGGCCACGGCACCGAATTCCGTGGTGCAGACCGGGGTGAAGTCGCGCGGGTGGCTGAAGACGATCGCGTAGCTGTCGCCAATCCAGTCGTGGAAGCGGATCTGCCCCTCGGTCGAATTTGCGGTGAAGTCTGGGGCGGTGTCGTTGATGCGCAGGGACATGGGCCGCGTCCTTTCGGTTGGTTGCGTTGCGCTCAACATAAGCCGGGTCGCGCGGATTGCCAGACCGGGCGGAATGACGGCGCGCGCTGCATTTCGCCGGGCCGGCCGGGCTTGCGGCGGGCGGGGCGCGGTGACAGGCTTTGCCCCGAACGATGCCAAGGAGGGCGAGATGACCGATCTGCTGGACAAGCGCGAATTCTATATCGACGGGGCCTGGGTGGCGCCCGCGGCGGCCTGCGACCTGGAGGTGATCGACCCCTCGACCGAGGAACCGGTGGCGGTGATCTCGCTGGGCGGGCAGGAGGACACGGACCGGGCGGTGGCGGCGGCCAAGCGCGCCTTCCCGGCCTGGGCCGCCACCCCCCCGGCCGAGCGCCTGGCGGTGGTCGAGAAGGTCCTGGAGATCTATCAGCGTCGCGCCCCCGACATGGCCTGGGCGATCAGCCACGAGATGGGGGCACCGCAGGACATGTCGCTGGACGACCAGGTCGATGCCGGGGCCTATCACACCAAGAACTTCATCACCGCCTTCAGGGACTTCCAGTTCATCCGCCCGCTGGGGGAGCACGCCCCCACCAGCATGGTCGCCTGGGAGCCGGTCGGCGTGGTGGGCCTGATCACGCCCTGGAACTGGCCGATGAACCAGGTGACGCTGAAGGTCATCCCGGCGCTGCTGGCGGGGGACACCTGCGTGCTGAAGCCTTCGGAGATCGCGCCGCTGTCGTCGATGCTGTTCGCCGAGATCCTGCACGAGGCAGGCGTGCCCGCGGGCGTCTTCAACCTGGTCAATGGCGACGGCGCCGGGGTCGGCAGCCAGCTGTCGGTCCATCCCGATGTCGAGATGATCAGCTTTACCGGATCGACCCGCGCGGGCATCGCGATCAGCAAGGCGGCCGCCGACAGCCTGAAGAAGGTCGTGCTGGAACTGGGCGGCAAGGGCGCGAACATCGTCTTTGCCGATGCCGACGACAAGGCGGTCGTGCGCGGCGCGCGGCACTGTTTCTACAACAGCGGCCAGTCCTGCAACGCGCCGACCCGGATGCTGGTCGAACGCGCGGCCTATGACCGGGCCGTCGAGGTGGCGGCAAAGGTGGCGCAGGAGACGGCGGTCGCCAGCGCCCATCAGCCGGGCAAGCATATCGGCCCGGTGGTCAGCCGCCCGCAATGGGAGAAGATCCAGGGCCTGATCCAGGCCGGCATCGACGAGGGCGCGCGCCTGGTGGCCGGCGGCACCGGCCTGCCCGAGGGCGTAAACCGCGGCTATTTCGTGCGGCCCACGGTGTTCGCGGATGTCACCAATGACATGACGATCGCCCGGCAGGAGGTCTTTGGCCCGGTCCTGTCGATCATCCCCTTCGACAGCGAGGAGGAGGCGGTGGCGATCGCCAACGACACGCCCTACGGGCTGACGAACTATGTCCAGAGCCAGGACGGCGCGCGGCGCAACCGTGTGGCGCGGCAGCTGCGCGCGGGCATGGTCGAGATGAACGGCGTCTCGCGTGGCGCTGGCTCGGCCTTTGGCGGGGTGAAGATGTCGGGGCGCGCCCGCGAGGGCGGCGTCATGGGGCTGGAGGAGTTCATGGACAGCAAGGCCATCAGCGGATGGCATCCCGACGCCTGAACGGCGGGATCCTGTCGCGTCCTGCGACGTGCGGGGGAACTTCCCGTCCCTCCGGCACGTCGCGGGGGCGGACTGGGGCCGTGGTGCATGAGGGGAACGGACCGGTCGGGTGCCGGAGGTGGATGGGGCGAGCCTGCGGGGCAATGTCCTGCGCAAAAGCCGGGCCTCCATGATGGGGATGGCTTTCGCCGCTCCTTTGGCGGTCAGCCAATCTCGGCCAGGAAGATGTAGCCCGCGCCGTAGATCGTCTTGATCAGGCGGGGGTTCTTGGGGTCCTCGCCCAGCTTGGTGCGCAGGCGCGAGATGCGCACGTCCATCGCCCGGTCAAAGCTTTCGCCGGCGGCGCCGCCCAGGGTTTCCAGCATCTGCGCGCGGGTGATCAGGCGGCGGGGATTGTCGGTGAACATGCGCAGCACCTCGGCCTCGGCATGGCTCAGCGGGGTCTCGGTGCCATCGGGCGCGGTCAGCAGGTAGCGGTCGAAATCGGCGGTCCAGCCGGCAAAGCGCAGGGTCTGGGGGCGGCTGGGGGCGCCTTGGGCCGGGCGGCGCAGGCGGGCGCGGATGCGGGCCACGACCTCGGCCGGCTCGAAGGGCTTGATGATGTAGTCGTCGGCGCCCAGTTCCAGCCCCGTCACCCGGTCCTGCACCTGGGCGCGGCCCGAGATGATGATGATCGCGGCCCCCGATTCGGTGGCCAGCCGGTGGACCAGCGCCAGGCCGTCGCGGTCGGGCAGGCCCAGGTCGATCAGGCAGGCTTCGGGTGTCAGGCGGCGCAGCGCCGCCTCGAATTCCGTGGCGCGGCCGAAGCACTGGGTGCGAAAGCCCGCCTGTTCCAGCGCCGATGACAGAAGGCGGCGGATCTCGGGTTCGTCGTCCAGGATGGCGATCAGCGGGGCTTCGGTCACGGGATGTCCTTATCTGGCTTCGGCCAGGGTGGCCGCCAGGCGGGCGGCGGTGAAGGGCTTGGTCAGCACCGGTCCCGCCGCGCGGGCGCGCAGCGGCGCACCGGGCGGCAGCGAGGTCATCAGGATCACCGGCAGGGGCGCGTCCAGGTCCAGGCCCAGCCCGTCGCCCAGCTGGATGTCCGACAGGATCACCGTCAGACCGGGCAGGTCGGCCAGGGCGCGGGCCTCGGACAGGCTGGCGGCCTCGATCACCGCATGGCCAAGGCCTGTCAGCATGTCGCGCACCTGGGCGCGGATCAGGTCGTCATCCTCGACCAGCAGCACCATCTGCCGCGCGACCGGGCGCCAGGGCAGGCGCAGCGTTACCTGCGCGCCGCCGGGATGATTTTCCAGCCGCAGCGTCCCGTCGACCAGCTTGGTCAGGTCATAGACCATGGCCAGGCCCAGGCCCGATCCCTGGCCCTTTTTCGTGGTGAAGAAGGGTTCGGTCGCGCGGGTCAGCGCCTCGGGCGAGAAGCCGGGGCCGGTATCGCGCACGACCAGTTCCAGCCAGTCGCCGCTGCGGGCGGCCGACAGGGTGATGCGGCCGGGCGGGCGGATCGCCGCATTGGCGTTCAGGATCAGGTTCAGCAGCGAATCCTGCAAGGCGCCGGGGTCCAGCAGCAGAGCCGGGGGCCAGGGCTGCACCTGAAGGTCCAGCGTCACGCCTTCGGAGAGCGAGGGGCGCGAGAGCGTCGCAAGGTCGGCCAGCAGCGCGCCGAGGTCTGTGGGTTCCAGAGAGGGTTCGCGCGGTGCACTGATCCGCGCCAGACGGTCCAGCAGGGCCGCGCCGCGCCGGGCGGCGGCCAGCGTCGCCTGCACGTCCTCGGAGGCGGCGGCGGGCAGTTCCCCGGCCTCGATCCGCGAGGCCAGGCGTGCCTGCAGGCCCAGGATGATGGTCAGAAGATTGCCGAAGTCATGCGCCATCCCCGAGGTCAGCTGCGCGGCCAGGCTGCGCTTGCCGGCATGGACCAGCGCCTCGCGCGCCTGCACCTCGGCCGAGACGTCGGTTGAGAGGATATAGGCGCCTTGCCCCTCGCGATCAGGGGTCAGCGCGATGCGGATGCGCCGGCCCGAGGTCGGGTGCGTGATCTCGAACACCTGCGGATCGCCCGACAGCGCGCGGGCCATGTAGGGCTGCAGCGTGGCGCAGGTCGCGGGGCCAAGCGCCTGTTCCAGGGTCAGGCCCACGATCTGGCCCGCCGCGCCCGGAAAGATCGAGGGCAGGCGGCGGTTCGAGAAGGTGTAGCGGAACTGCCCGTCCATGTGGGCGATATGGGCGGGGACCATCTCGGTCACCTGGCGGGTGCGCGCCTCGGTCCGGGTCAGGATGCGCTGCGCCTCGGAGAGGGCGGCGTTGGTGGCGGCCAGCTGGCGGTTGGCGGCGGCCAGCCGTTCGGCGTTCAGCAGCACCTGTTCGGACAGCTCCTCGGACCGGGCGCGCAGCAGCGCCTCCTGCTGCTTGGCGTCGGTGATGTCGGTATAGACGGTGACCCAGCCCCCCTGGGTCAGCGGCGCGCCCTCCACCGTGATCCAGCGGCCGTCGGCGCGCTGGCGCTCGAAGTAATGCGGCTGGAAGGTGCGGGCCTGGGCCACCCGCAGCGCCACGGCCGCTTCGGGATCGTTCTGGGGACCGTATTCGCCGCGCAGCACCAGGAAACGGATCGTGTCCTCGAAGCTGGCGCCGGGCAGGGTCAAGGCCTCGGGCAGGTCGAACATGGCCTGATACTGGCGGTTGGCCACCGCCAGGCGCAGGTCGGCGTCGAAGATGGACAGCGCCTGGCCGATCAGGTTCAGCCCCGAGCGCGTCAGGTCGGCGCGGATCTCGGCCGGGGTCAGCGGCCCCGTCTCGAGTGCGGGTCGGTCCATCGGTCTCTCCTCCGCGGACAGGCCTAGCACCCGGCCGCGATCTGCGGAAGCGCTGTAACATTTTGTTGGATTCGCGACAAACTGGCGCAAGGATTGGCGCCAATGGTGAAGCGGCCAACAGGGCGAGGAGGTCCTGGTGGCAGATCGCGCAATGCGCCATGGAACCTGGGGAGGAGACATGACGGACCAGCAGACGCCCGTGGGCGAATTGCAATCCATTCCTGCGCTGCTGGCGCGAAATGTCGCCCGTTTCGGCCAGCGGCCCGCCTATCGGGAAAAGGAATACGGGATCTGGCAAAGCTGGACCTGGGCCGAGGCGGCGGAGGAGATCCGGGCGCTGGCGCTGGGCCTTCTGGCGCTGGGGCTGAAGCCGGGCGAGCATGTGGCGATCATCGGGCGCAACCGCCCGGCGCATTACTGGGGCATGATGGCCGCGCAGATGTGCGGCGCGGTGCCGGTGCCGCTGTACCAGGACGCCGTGGCCGAGGAGATGGCCTATGTGATGGGCCATTGCGGGGCACGGTTCGTCATCTGCGGCGACCAGGAGCAGGTCGACAAGGTCCTGGAGGTCGGCCAGACCGTCGAGGGGGTCGAGCAGATCATCTATACCGACAAGCGCGGGATGCGGAAATACGACCATTCCCACATGAACGCCCTGGCCGACGTGCAGGCCGAGGGCCGCGCCGCCGCGCAGCGTCTGGGGCCGCAGCTGGACGCGCTGATCGCGGGGCTTGATTACGACAGCACCTGCGTGATGCTGTACACCAGCGGCACCACCGGCAAGCCCAAGGGCGTCGTGCTGTCCAACCGCAACATCATCGAGACCGCGAAGAACACGGCCGAGTTCGACCGTCTGGACCACCGCGAGGAGATCGTGGCCTATCTGCCGATGGCCTGGGTCGGCGACTTCATCTTTTCGGTGGGGCAGGCGGTCTGGTCGGGCTTCACCGTGAACTGCCCCGAGGGCGCGCATACGATGATGACCGACATGCGCGAGATCGGGCCGACCTATTTCTTTGCCCCGCCGCGCGTCTTCGAGGGGCAGCTGACCTCGGTGATGATCCGCATGGAGGACGCCGGCCGCGTCAAGCGCTGGCTGTTCCGCCGCGGCATGGAGATCGCGCGCCGGGCGGGCCCCGCGCTGCTGGACGGCAAGTCCGTGTCCCTGGGCGACCGGCTGGCTTACGGCCTGGGGCGGATCTTCGTCTTTGGGCCGCTGAAGAACACGCTGGGCCTGTCGCGGGTGCGCGTGGGCTATACCGCCGGCGAGGCGATCGGGCCCGAGATCTTTGATTTCTACCGCAGCCTGGGCATCAACCTGAAGCAGCTCTATGGCCAGACCGAGGCCTCGGTCTTCATCACCCAGCAGCCCGACGGGCAGGTGCGCTCAGACACGGTGGGCGTTCCCAGCCCCGGCGTCGAGGTCCGCATTGGCGAGAACGGCGAGGTCTATTACCGCAGCCCCGGCACATTCGTCGAATATTACAAGAACGCCGACAGCACGGCCTCGACCAAGGACAGGCAGGGTTGGGTCGCGACGGGCGACGCGGGCTTCTTCGAGGAGACGACCGGCCATCTGCGCATCATCGACCGCGCCAAGGATGTGGGCCGCATGGCCGACGGGTCGATGTTCGCGCCCAAATATGTCGAGAACAAGCTGAAGTTCTATCCCAACATCCTGGAAGCCGTCGTGATCGGCAACGGCCGCGACTATTGCACCGCGATGATCAACATCGACCTGTCGGCGGTGGGCAACTGGGCCGAGCGCAACAACATCGCCTATGGCAGCTACCAGGAACTGGCCGCCCATCCGCAGGTCTATGCCACGATCCGCGCCCATGTCGAGGAGGTCAACCGATCGGTCGCCGAGGACCCGATGCTGGCCGGCTGCCAGGTCCACCGCTTCCTGGTGCTGCACAAGGAGCTGGACCCCGACGACGGAGAGATGACCCGCACCCGCAAGGTCCGCCGCGCCGTCATCAGCGAGAAGTTCGCCGACCTGGTGGGCGCGCTCTATGACGGGTCCTCCAGCATCTACACCGAGACCGAGGTCACCTACGAGGACGGCCGCAAGGGCAGCATCAAGGCCACGCTGCGCATCGAGGACGTGCCCGTCTTTGGCCAGTCGGCCCAGCAGAAGGTGGCAGCCGAATGAACCAGATGAGCACCGAGGGCTATGTCACCGCGGACGGCCGCCAGATCGGCGGCGTGCTGATGGAGATGAAGAACATCACCCTGCGCTTTGGCGGCGTGGTGGCGATCAAGGACATCAGCTTCGACATCCGCCAGGGCGAGATCCGGGCGATCATCGGTCCGAACGGCGCCGGCAAGTCGTCCATGCTGAACGTGATCTCGGGCTTCTACCACCCGCAGGAGGGCGAGGTCTGGTTCAAGGGCCATCGCCGCGGGCCGATGAAGCCCTATCAGGTGGCGCGGCTGGGCATCGCCCGCACCTTCCAGAACATCGCGCTGTTTGACGGCATGTCGGTCCTGGACAACATCATGACCGGCCGGCTGAACCGGATGAAGGCGGGCTTCCTGTCCCAGGCCCTTTGGTGGGGGGCAGCCGAGCGCGAGGAGAACGAGAACCGCGAGGCGGTCGAGAAGGTCATCGACTTCCTGGAGATCCAGAACATCCGCAAGACCCCGGTGGGCCGTCTGCCCTATGGCCTGAAGAAGCGGGTCGAGCTGGCCCGCGCCCTGGCGGCCGAGCCGCAGCTGCTGCTGCTGGACGAGCCCATGGCCGGCATGAACGTCGAGGAGAAGGAGGACATGTCCCGCTTCATCCTGGACGTGAACGATGAGTTCGGCACCACGATCTGCCTGATCGAACACGATATGGGCGTGGTCATGGACCTGTCGGACCGGGTGGTGGTGATGGATTACGGCAAGAAGATCGGCGACGGCACGCCGGCCGAGGTGCGCGCCAACCAGGAGGTGATCGATGCCTATCTGGGGGTGGCCCATGACTGATCGCGCAAACGGGGGGACCCACTGATGGACCAGTTGATCTTTGCCGCCGAGGTGGTGCTGAACGGGCTGATGACCGGCGTGATGTACGCGCTGGTGGCCCTGGGCTTCGTCCTGATCTTCAAGGCCTCGGGCGTCTTCAACTATGCCCAGGGGGTACTGGCGCTGTTCGCGGCGCTGACCCTGGTGGGCATCCAGAACGGCCAGGTGCCCTTCGCGCATCTGATCAACGCGGCCCTGGGCACGCAGCTGCACCATTTCGGCTGGACCGTTCCATCGCTCCTGGCCATCGCGCTGACCGCGCTGGTGATGGTGGGCCTGGCCTTCCTGATCGAGAAGCTGGTCCTGCAGCACCTGGTCGGGCAGGAGCCGATCATCCTCTTCATGGCCACGATCGGCCTGGCCTATTTCCTGGAAGGCCTGGGCGACGTCATGTGGGGCGCCGACATCAAGACGCTGGACGTGGGCCTGCCGCAGGGCATCTCGGACGGGATCGAGACGATGACGGATGCCTGGTTCGGCTACGGCTTCTTCATCGACCGCCTGGACATGTGGGCGACCGTCATCGCGGCGCTGCTGGTCGCGGCGCTCGTGGCCTTTGCCCAGTACACCAAGCAGGGCCGCGCCATGCGGGCGGTCGCCGACGATCACCAGGCGGCGCTGTCGGTGGGCATCTCGCTGCGCTTCATCTGGGTGATGGTCTGGTCGATCGCGGGCTTCGTGGCGCTGGTCGCCGGCATCATGTGGGGCACGAAATCGGGCGTGCAGTTCAGCCTGTCGCTGATCGCGCTCAAGGCGCTGCCGGTGCTGATGCTGGGCGGCTTCACCTCGATCCCCGGTGCCATCGTCGGCGGGCTGATCATCGGCGTGGGCGAAAAGCTGTTCGAATTCACCGTGGGCCCGATGGTCGGCGGCGCGACCGAGAACTGGTTCGCCTATGTCCTGGCCCTGCTGTTCCTGGTCTTCCGACCCCAGGGCCTCTTCGGCGAACGCATCATCGAACGGGTGTGATCATGCCGCTTCTTCGTTGCACAACTACCCCGGGGGTGCGGGGGCTGGCCCCCGCTGACCGCGCTGAAAGGAACATCCGATGATCTATCGTGAGGCCGGCGACTTCAAGACCAGCTACCGTGACGACAGCCAGACCTTTCCGATCCGGCTGGACCGCTGGGGCTATTACGCGGTGTTGGCGGTGGCCTTCGGGATCGTCCCCTTCGTCATCAACGACTATTGGGCGAACGCGGTCCTGGTGCCCTTCCTGATCTACGCGATCGCGGCCCTGGGGCTGAACATCCTGACCGGCTATGCAGGCCAGGTCAGCCTGGGGACGGGCGGCTTCATGGCAGTGGGGGCCTATGCGGTCTACAAGCTGATGACCGCCTTCCCCGAGGTGAACGTGGTCATCCACATCCTGCTGGCCGGCGGCATCACCGCCATCGTCGGCCTGCTGTTCGGCCTGCCCAGCCTGCGCATCAAGGGCTTCTACCTGGCCGTGGCGACGCTGGCCGCGCAGTTCTTCCTGGTGTGGCTCTTCAACAAGGTGCCGTGGTTCTACAACTATTCGGCCTCGGGCCAGATCACCGCGCCGACGCGGACCGTTCTGGACCACGCGGTCACCGGACCGGCCGCCAGCGCGCCCGCGAAATACCTGGTCTGCCTGTGCTTTGCCTTCGTGCTGGCCTGGGTGGCGCGCAACCTGACCCGCGGCACGCTGGGGCGCAAGTGGATGGCGATCCGCGACATGGACATCGCGGCCGAGATCATCGGCGTCGACCCGCTGCGCGCCAAGCTGTCGGCCTTTGCCGTCAGCAGCTTCTTCGTCGGCATCGCCGGGGCGCTGCTGTTCGCGGTCTACCTGGGCGCGGCGGAGGTGGGCGAGGCATTCGGCATCAACAAGAGCTTCCTGGTCCTCTTCATGATCATCATCGGGGGCCTGGGCAGCATCTTCGGCAGCTTTGCGGGCGCGGCCTTCCTGGTCCTGCTGCCGGTGCTGCTCAAGAACCTGCTGGTCGGCAGCCTCGGCTGGCCCACCGACCTGGCCGCCCATATCGAGCTGATGATCGTGGGCGCGATGATCGTGCTGTTCCTGATCGTCGAGCCGCACGGCCTGGCGCGGCTCTGGACGCTGACCAAGGAAAAGCTGCGGCTCTGGCCGTTCCCGCACTGAGTTCACTGCAAGAACCGGGCAACCGGCGCAACATCTCTGGGAGGAGACCCTGCATGAAACTGACCTTCCCCGCCCTGGTCGCGGCCGCCGTCATGGCCGCCGCACCCGCGATGGCCGACCTGGTCGTACCGAACATGTCCTACCGGACCGGGCCCTATGCGGCCAACGGCATCCCCTATGCGGACGGGTTCGCCGACTATTTCACGCTGCTGAACGAGCGTGACGGCGGCATCGGCGGCCAGCTGATCCAGGTTCCGGAATGCGAGACGGCCTATAACACCGAGAAGGGCGTCGAATGCTACGAGGCGCTGAAGTCCCAGAACCCGCTGGTGCTGAACCCGCTGTCCACCGGCATCACCTATCAGCTGATCCCGAAGATCGGCGTGGACGGCATCTCGCTCTACACGCCCGGCTATGGCCGGACCTCGGCCAAGGACGGCTCGGTCTTTGAGTGGGTGTTCAACGCGCCCGCGAACTACTGGGATGGCGCCTCGGTCGCGGTCAAGCACATCCTGGACCAGGAGGGGGGCGATCTGTCGGGCAAGAAGATCGCGCTCGTCTATCACAACAGCGCCTATGGCAAGGAGCCGATCCGCACGCTGGAGGAGCTGTCGAAAAAGCACGGCTTCGAGCTGAGCCTGCTGCCGGTCGATGCGCCGGGCCAGGAGCAGAAGTCGCAATGGCTGCAGATCCGCCGCGAAAAGCCCGACTACGTCATCATGTATGCCTGGGGCGTGATGAACCAGGTGGCCCTGCAGGAGGCCGTGAACATCCGCTTCCCGATGGACAAGTTCATCGGCATCTGGTGGTCGGGTTCGGAGAACGACGTGCGCCCGGCGGGTGCGGGGGCCGATGGCTACAAGGCCCTGACCTTCCACGGCGTCGGCCAGGACTATCCGCTGTACGACGACCTCAAGACGCATGTCTATGACGCCGGCAAGGCGGCGGGCGCGGGCGACCAGACGGGAAGCGTGCTTTATTCGCGCGGCGCCTATGCGGCCCTGGTGATCGCCGAGGCGATCCGCAAGGCGCAGGAGCTGGCCGGCACCTCCGAGATCACCGCCGCCCAGATGCGCGACGGCTTCGAGGCGCTGGAGATCACGGCCGAGCGGATGGAGGAGCTGGGACTGCCCGATTTCGGCCAGCCGATCAGCCTGTCCTGCGAGAACCACGGTGGCGCCGGCCTGGCGCGCATCCAGCAGTGGAACGCCGGTGAAGGCCAGTGGAACCTGATCACCGACTTCATTGAGCCGGATGCCGAGATCCTCGATCCGCTGATCGAGGCCGACAGCGCCGCCTATGCCCAGGAAGCCGGCCTGACGCCGCGCTGCAACTGATGATCAAGGCCGGCGGCGGGTGTTCCGCCGCCGGTCCGCGAAACCAGGGGGGACGCCCATGTTCGATGCCGAGAACCGCGAGACGCTGCTGGACGTCAACAATATCGAGGTGATCTACAACCACGTGATCCTGGTCCTGAAGGGCGTCAGCCTGACCGTGCCCAAGGGCGGCATCACCGCGCTGCTGGGGGGCAACGGGGCGGGCAAGACCACGACGCTGAAGGCGATCTCGAACCTGCTGGCCAGCGAGCGGGGCGAGGTGACCAAGGGCAACATCACCTATCGCGGCGAGAACGTGGCCGGGTCGAACCCCGCGGCACTGGTCAGCCGCGGCATCATCCAGGTGATGGAGGGCCGCCACTGCTTTGAGCATCTGACCGTGGAGGAGAACCTGCTGACCGGCGCCTATACCCGCCGCGACGGGCAGGCGGCGATCAAGCGCGACCTGGAGATGGTCTATGACTATTTCCCGCGCCTGCGCGAGCGGCGCAAGAGCCAGGCGGGATATACCTCGGGCGGCGAGCAGCAGATGACCGCGATGGGCCGCGCGCTGATGTCGCGCCCCGAGATGATCCTGCTGGACGAGCCGTCGATGGGCCTGGCCCCGCAGCTGGTCGAGCAGATCTTCCAGATCGTGAAGGCCGTGAACGAGGGCGAGGGCGTGACCTTCCTTCTGGCCGAGCAGAACACCAACGTCGCGCTGCGATACGCGCATCAGGGCTATATCCTGGAGAACGGCCGCGTCGTGATGGAGGGGCCGGCAGCCCAGCTGCGCGAGAATCCGGACGTCAAGGAATTCTACCTGGGCATGTCGGACGAGGGGCGAAAGTCGTTCCGCGACGTGCGCAGCTATCGCCGGCGCAAGCGCTGGCTGGCCTGAGGAAGGTATCATGGCACATTACGACGACCTGGAGACCCGTGACCCCGCCGCACGGGACAAGGCGCTGGCATCCGCACTGCCGGCCGCGCTGGCCCGTGCCCGGACCGCCCCCGCGCTGGCCCGGCTGCTGCGCGAGGTGGACCCCGCGCAGGTGACCGACCGCGCGGCGCTGGCCCGCCTGCCGGTGATCCGCAAGGCCGAACTGTCCGAGGCGCAGCGCAAGTCTCCCCCCTTCGGCGGCTTCACGACGCGGCGGGTGGCCGATTTCGACCATGTGTTCCAGAGCCCCGGCCCGATCTATGAACCCGGGCGGCGCGATGGCGACTGGTGGCGGCTGGGGCGGTTCCTGCATGCCTCGGGCGTGGGGCAGGGGGATATCGTGCAGAACTGTTTCGGCTATCACCTGACGCCCGCCGGGATGATGTTCGAATCGGGCGCGCGGGCGGTCGATGCCGCCGTTCTGCCCGCCGGGACAGGGCAGACGGAATTGCAGGTCCGTGCCGCCGTGGATATCGGCACGACCTGCTATGCCGGCACGCCCGATTTCCTCAAGGTGATCCTGGACCGCGCCGACGAGATGGGCGAACGGTTGGGCTTTACCAAGGCCGTGGTGGGTGGGGGCGCGCTGTTTCCGTCGCTGCGCCAGCTTTACGCCGACCGGGGGATCGTCACACGGCAGTGCTATGCGACCGCCGACCTGGGCAACATCGCCTATGAAAGCGACGCGCTGGAGGGGATGATCGTGGACGAGGGCGTGATCGTCGAGATCGTCCGTCCCGGTACCGGGGATCCGGTCCCCGAGGGCGAGGTGGGCGAGGTCCTGGTGACGACCCTGAACCCCGATTACCCGCTGGTGCGGTTTGCGACCGGCGACCTGTCTGCGGTTCTGCCGGGGACCAGCCCTTGTGGTCGAACCAACATGCGCATCAAGGGCTGGATGGGCCGCGCCGACCAGACGACCAAGATCAAGGGCATGTTCGTGCGCCCCGAGCAGGTCGCGGCGCTGGTGTCGCGTCATCCCGACGTGGCGCGGGCGCGGGTCATCGCCGACCGCCAGGGCGAGATGGACGTGATGACCGTGCAGCTGGAGACCGCCCAGGGCGATAACGGGATCTATCTGGCCTCGGTCATGGACACGCTGAAGATGAAGGGCGAGGTGCAGCTGGTGCCCGTCGGCAGCCTGCCCAATGACGGCAAGGTCATCGAGGACCGCCGCAGCTATGACTGAGCGCGATAATGCACGGAATGCACGGCATTTGACCGGTTAACTTGTTTGTAACCACGCCCGCGGCGAAGATGAGACCTGACCGAAAAAGGGGTTTCACCATGGCTGCGGGCAAGGGCTCTGATCGGCCTTCGATCATCATCAAGCGGGTCGAGGGCACGGGCGAGGGTGGCCATCACGGCGGCGCCTGGAAGGTGGCCTATGCGGATTTCGTGACCGCGATGATGGCCTTTTTCCTGCTGATGTGGCTGCTGAGCGCCACGAACGAGGAGCAGCGCAGCGGGCTGGCGCAGTATTTTGCGCCGACCATGGTCCGCACACCTGGTTCGGGCAGCGGGGTGTCCGGCGACGGTGTCGAGGAGGGCATCCGCCACGCGATCGACGCGCCCCTGCCCGACAGCGACAAGGCCGGCGACTTTGACCAGGTTGCCCAGGCGATCCAGGACAGCCTGACCGGCACCGGCGCCGAATCGATGCAGCTGACCAACCTTCTGAAACATGTTGTGACGCGCATGACCGACGAAGGGCTGGTGATCGAACTGAACGACCTGACCGACGCGCCGCTGTTCGTCGAGGACACGGCCCAGCCCCAGCCCGCATTGACCGAACTGGCCGGCATCATCGCCCGCGTGATCGGCCATGTCCGGAACGGGGTCGCGATCGCGGGGCATGTGCGCTCTTATCCCGAGACGCTGGTGACCTCGCCCGTCTGGGCGCTGTCGGATGCGCGCGCCCACACCCTGCGCAACCTGCTGGAGCGGGCGGATCTTGACCCCCGCCGGGTGCAGCGCGTCAGCGGTCATGCCGACCGCAAGAACCGCCACGGCAATCCCATGGACCCACGCAACAACCGGATCGAGCTGATTTTACTGAGGTAGCGGAGGGAATTATCCTTATCTTAAGCTCTCTCGCCCAAGGTGCCGGACAAGACTGAATCACAAGGGTGTCTGTCCATGTCCATTTCCTCGGCGATGAATGCCGGCGTTGCCGGTCTGGCGGCGAATTCCTCGCGGCTCGGCACGATCTCGGACAATATCGCGAATGCCTCGACCTTCGGCTACAAGCGGGCCGAGACCGAATTCAACTCGATGGTCGTCAGCGGCGGGACCGGGCTCTACACGGCGGGCGGGGTGCGCGCCTCGACGCAGCGCGCGATCGCCCAAGACGGTGCGATCGTCACCACCTCGAACCCGCTGGACCTGGCCATGACCGGAAGCGGGATGCTGCCGGTGACCTCGATCAACGATGTGGCAAATGGAGGTCAGCCCTCGTTGCTGATGACGCGCACGGGGTCCTTCAAGCCCGATGCGCAAGGCATCCTGCGCACCGAAAGCGGCCTTGTCCTGATGGGCTGGCCCACCGATGCAAACGGGGCGACCGCGCTGGTGTCGCGCGACACCAGCAGCGCCCTCCAGCCCATCCGGATCGAGGCGAACCGTCCGGTCAGCGACCCCACCACGCAGATCTCGCTGGGCGCCAACCTGCCGGCCACGGCCACGCTCCCGGGCGCCAGCGGCGCGCCGCTGCCGCTGCGGATCGAGTATTTCGGCAACCTGGGCACCTCCGAATCGCTGGACATCACCTTCACACCCGACACCACCAACCCCGGCGGCATGTCGAACAGCTGGCTGGTCGAAATTCGCGACTCGGCCTCGGCCAATGCGGTGATCTCGTCCGTGCAGGTGACCTTTGACGACAGCCAGGGCGCCGGGGGCGGCATCGCGTCCGTGACGACCGTGAGCGGCGATCCCTACGACCCGCTGACGGGCTCGATCCCGCTGGACGTGGGTGGCGGCGACATGCAGCTGTTCATCGGCATGCCCGGCGGCACGACCGGTCTGAAGCAACTGGCGGCCAGCTTTGCGCCCTCCAACATCACCAAGAACGGCTCTCCGGTGGGGCAGCTGGTGACGGTCGAGGTCGACGCCCAGGGCCACCTGAAGGCCACCTATGACACGGGCTTCGTCAAGACGCTGTACAAGATCCCCGTTGTCGATGTTCCCAACCCGAACGGGCTTGAGCCGATCGAGGGGCAGGCCTTCAAGACCTCGACAAAGTCGGGCGCCTTCTTCCTGTGGGATGCCGGCGACGGGCCCACGGGCGCCATCGCAGGCTATGCCCGCGAGGCCTCGACCACCGATATCGCGCAGGAACTGACCCATCTGATCACCACGCAGCGCGCCTATTCGTCGAACGCGAAGATCATCCAGACCGTCGACGAGATGCTGCAGGAAACCACCAACATCAAGCGCTGACGCCCGGCGCCGCGAAGGAGGCCGCGAATGAGCATCGCCAAGGCGATCACCAATGCGATGTCGGGACTGACCGCCACCGCCCGCGGCACCCAGACGGTCGCCGCCAACCTGGCCAATGTCATGACCCCCGGCTATGCGCGCCGGGATGTCGTGGTCACGGCGCAGACCGTCGGCGGCGGTGTGCGCGTCGACGGGATCGCGCGGGTCGTCAATGCCAGCCTGCTGTCCGAATCGCGGCTGTCGGCCTCGTCCCTGGGCGAGGCCACGGCCCGCCATGCCTTTCTGAGCCGGATGGAGGGCGTGGTCGGCCTACCCGGCGGCAGCGACGCGTTGAGCACCGCCCTGACGGAGTTCAAGACTGCCCTGGGTTCCGCAGCCGCCCGCCCGGATGACGAAATCCGGCTGGCCCAGGTCGTGGGCAGCGCCAGCACGCTGGCGGATCGCCTGAATGCCGCATCCGGGGCCGTGCAGGCGGCGCGGGGCGCGGCGCAGGAGGACATTGCCGCAGATGTGGCGGTCCTGAACGCGTCGCTGGAGCGCGTGGCCTATCTGAACGCCCGCATCTCGATCCTCGATGCGGATGGCAAGGACGCCACGCCCCTGATGGACGAGCGCCAGCAGGTGATTGGCCGCATCGCCGAAATCGTCCCGGTGCAGGAGGTCCAGCGCGAGGCCGGCAAGGTGGCCCTGTTCACCTCGGAAGGCGGCGTTCTTCTGGATGGCAGCCTGCCGGCGCGGCTGGGCTTTCAGGGCGCGCCGCATGTGACGGCCGATCAGGTGGTGGGTTCGCCCCTGCAGCTGCTGACGCTGAACGGCACGCCGCTGTCATCGGGGCAGATGAAGCTGTTCGCGGGCGGCTCGCTGGCGGCGAATTTTGCGATCCGGGACGAGCTTGCTCCGAAGCTGCAGGCGGAACTGGATGACATGGCCTTTGATCTGCACCAGCGCCTGGCGGATCCGGCGGTCGATCCGAGCCTGGCCGCAACGGATGCGGGCCTGTTCACCGATCGCGGTGCGCGGGCCGATGCGGCAGACTTGGTTGGGCTTTCCGGCCGGCTGGCGGTGAATGCCGCGGTCGACCCTGCGCAAGGAGGCGCCCTCTGGCGCGTCCGCGCGGGCCTGCAGGCGGCCTCGCCCGATCCGGTCGGCCGGACGGCGGTGCTGAACGGTCTTGTGGATGCGCTGGGGGCAGTCAGGCCGCCTCAGCCCGGCAGCGGTTTCGAGGGCAACGGCACGATGGCCAACCGCTTCGGGACCATCGAATCACGGGTTTCGGCGCGCCGGGTCGAGGCTCAGGCCGACCTGGCTGTGCGCAGCACGCGCCATTCCACGATCGCCTCCAGCCTGATGGCCGAGGGGGTGGACAGCGATGCCGAGATGCAGCGCCTGCTGCAATACGAGCAGGCCTATGCCGCCAATGCCCGCGTGCTGCGCGCGGTGGACGACATGATCAACCAGATCCTGAGGATGTGACCCGTGAGCCTGAACAGTATCGGCGACCAAGCCCGCGCCTTTGCGCTGCATGTCGCGTCCAACCGGCTGAAGACCACCCTGACGACCCTGACCCGGGAGGTCGCGTCGGGCGAGGTCGCGGATCTAGGCCTGCGCCTGCAGGGCAACACGCGGGCCCTGAATGAGATCGAGGGCCGGCTGGGCACGACCCGGCAGCTGCAGCGCAACGGGGCCGAGGCCGCGACGCAACTGCAGGGGGTGCAGGACCTGTTCGACGCGGTGCGGGTGACCGTCGGCGGCCTGGGCATCGCGCTGGCCAGCGACCCGTTCGCCGGGGCCGGGGTCGAACTGGGAACCCGTGCGGCCGAGACCGCCCAGACCTTCGAAGCCGTCGTCCAGCGCCTGAACGGCACGAACAGCAACCAATATCTTCTGTCCGGGCAGGCCAGCGACGTGGCGCCCCTGTCTGATGCCTCTCAGATCCTGGACGCGCTGCAGGGTGCCACCGCCGGACTGACCACGGCCGGGGATGTCGCGCAGGTGATCGGGGACTGGTTCGACGCGCCGCAAGGCGGGGGCGGCTTTCTGGACGTCGCCTATCACGGGACCTTTGGACCCGGTCAGCGCATCCCCGTGGGGGATGGGGTTGCCGTGGACATCACGACCACGGCCGCCTCGCCCGCGGTGCGGGACCTGCTGAAGGGGCTGGCCACCGCCGCGATCCTGGACCGGGGCGTCCTGTCGGGCAGTCCGGCCGAGGCGCGCCAGCTGACTGTCCAGGCGGGCCGGCGCATGATCGACGCCGACACCGCCCTTCTTGGCGAGATGGGGCGGGTCGGCCTGGGGCAGCAGATGATCGACCGCGCCCAAAGCGCGAATTCGGCCGCCTTGGACACGCTGGAGCGGTCCCGCAACGACATCCGTCGGGCCGATCCCTTTGAAACCGCCGCCGCGCTGACCGAGGTGCAGGCGCAGCTCGAATCGCTTTACGCGGTGACCGCGCGGCTGTCGAAACTCAAATTGGTGGATTACCTGCGGTGACACGGTTCCTTTCAGCATTGATCCTGTGGTTCTGCTGCGGCCTTGCCGCAATGGCGGTGCCGGTCCGCGTGAAGGACCTGGCCGATTTCGACGGGGTCCGGGGCAATGACCTGGTCGGCTATGGCTTGGTGGTCGGCCTGGACGGTTCCGGCGACGGGATGCGCAACGCGCCCTTCACCGAGGAGATGCTGGCCGGCCTGCTGGAGCGGCTGGGCGTCAACGTCACCGATGACGCGTTGCGGTCCAAGAACGTCGCGGCCGTGATCGTGACGGCGACGCTGCCGCCCTTTGCCCGGTCTGGCAGCCGGATCGACGTCAATGTCGCGGCCATCGGGGATGCAAAGAGCCTGCTGGGCGGGACCTTGGTGATGACCCCGCTGAAGGCGGCGGACGGCAATATCTATGCCGTGGCGCAGGGTTCGATCATTGCCGGCGGGGCGGCCGCCGCAGGCGACGCCGCGAGGGTGGTCGAGGGAGTGCCGACGACCGGCAGCATCCCCGTGGGCGCCCGGGTCGAGCGCGAGGTCGAGTTCGACTTTGCCAGCATCGACACGATCCGCATCGCGTTGCGCAATGCCGACTTCACCACCGCCACCCGCGTCGAGGACGCGATCAACCGCGATTTCAACCGGCAGCTGGCCGTGACGCTGGACAGCGGCACCGTGGTCGTGAATTTTCGCGGCCTGGGGGAGGTGAACCCCGCCCGCGTTGTCGGCCGGATCGAGAACCTGCTGATCGAGCCTGAGGATCGCGCCAAGGTCGTGATCGACCACAAGTCCGGCACGATCGTCGTGGGCGAGCGGGTCCGCATCTCGCGGGTGGCCGTGTCGCAGGGCAACCTGACCCTGCGGGTCAGCGAGGCCCCGATGGTCTCGCAGCCCAACCCCTTTGCGCAGGGCGAGACGGTGACCGTGCCCCGCACCGCGGTGGAGCTGCGCCAGGAGCCGGGGATCGGCTTTGCCGAGGTGGCGGGGGAAACCAACCTCAGCGACCTGGTGGACGGGCTGAACGCGCTGGGGGTGCGGCCGCGCGACATGATCGACATCCTGAAATCCATCCATTCGGCCGGGGCGCTGCATGCCGACCTGATCGTGGAGTGACGGCTCAGGCAGGGCCCCTGCGCAGGGCGCCGGTGGCCACCGACAGGACCAGGGCGGCGGTGCCGGCCCTGGTCTGTCGATAGAACCCGCCGCGCCGCAGTGCCGCCAAGGCCTGCGGCGGCGGGCAGTTCAGCATCCGCTCCAGCTGCTGCAGGGTCCGGACGTTGCCGGGTGGCATTTGCGGAACCAGTGGCGACAGCGCCGCGTGATTGGCGCGCAGCCAGGATCCGAACTCGCCCGCCATCAGCTTGCGCAGCCGGGCCGCCAGCGCGGGCAGCGTGTCGTTGCGCCCGACCTCGCTGCCGGCGTGCTGCCGGTAGAGGAGGCAGGGCTGCGGATCATGGATCAGCGCCGCGTCGAAGGCCGCCATCAGCTGGTAGGCCCACCAGTCATGCGAGATGATGCCCGCGCGCCGGGCATGGGGGGCGCCGGCCTGCAGAAGCGCCGCGGCCGCAGGGTTGAAGACCGAGGTGTTCCCCGCCATGCAGGCCTGGATCAGGGCATTGCGAAGCCCCAGGGGCCGGGTGAACCGGCGCGACGTGGTCAGCGGGCGCAACCGGCTGTCGGTGATCACGGTCCGGGCCGCGTAATGCGCCGGTCCGGAGTGAACCGCCAGCGCCGCCACGGCGCGGCTCAGCTTGTCGGGAAGCCACTGGTCGTCCTGGTCGCAGAAGGCGGCCAAGGCCCCTTGGGGAACCCGCTCCAGCAGCGACAGGAAATTCGCCGTGGCCCCCGCCCGTGGTCCCTCCAGCAGCTGCACCCGGCCCGGATGCAGGTCCGCGAATTGCTGCACGATCGCCTGCGTCCCGTCGCGCGAGCCGTCGTCCGACACGATCAGCGACCAGTCCTCGTGGCTTTGCGCCGCGATGCTGTCCAGCTGCACATCCAGATGTTCGGCACCCTGATAGGTCGCCAGCAGGATCACGACATGAGAGGGGGGCATTCAGGCCTCGCGTAGGAAAACGGCACCGACCGGAGGCCACGAAGGCTCCTGTCGGTGCCGGTTCTGGACCCTGCGATGCGCCGGGGCAAGCGGCCCCGCGCGACCGTTGCCTATTGCTTGGCGATGTCCTCGATCAGGACGGCGGTCAGGGTCAGGTCGGTCGTGGCCCGCGCAGCCTTCAGCAGGTCCTCGCGCAGGACAGCCAGGTTGCGATCGGCGGTGAAATTGCCGTCGAAGCCGCCGGTATTGGCATGGATCAGCAGCTGGCGCAGCAGGGCGTCGCGCAAGGCATGCTCCTTCTTGCGCAGCGCCTCCTGGCTGGCGCTGTCGGTCTGAAGCGTCAGCGTCAGGATCATCATGTCGCGCAGGTCGCCTTGCCGGACCAAGGGCACGAAGAATTGCGTCGGAAAGCTAAAGAAAGCCATCTCGCCCGGCGCGGCATGATCGCCCCCTCCATGGTCGCCGCCGCCATGATCGCCACCCCCATGATCCTCGACCGGGGCGGTGTCATGGCCGGCATCCGCCTCGGCGGGAGCAGGGCCGGTGTCGTGGCCCTCTGCGGTCTCGACCTGGAGGGCGTGGTCGTCCTGGGCGGCCGGGCTGCGCAGCATGTCGCCCGCAAAGACGCCGCCTGCAAGGGCCAGGACGGGCAGGGCAAGGGGGATCAGCTTCTTGATCACGGGGTCACCTCAGTAGGGCAAAAGGATGTCGGCGATCTGCTGGCCATAGCGCGGCTGCTGCACATCGGTGATCTGGCCGCGTCCCCCGTAGGAGATCCGCGCCCCCGCGATCCGGTCATAGGCGATCTCGTTGTTGCGATCGATGTCGCCCGGCCGGACAAATCCGCTGACGGTCAGTTCGCGCAGCTCGAAGTTCACGCGGACCTCCTGCGTGCCTTCGATCTGCAGCGTGCCGTTGGGCAACCGGTCAACGACCGTCGCCGCCACGCGCAAGGTCAGCTTGTCCCGCCGCGAGATGTTGCCCGACCCCTTGTAGGTCGACGAGGACGAGGCATCCGCAAGGTCGTCGAAGCTGGCGCCCTCGGGCAGCTTGCCCGCCAGGCGCTGCGGGATCCCCACCATCTGGGGGATCGAGACGCTTTCGCCCGAATTGCGGCTGCGCCCCGAACTGTTGCTGATCTCGGCCCGGTCGTCGATCTCGATGACGACGGTGAGGATGTCGCCCCGGATGGCGGCGCGGCGGTCGCTGATCAACGAGGACTGCGTCCCCGCCCAGAGCGAGGCCGCGGCCTCGGGCCGACCCGAATCGACGGGCAGGTCCAGGGGCGGATTGGTCATCGCCACGAATTCCTCGGTCTCGCGCGGCGAGGTCAGCTGCGGCGGCTGGCCGACATTGGCGGCACGCGCGCAGCCCGAGGCGGCAAGGGCAAGGCAGAGCAGGTGGGCGGGCTTCATCGGATTTCCTTTCAGTTCATCACGGCCAGCGAGCCGTCGGGCATGACCTGCGCCGTCACCGTGCTGCGCGAGCCCATGTTCATCACGCGGATCATCTCGCCCGCGGCGCCGTCGGACATGGCGCGGCCTTCGGTGTCGATGCGCAACCCGCCCCGCAGGAAGGAGAGGCGGACGATCTGGTTGCGCCCGACCAGGCGCGGGGCCTGCAGCATGCTGGCATGCAGGGGGCGCCCTTCGTAAAGCGTGATGCGGGTCTGCATGCCGATCGCGGCCGAGGGGTCGGTCAGGCCGGGGCGGTCGGTGTCGATGACCCGCAGGTCCGCGGCGGTGATGATGCTGCCGGCGGGCAGGGTGCGCGCGGCCCCCAGGCCACCCGCCAGGGCCGCGCCGGGCAGCAGAGCCAGCGCCAGGATCAGCGCCCGCATCACCGCACCTGCGTCGTCGCGCCGAGCATCTGGTCGGCGGCGGTGATGACCTTGGCGTTCAACTCATAGCCGCGCTGTGCCTTGATCAGCTCGGTGATCTCGCGCACCGCATCGACCGAGCTTTCCTCCAGATAGCCCTGGCGCAGCGTGCCCAGACCGTCCTGGCCCGGGGCCACCACCTGCGGGCCGCCCGAAGCCGCCGTCTCGATGAAGAGGTTCGAGCCGATGGCCTCCAGCCCCTTTTCGTTGGCAAAACCCGCCAGGGTGAACTGGCCCAGCAGCTCGGCCTCGACCCGGTCGTTGAAATAGGCAAAGACCTCGCCGCCGGCATTGATCGAGATGGCGCGGGCGTCGTCGGGAATGGTGATGTTGGGGACCAGCGGATAGCCGTCCGAGGTCACGATCAGCCCGTCCGGCGACCGCTTGAGCCCGCCGTCGCGCGTGAAGCCCGACAATCCCGAGGGCAGCGTCACCTCCAGATAGCCGTCGCCCTCGATGGCCAGGTCCAGGTCGCCGCCTGTCTGGGTCAGCGCCCCCTGCTGCAGGTTCACGCTGACGGCGGTGGGCCGGACCCCCAGGCCCAGCTGGACGCCGGCGGGGATGACCGTGCCGTCGGCGGCGGTGACGCTGCCGGGCCGGGCCGCCTGCTGGTAATGCAGGTCCGCGAATTCCGCACGGCGGGCGTTGTAGCCGGTGGTGGACATGTTGGCGAGGTTGTTCGAGATGACCTCAACGCGGGTCTGCTGCGCGCTCATGCCGGTGGCGGCGATCTGCAGGGCTCTCATGGTGGCTCCTTAACGGGTCATGGCGGTGATCGCGCCGCGGATCCGCTGATCCTCGCGATCCAGGAAGGTCTGGCCCAGTTCGTAGGCGCGCTGGACCTCGATCATGCGGGTGATCTCGAAGATCGGGTCAACGTTGGATTCCTCCAGGAAGCCCTGGCGGATGCGGCCGTCCTCGACCGGCTCGGGGGCCGCGTCGATGCTGAAGGCGGTGCCGCCCTGGTGGTTCAGGGCCACACCCTCGGGGGCGGCGAAAAGGCCGATGCGACCAAAGGGCAGGCCGTTGGCCGACAGCGTGCCGTCGGCGCCGACCGAGACGGCATTGGCCCCGGCGGGCAGGATGATCGGGGCCTGCCCCTCGTCCAGCAAGCGGTGGCCGTCGGCGGTCATCAACTCGCCCTCGGCCGAGGGGATGAAGGCGCCGGCGCGGGTCAGGCGCAGCCCCTCGGGCGCCTCGACCAGGAAAAATCCCTCGCCCTCGATGGCCAGGTCCATGCTGTTGTTCGTCTGCGTCAGCACGCCCTGGTTCAGGTCCAGCATCCGGCCTCGCGCATTCGCCATCGACAGCGTGTCTCCCTGCCGGTCCAGCGCGGTCAGGTGTTCCGCAAAGATCACGCCCTCGCGCCGAAAGCCGGTGGTGTTGGCATTGGCGATGTTGTTGGCCACCACGCGCATCTCGGCCATCAGGCCGGATTGTCGGGTCAGGCTGGCATAGATCGCGTTGTCCATGTCAGCTCCCCGAAACCAGGGGGATGATCTCGCCCAGGAAGAAATCCGACAGGGCGGTGGTCATGAAGCTCATCGAGACCCAGAAGACGACCAGCATCAGCCCGACCTTGGGCACGAAGGTCAGCGTCATCTCCTGGACCGAGGTCAGCGCCTGGAAGAGGCCGATCACCACGCCCGCGATCAGCGCCACCCCCAGAAGCGGGGCCGAGATGCGGACCGAGATCAGCAGCGCCTGGCGCAGCATGTCGAACAGGATCGTCTCGCCCATCAGACCGGGATCCGCAGGATTTCCTGATAGGCCTCGACGACCTTGTCGCGGATCGCGACAACCGTCTCCATGGCCATCTGCGCGTCGGCGATGGTCTGGACCAGCTGATGCGTCCCGACCTGCCCCGTCATCGCCCCGGTCGAGGCCTGGTCGACCTGGGCCATCTGCGCCGCGAACTCCTCGGCGGCCTGGCCCAGCTTGGCTGTGGTCGAGGATTGCGGATCGGGGGCCACCGCGCTGCGGGCGGCGGAATAGGCATTGGCGGCGTTCAGTGCGAACATGGGAATTCCTTTCAGCGGCGGAGGAGGTCAAGAAGCGACGCACCCATCTGGCGCGTCTGCTCGAACATGCGGAGATTGGCCTCGTAACTGCGGCCGGCCTCGCGGGCGTCGGCCAGCTCGATCACCAGATCGACGTTCGAGCCTTCGTAATAGCCATCGGCATCGGCCAGGGGATGCGCGGGATCGTGGATGCGCGGCAGCGCCGTGCGGTCCAGCCGCAGGGGCCCGGCCTCGACCTCGCCCGTCGGGCGGCCGAGGCGCACGGCCTCCTCGAAGGTGACCAGCTTGCGGCGATAGCCGGGCGTGTCGACATTGGCCATGTTCTCGGCGGTGTGGCGCAGCCGTTCGCTTTGCGCACGCATTCCGGACGCTGCCAGGCGCAGCGGCGAGATCGGGTCGGTCATTTCGATATCCTCTTACCGGCGCCCCAGGCTGGTCCGCATCAGGTCCAGGCCCGCGCGATAGATGCCCAGTGACAAGTCATGTTCCCGCTTGATCTCGGCGGCACGGACCACCTCCTCCTCCAGCGAGACCGAGTTTCCGTTGGGCGAGACGGGTCCCGCCACCTCGACCAGGCGGGCGGCGGCCGGGGTCCAGTCCGGCTGCTCCAGGTGGCGCGGCTGGGTGACGCGCAGGGATCCTGCCGCCGCAGCCTTGCGATAGCTGTCGGCAAAGGGCTGCAGGTCACTGGCCCGGTATCCGGGCGTGTCGGCATTGGCGATGTTGCGGGCCGCCGCGACATGGCGCTGCGACACGTGCTGGGTCATGGCGCGGGCCATCCGCAGCATTTCGATCTTCTCAAACATGAGGCTTCTCCTCATTCACGATAAACCCGGTCTTAACCCCAATTGGTTTAGAAACCGTTGCACGGGCCGGGGAAAATCGGCCCCTGAACGGAGGCCGGAATGGACAGACTTGACTCGATCACCCGCCGCATCGCCGAACTGCGCCTGGCCACGCATTTCGGGCGGGTGCAGTCGATCCGCGCGGGTCTGATCAGCGTCGAGGGATTGAACGGCCGCGCCTCGGTCGGCGACCGGGTGCGCATCGCGGTTCAGTCGGGCCCGCTGACCGGCGAGATCGTGGGCCTGGGTCCGCGCAGCGCGCAGGTCCTTCCCGAGGGTACGATCGAAGGCCTGTCGGTGGGCGACGAGGCCGAACTGCTGTTCGCCCCGCAGATCGCCCCCTGCGACGGCTGGATCGGACGCATCATCGACCCGCTGGGCCAGCCGCTGGACGGGCGCGTGCTGCCGCAGGGTCTGGTCACGCGCGGCTTTCGCAGCGAGGCCCCGCCCGCCGTCACGCGCAAGCGGCTGGGCGCGCGGCTGGGGACGGGGCTTGCGGTCTTCGACACGCTGCTGCCGCTGGTGGCGGGGCAGCGGATCGGACTTTTCGCGGGTTCGGGCGTGGGCAAGTCCACGTTGCTGTCGCAGATGGCGCGGGGTGTGCAGGCGGATGTGGTGGTCATCGCCATGATCGGCGAACGTGGGCGTGAACTGCGCGAATTCGTCGAAAAGACCCTGGGCCCCGAGGGGATGCGGCGGGCGGTGATCGTGGCTGCGACCTCGGACCGCTCGCCCCTCCTGCGGCGGCGTTGCGCCTGGGCCGCGATGACCGTGGCCGAGCATTTCCGCGACCAGGGGCGGCATGTCCTGTTCCTGGCCGATTCGATCACCCGCTTTGCCGAGGCGCATCGCGAGATCGCCCTGGCTGCGGGCGAACCGCCCAGCTATCGCGGCTTTCCGCCCTCGGTCTCGAACCTCATCATGGCGCTGGCCGAACGCGCCGGCCCCGGCCCCGAAGGCGCCGGCGACATCACCGGCATCTTCAGCGTCCTCGTGGCCGGCTCGGACATGGAGGAACCGGTTGCCGACATCCTGCGCGGCACGCTGGACGGCCACGTCGTCCTGGAACGCAGCATCGCCGAACGCGGCCGGTTTCCGGCGGTGGATGTCGTGCGCTCAGTCTCGCGATCATTGCCGGACGCCGCGAATGCGGCTGAAAATGCGCTGATCGGCCGCGCCCGTGCCGCCTTGGGCGCCTATGCCGAATCGGAACTGATGATTCGCGCGGGCCTCTATGCCCCCGGCTCGGACCCCAAGCTGGATGAGGCGGTAAAGCTCTTCCCGCAACTGGACGAATTCGTCACCCGCCGCAGCGCAGGAACCGCCGACAGCTTTGCTGCACTGGAGGCGGCGCTCCGCGCGCGGCTGCGCCCCCCGGCCTAGCCCCATGAAACTATGCAGTCTGCCGCGCGTTCATAGGTTAATCAATGTTAGATAGTAACTGTCGGGCATTGCACCCAAATTTCCGATTTGCAAGTGTCCCGCAGCCGAAGAAAGGAGGGATGAAATGGCCATCACCGAATATTTTATCCGCTTTCTTCAACGGCGTGACACGCTGTCGGAAGATGATCTTGCACGGCTGCGCGCGGTCCGGACCGAACATGTCAGCTTTCCCTCGGGGGCGGTGATCGTCCCGGCGGACCGCGCCGCGCGGCGCAGCTGCATGATGCTGCGCGGCCTTTCGGCACGCTCACACCAGCTGGTCGGCCGCCCCGAGGAACGGGTGATCACCGCCCTGCATGTCCCCGGCGACTTCGTGGACCTGCACGGCTTTGTCCTGGCCGGGTTGGAACATTCGGTCGTGGCCGTCGGTCCCGCCGATGTCGAATTCATCGACCATTCCGAACTGACCGAGATCACCGAGAACTTTCCGCATCTGACCCGCCTTCTGTGGATGGCGACGCTGATCGACGCGGCCGTCCACCGGCAATGGCTGGTGGCCGCGGCCTCGCTGCGCTCCAGCGCCCACCTGGCCCATCTGCTGTGCGAGATCTACACGCGTCTCAACACGGTGGGCGCGGCGTCCCATCACCAGTTCATGCTGCCGCTGCTGCAGCGCGAACTGGCCGACATCCTGGGTTATTCGCCGATCCATGTGAACCGGGCCGTGCGCGACCTGCGCGACCGCGGGTTGATCCGCTGGGCGGGGGCGGACGTCAAGATCCTGAACTGGCAGGGGCTGACGACGCTGGCCCGCTTCGATCCCGGCTACCTGGACATGGAACGCCAGAGCCGCTGAGCTATTCGCACAGCCGCCAGCCGCCGTTCCGGGCTGCCATGTCCAGGTGCAGGTGGTCGTCATGGGCGGCGTTCGATCCCGGCCCCAGCACCGTCGTGAAAAGCAGGCAGGCGGTACCCCGCGCCGCGCGCTGAAAGGCCTCGTCCATCGCGCCGTCGCCTTCGCGCGGCTGCACGGACAGCGTCTGGTCGGTGTCGAACCGAAAGCCCGTCACGTCGATCGCGTTGCCGTTGCCATGCTCGGACGGCTTGGGCAGCGCCTTGCCGGTGCCCACCCGGTCGCGGCAGGTATAGCCCGAACCCGTCTCCAGCGCCGTCAACTGCGGCGCGCCCGGCATCAGCGCGGCGGCGGGGCGCAGAAAGTCGCGCGTCCAGAAGCCCAGGGCCCGCGCAGTGTCGCAGCGCATCACCGGATCGCCCGTCAGCGCCACCCCGGGCAGGATCTGGCTGACCCGCAGGGGCCGCGCGATGCCGCAGTCGCGATTGTCGGCTTCGGTGACCGGAGGCTCCTGCCGATAGGTCGTGCCCAGCAACGCCAGGGCCAGCCGGCAGGCGGCAAAGTCGCTGTCGGTTTCCGCCTGCACGAACCAGACCGGCGGGGCAGGGGGACCGAACGCCTCGGGCGCCTCGGCCTCGGCCGGCGCCTCGGGGGCCTCGGGCGCTGCCCCGGCGGCCGGTGCCTCCACGAGGGCCTCCACGGAGGCCTCCGGACGCTCCGGGGGCCGCGTTTCAGTCACGGATGTTTCGGGCGCCTCGGGCGCCTCGGGGGGCCGGTCCTGCGAGAGGGCCGGTCCCGCGCCAAGCAGCACCAGCGCCAGGACCGTCACCGCCCTCATGGCTGCGCGTCTTGCAGCGGCGGCACCACAAAGCCCTCGGGCAGCGCGCCGGTCAGCGCGTCGCTCAGCGGGTCGGCCGGGCTTTCCACCGGCGCGGCCTGCGGGATCAGAGCATCCGGCGTGGACGCTTCCGGCGCCGAGCCATCCGGCGCGGAGGCTTCCGGCGCGGGCTGGGCCGAAGGCTCCGGCGCGACGCCGGTGGCGGCACCCGCCTGCTCGGGCAGGGCCAGGGGCTGCTCGGTCGTCGGCACCTCGGTCGGCGCCGTGCCCTCGGGCAGCGCGATCGGCGCCACCGGCGTGGCGGTGGCCGCACCAGAGCCGGTGACATCGGCGATGGTGACGCCCGGCTGCAGGAACTCGACCGTGGTGCCGCCGATGCTGACCATCTTGGCCAGCTCCTCGGCGTCCCAGTTGGTCAGCCGCACACAGCCCATCGACTGGTTGCTGAACAGCTGCGACGGCGTCGGCGTGCCGTGGATGCCATAGGTCGGCTTGGTCAGGCCGATCCAGACCGTGCCCACCGGCCCGTTCGGCCCCGGCGGGACCACCAGCTTGCGGTCGTTGTCGCCCTGCTTGAAGTTGACGTCGGGGTTGTAGGTATAGTTCGGATTGACCGCCACGCTGCGCACGTTGTGCGTCCCTTCGGGCGAGGGCGTGGCCGAGGATCCGATGGTGGCGGGATAATCCACCACCATCTGCCCGCGCGCGTCATAGCCCGCGACCCGGCGGTTGTGCTTGTCGATGATGATGCGCGTCACCTGTCCGCGCATGGGCGGGTTCGGCGCCATGACTTGGATCGTGGCGCCCGGCACCAACGCCACGCCGGGGTTCAGGAACTGGATGAACTTCTCGTCCATGTGAAAGCGTTCGCCCAGGCGCTCGGCGATGCTGGTATGGGCCATGGCCTCCATCTGCGCCTTCTCGGCATAATCGGTGGGGATCGAATCGACCAGGCCCTGCGCGTCCTCCTCGGTGATGGTATAGCCTTGGGTGGCGGGACGCTCGGCATAGGCCTGCAGCAGGTTCCAGACATGGGGGTCCATGACCCCGTCCATCGGCAGGCCGGCGCGACGTTCAAAGGCCTTGATGGCGCTCTGGCTCATGCCGCCCTTGAAGCCGTCGATCACGCCGGGCGATGTGCCCGACCGGTCCAGCAGGATCTGCACCTTGGCGGTCAGCGCGGAGCGCCCCGCAGGCAGGTCCTCCAGGCCGTATTGCGCCGCCTCGATATCGGCTGCGGTAAAGGGCCGGTCGTCCTGCGCCACGGCGGGCGCCGTCGAGGTCAGGGCGAATGCAAGGGCCAGCAAGAGCCGGTGCGACATGGGGAACTCCGATAAGACAGTCTGCAGCATTCAGGATTGCGCGGAAAACCGCCAGATAGCCTGAGGGTCACGTTTCGGTCAATTCAGGATTGTATTCCGCAGTGCGGAATGCCAACCTGCACAGCGAAACAGGGAGGAGGTTTCACCCATGACCATCCAGTCATTCAAGGCGGCACTGTCGGCCGGTGCCATGATCGCCGCGCTGGCCGGCGCCGCATCTGCCGAAACGGTGCTGATCTATGGAGAGCCGGGGCCCAACCGGGGCGCGCGCGCCGAGGCGACCCAGTGGTTCGCCGACCAGGTGGCCGAACAGTCCGGGGGCGACCTCAAGGTGGACATCACCTGGGGCGGCGCGCTGTTCTCCGAAAAGGCCGCCGTCCAGTCGCTGCGCGACGGGGTGGCCGACCTGGGCAGCGTGATCGGCGTCTATTTCCCGCAGGAGATGGTCGCCTATGGCATTGCCGACCTGCCCCTGCAGAACCCCGACCCCTGGGTGGGCATGAAGGCCACCGACGCGCTGATGCGCAACAACGAGCAGATCAAGGCGAACCTGGCCGCGCAGGGCCTGGTCTATATCGGCACCTACACGACCTCGGCCGTGCAGATGGGCTGCAAGGGCCCTGCGGTCGCCTCGGTCGACCAGCTGGCCGGCAAGAAGGTGCGCGGCGTCGGCGCCTATGGCCAGACCTTCCGCGACCTGGGCGCGACCTTGGTCGACATGACCGTCTACGAGGCCTACCAGGGCCTGGAAAGCGGGCTGATCGACTGCACCCAGACCTATTCCTACCTGGTCAAGGCGCTGAAGTTCGACGAGGTCTTCGACAGCTACACCTTCATCGACTGGGGCCAGATCGGCGCCTTGGGCATCGTGATGAACAAGTCGATGTTCGATAGCCTGACGCCCGAACAGCAGGAGGTCATCATGACCGCCGGCGAAGGGCTGGCCGACGAATTCGGGCGCATCATCGAGGAGGCGAACGCCGAATCGATCAAGGTGCTGGAAGATGCCGGCAAGGAGATCGTCCGCTTTTCCGACGAGGACCGTGCCAAGCTGAACGAGGCGGGCCAGAAATACTTGGACGAATGGGTGGCCCGCGCCGATGCCTCGGGGCTGGATGGGCAGGCGCTGCTGGACGAATACCGCGGCCTGATCGACCAGTACGCCACCGAGCTGGAACAGCAGGGCTACCCCTGGGAGCGCGGCTGATCCCATGCGCCTGATCGAGCGGACGCTTCTGGACCTTTCCGTGCTGGCGCTGATCGCGCTTGGCCTGGTGATCTTTGCCAATGTCGTGATGCGCGCGGTGCTGGGGTCCAGCGTGCCCGACGCGATCATCCTGGTGCGGGAACTGATGGTCGCGGCCATCATCCTGCCCATGGCGGCGGCGACGGCGGCGCGCAGCCACGTCGCCGTCACCTTTCTCAGCGACCGGATGCCGGCGCCCCTGCGCGCGCGGCTGATCGTGCTGGGCCATGTCGTGGGCCTGCTGGCGCTGGTGCCGCTGATCTATGCCGCCGGGCGGGTCACCGCCCAGGCCTGGGGGTCTGGCGAATTCTATTACGGCGACCTGAACCTGCCGCGCTGGCCGGGGATCGCCCTGTTCCTGGCGGGCCTGGTGCTGATGTGGCTGCGGCTGGCCGTGCTGCTGGGGGGCGATCTGGCGCAGCTGCGCCGGGGCGACGTCATTCTTGATGCCGATGGAAACGAGGTAAGCTGATGGACCCGATGACGATCGGCATGGCCGCGATGGCGCTGGTCCTGATCCTGCTGGCGATGCGCGTGCCCATCGCCTTCGCCCTGGCGGGCGTGGCCAGCATCGGCACCTTCCTGATCTATGCGACGCGGACCGGCGGCTGGACGCCCGAACGGGCGCTGAACCCGACCAGCTCGGTCGTCTTCTCGAACTTCTTCGACCTCGTGCATTCCTATGACCTGTCGATGGTCCCGCTGTTCGTGGCCCTGGGCAACATCGCCTTCTATGCCGGGATCACGACGCGCATCTATGACGCCGCCGCCGTCTGGCTGCGGCCGCTGCCCGGCGGCGTGGCGATGGCCTCGATCATGGGCTGCGGCGGGTTTTCGGCCATCTCGGGCTCCTCGATCGCCTGCGCCTCGACCATGGGCCGCATCTGCGTCCCGGAAATGCTGCGCATGGGCTATGACCCGCGGCTGGCCACCTCTTCGGTCGCGGTCGGCGGCACGCTGGGCTCGCTGATCCCGCCCTCGGTCCTCTTCATCCTCTACGGCATCTTCACCGAGACCTCGATCGCCCAGCTGTTCCTGGCGGGCGTGCTGCCGGGCCTCCTGTCGCTGGCGGGCATGATCCTGGTCATCGCCTGGTGGGTCGCCCGCGATCCCGCCGCCGCCCCGCGCGGCGAGGCCGCCGAGGCCAGCCGCCTGGAGGCCGCCATCGCCGCTTGGCCCGCGCTGATGCTGTTCGTCGTCATCGTCGGCGGCATCTATGGCGGCATCTTCACCGCGACCGAGGCCGCCGCCGTCAGCGTCGTTCTGACCATCGCCATCGGCTTTGCCCAGCGCCGCCTGTCGCCGGGCGTGCTGTGGCGCGCGATCCACGAAAGCCTGGTCCAGACGGCCGCCATCTTCCTGATCGCGGGCGCGGCCAAGATCTTCGTCAGCTTCGTCGCGCTCAGCGGCATGGCGGGCGCGGTAGTGGGCGTGGTCGCGGATGCCCAGCTGTCCTTTGCCATGCTGATGCTGGTCGTGGTGCTGATCTACCTGGTCCTGGGCATGTTTCTCGACCCGATCGGCATCATGGTCCTGACGCTGCCCTTCATGGTCCCCCTGGTCGAGGGCTATGGCCTGAACCTGATCTGGTTCGGCGTCATCGTCGTCAAGCTGCTGGAGATCGGGCTGATCACCCCGCCCGTCGGCCTGAACGTCTTCGTGGTCAGCAACGTCACCAAGAACGTGGGCATTGACAAGATCTTCGCGGGCGTGACGCGCTTTCTGGTGGTGGACCTGCTGGTCCTGGTGCTGCTGATCCTGTTCCCGGTCATCTCGCTTCTGCTTCCGGGGTCCATGTGATGTCCGACAGCCCCCGCCCGGATTACGAAGCCGACCGCAACTTCGCCACCACCTTGGCCCGCGGGCTGTCGGTCCTGCGCGCCTTTCGCACCGATGACGACGGGCTGACCAACGCACAGCTGGCCGAACGGACCGGCCTGCCGAAATCCACTGTCTCGCGGCTGACCTTCACGCTGGGCTGCCTCGGCTACCTGACGCAGCCGCAGCGCAACGACCGCTATCGCCCCGGCCCGACGCTGCTGGCGATGGGCCATGTGGCGGCGGCCTCGCTGTCCTTCCTCGACCCGGCGCAGGACATGATGCAGGACCTGGCGGACCGGACTGGGACGCTGGTCCTCTTCGCGGTGCGCGACCGGGACAAGGTCGCCCTCATGCGCACCTGGCGGCCCCGGCACGCGGCCTCGATCTGGCTGGAGGTTGGGCACCGACTGCCCATCGCCGGCTCGTCCTCCGGCCTGGCCGTGCTGGGCGCCACCACGCGCGAGGAGTTCGCCGACCTGTTGTCCGATCACCCCGAGCCGCCGCTGGACGGAGGCAGCTTCGACGCGCTGCGCCGCGAAGGGCGCGACCAGCTGATCGGCCACGGCTATGCGGTGGTGCGCAACCAGCTGCGCTATTCGCCCAAGATCTCGGCCGTGTCGGTGCCGTTCCGTTCGGCGCGGCTGGCGGGGCCGGTGGTCTTTTCCTGCGGCGCGCTGGACGACGTCCTGCCCGATGCCCGCATCCATGCCGAGGTCGGCCCCACCCTGCGCGACACCGTCGCCCGCCTGCAACGCCTGGTCTGCGCCGAAGGGCGCCCGGCCCTGTCAGGCGCGTTGAATGACTGAAGGAGGTTCCATGCCCGTCACCTATGCCCGCCAGGGCCGGATCGGCGTCATCACCATCGACAACCCGCCCGTGAACGCGCTGTCCCAGGCTGTGCGCGCGGGCCTGCTGCAGGCGGCCGACGCCTTCGCCGCCGACGATCAGGCCGATGCGGCGGTGATTCTCTGCGCCGGCCGCACCTGGGTCGCGGGGGCCGACATCTCGGAATTCGGCAAGCCCCCGGCGGAACCCTTCCTGCCCGCCCTGATCGACCGGATCGAGGCGCTGGACAAGCCCGTCGTGGCCGCGCTGCACGGCACCGCGCTGGGAGGGGGGCTGGAACTGGCGCTGGGCGCCCATGCCCGCATCGCCGCGCCCGCCACCCGGATGGGCCTCCCCGAGGTCACGCTGGGCCTGATCCCCGGTGCCGGCGGCACCCAGCGCCTGCCGCGCCTGATCGGCACGCAAGCCGCGCTGGAGGCGATCACCTCGGCCCGCCAGATCCCGGCCCCCGAGGCGCTGGAGGCCGGCCTGATCGACCGCATCGCCGAAGGCGACCTGACCCAGGCCGCGCTCGACTTGGCCCATGACGTGGCCGGCCAGCCGCCGCGCCGCACCCGCGACCTGCCCGCACCCGCCGTCGATCCCGCGCAACTGCAGGCCCTGACCGAACGCCTGGCCCGCAGCGCGCGCGGCCAGATCGCCCAGGCCACCGCCGTGGACGCGGTGCGCGAGGGGCTTGCCCTGCCCTTCGCCCAAGGCATGGCGGTCGAGCGGGCGGCCTTCCGCGCGCTGATGGACAGCCCGCAGCGCGCCGCCCTGATCCATGCCTTCTTTGCCGAGCGCGCCGTCGCGCATCTGCCCGAAATCCAGGGCGTCGACCCGCGGCCGCTGGACCGGGTCGGCGTCATCGGCGGCGGCACGATGGGCGCGGGCATTGCCGTCGCGGCCCTGCTGGCGGGGCTGGACGTGACCTTGATTGAACGCGATCCCGACGGCGCGCAAAAGGCCACCGCGACCGTGGCCGGCCTGCTGGACGGCGCCGTGACACGCGGCAAGCTGCCCGCCGCCCGGCGCGACACGATCCTGTCGGGCGCCTTCCGCACCGACACCGACTATGCCGCCCTGCGCGAAGCCGACCTGATCATCGAGGCGGTCTTCGAGGCGATGGAGGTCAAGGAGCAGGTCTTTGCCGCCCTGGACCGCGTGGCAAAGCCCGGCGCGGTGCTGGCCACCAACACCTCCTATCTGGACGTGAACCGCATCGCCGAGGCGACCGGGCGCCCCGGCGACGTGATCGGGCTTCATTTCTTCTCGCCCGCCCATGTCATGCGCTTGCTGGAGGTCGTGGTCGCCGACCGCACCGCCCCCGACGTCACCGCCACGGCCTTTGCCCTGGCGCGGCGCCTGAAAAAGATCGCGGTGCGCGCGGGCGTCTGCGACGGCTTCATCGGCAACCGCATCCTGTCGCATTACCGCGCGGCGGTGGACGCGATGGTGCTGGACGGGGCCTCGCCCTATCAGGTGGACCGCGCGCTGACCAAGTTCGGCTTTGCGATGGGCCCTTATGCGGTCAGCGATCTGGCGGGCCTCGACATCGGCTACATGACGCGCCAGCGCAAGGCGGCCGAGCGCCATCCGCGCGACCGCGTGCCGGTCTTTGCCGACCGCCTGCACGAAATGGGCCGGCTGGGGCGCAAGTCCGGGCGCGGATACTATCTCTATGGGAACGGCGCCCCGCAGGAGGACCCCGAACTGGCCCCGCTGCTGGACCGGGTCCGGGCGGATCTGGGCCTGACCCCGCGCAGCTTCACCGACGAAGAGATCGTCGCCCGCACCATGGCCGCCATGGTGAACGAGGCCGCGCGCACCGTGGCCGACGGCACCGCCCTGCGGCCCTTGGATGTCGATGTGGTGATGCTGAACGGCTATGGCTTTCCGCGCTTTCGCGGCGGGCCGATGCACTGGGCCGATGCCCAGGGCCTGCCCGCGATCCTGGCCGACATCGACCGCTTTTCCGCCGAAGACGACCATTTCTGGCAGGCTGCGCCCCTGCTGCGCGACCTGGCCGCGCAGGGCCGCAGCCTGGCCGACCTGAACGAAGGAACGAAATCATGAAACAGCCCGTCATCGTCCAGGCGGCCCGCACCGCCATCGGCCGCGCCAAGCGCGGCGCCTTCAACCAGACCCACGGGGCCGTGCTGGCCGGGGCCACCGCCCGCGCCGTGATCGACCGCGCCGGCATCGACCCCGTGCTGATCGAGGACAGCATCTGGGGCTGCGGCTATCCCGAATACGTCACCGGCGGCAATATCGGCCGCCAAGCCGTGATCCGCGCGGGCCTGCCCGACAGCATCGCCGGGGCCACGGTCAACCGCTTCTGCGCCTCGGGCCTGCATGCGCTGGCGATGGGCGCGCAGATGGTCGCGCAGGAGGGCGCCCGCGCCATCCTGGTCGGCGGCGTCGAAAGCATCTCGCTGGTCCAGCCGCCCGTGCGCCATTCGCGCGAGGCCTGGATCGAGGCGAACCGCCCCGACCTCTACATGACCATGATCGAGACCGCCGACATCGTGGCCGCCCGCTATGGCATCTCGCGCGAGGCGCAGGACGAATATGCGGTGCAGTCCCAGGCCCGCACCGCCGCCGCCCAGGCCGCCGGCGTCTTTGCCGACGAGATCATCCCGATGACCGTCACGATGCAGGTCGCCGACAAGGCCACCGGCGAGACCACCGAACGCGAGGTCACCATCGCCGCCGACGAGGGCAACCGCCCCGGCACCACGCTGGAGGCGCTGGCGAAACTGGAACCCGTGCGCGGCCCCGGCAATTTCATCACCGCCGGCAACGCCTCCCAGCTCTCCGATGGCGCCGCGGCGCTGCTGGTCATGGACGCCGACCTGGCCGCGGCCGAGGGGCTGGAGCCGCTGGGCGCCTTCCACGGCTTCGCCGTCGCCGGCTGCGCCCCCGACGAGATGGGCATCGGCCCCGTCCGCGCCGTGCCGCGCCTGCTGGAACGCCACGGGCTGAGCGTCGCCGACATCGACCTGTGGGAGCTGAACGAGGCCTTTGCCAGCCAGTGCCTTTACTGCCGCGACACGCTGGGCATCGATCCGGCGAAATACAACGTCAACGGCGGCGCGATTTCCATCGGCCACCCCTTCGGCATGACCGGCGCCCGCACCGCCGGCCACCTTCTGCGCGAAGGCCGCCGGCAGGGCGCGAAATGGGGCGTTGTCACCATGTGCATCGGCGGCGGGCAGGGCGCGGCCGGACTGCTGGAGATCTTCTGATGGACATGCGTTTCACCCCCGACGAACTGGCCTTCCGCGACCAGGTCCGCGCCTTTCTGCAGACCGAGCTGGACCCGGAGCTGGCCCGCAAGGTGCGCCTGCACCAGCACCTGACCAAGGACGACATGGAGGGCTGGCACGCCCGGCTGCATGCGCGCGGCTGGCTGGCCGGCAACTGGCCCACCGAATTCGGTGGCGCCGGCTGGACCGCCATCCAGCGCCACATCTTCGAGGAGGAGTCTGCCCTGGCCCATGCGCCGCGCATCGTGCCCTTCGGGATCGCGATGCTGGGGCCGGTGCTGCAGAAATTCGGCAGCAGGGAACAGCAGGATTACTGGCTGCCCCGCATCCTGCAGGGCGACGACTGGTGGTGCCAAGGCTATTCCGAACCCGGCGCCGGGTCGGACCTGGCCGGGCTGCGCTGTCGCGCCGAACGCCAGGGCGACCATTACGTCATCAACGGGCAGAAGACCTGGACCACGCTGGGCCAATACGCGAACATGATCTTCTGCCTGGTGCGCACCTCGACCGAGGGCAAGAAGCAGGAGGGCATCAGCTTTCTGCTGATCGACATGACCACGCCCGGCGTCACCGTCCGCCCCATCGTCCTGCTGGACGGCACAGCCGAGGTGAACGAGGTCTTCTTCGACGACGTCAGGGTTCCGGCCGAAAACCTGGTGGGCGAGGAGAACCAGGGCTGGACCTATGCCAAATACCTGCTGACGCATGAGCGCACCAACATCGCGGGCGTCGGTTTCGCCACCGCCGCGCTGGACAACCTGCACCGCCTGGCCCGCACCCAGGTCCATCGCGGTTGCCCGCTGGCCCAAGACCCGTTCTTCGCCTCCGAGATCGCCGCGGTCGAGATCGAGCTGATGGCCATGTCCACCACTAACCTGCGGATGCTGTCGGCGGCGGCCCAGGGCCAGGCGCCCGGCATCGAAAGCAGCATGCTCAAGATCAAGGGCACGCAGATCCGCCAGCGGCTGGATGCCCTGACGAGGCGCGCCTATGGCGGACATGCCCTGGCGCTGCCGGCCACCGGCAACGAGGGCCAGCCCCAGGATGCCGACGAGGTGCTGGCCGCGACCGCGACCTGGCTGAACAACCGCAAGCTGTCGATCTATGGCGGCTCGAACGAGATCCAGCGCGGCATCATCGCCGGCGCTCTGGCCAAGGGGTAAGGCGATGGACTTCCAGCTTTCCGACGACCACCGCATGCTGCAGGACAGCCTGCGCGGCATCCTGACCCGCCACACCGGCGAGGGGCTGTGGCCCGCCCTGGCCGAGGCCGGCGTCATCGCCGCCCTGCTGACCGAGGACGAGGGCGGCTTTGACGGATCGGGCGCCGCCGTGGCGCTGATTTTCCAGGAACTGGGCCGGGCGGGCGCCGCCCTGCCGCTGATCCCCACGATGATCGCGGGCGCGGCCCTGGCCCAGGCCGGCCAGGAGGTTCCCGAAGGGGCGGTCCTTGCCTTTGCCGATGCCGAACCCGGCACCCGCTATGACCGCGGCGTCGCCATCCGGGCCGAGGGCGACAGCCTGACCGGACGCAAGACCATGGTCGCCGGGGCCGAGGACGCGGCCGCGATCCTGGTCACCACCGCCGACGCGCTGTGGCTGGTCCAGCCGGGCGCCCCCGGCCTGACGATGCGCGGCTATCCGATGATGGACGGGCAGCGCGGCGCCGACCTGATCTTCGAGGCCACGCCCGCCACGCGCCTGGGCGCGCTGTCCGATTTCGGCGGGCCGCTGGCGCGCGGCGTCCTGGCCCATTCGGCCCATGCCCTTGGCACCATCACGGCGGCGGTGGACCTGACGCTGGATTATCTGAAACAGCGCAAGCAGTTCGGCCAGCCGCTGATCGCCTTTCAGGCGCTGGCCCATCGCGCCGCTGACCTGGCGGTCGAGGTCGAACAGGCGCGTTCGGCCGTAGTGAACCTGTCGGGCCACCTGACGGCGGATTCACTCCTGCGCGACCGCCATCTCCAAGCCTGCAAGGTCACGCTGGGCCGGGTCGCGCGCCTGGTCGCCGAGGAATCGGTGCAGCTGCATGGCGGCATCGGCATGACCGAGGAATACGCGCTGGGCGGCATGGTCCGCCGCCTGATGACCGCCGACACCGCGATGGGCGATGCCGACTGGCACCTGGACCGCTTTGCCCGGGGCGAGCCCGCATGGGCCTGATCCGGGACGAAACCGGCACCCAGGCGCTGATCGGCTATGTGCTGGATGTCGGGGATCCTGCCGGGGCGCGCTGCCGCCTGGACCTGGACGACCGCCACCTGAACCGCCAGGGCATGCTGCATGGCGGGCTGGCGGCGACGCTCCTGGACAGCGCGATGGGCGCCACCGGCAGCCTGACCGTGGACGCGACCGGGCGGCACCCCTTCACCACCCTGTCGCTGACGGTGAACTACCTCGCGCCCGGCCGCCCCGGGCGGATCGAGGCCACCGGCCGCGTCACCGGCGGCGGGCGGGCGACCCTGTTCATCGAGGGCCAGTTGCGGCATGGGGACGGCACGTTGATCGCGACCGCGACCGGCGTCTTCCGCAAGTCCCGACAGGAGCCATGATGACCGCCCTCACCAACCCGCATTGCGAAATCAGCGACCTTGGCGACCGCCTGGTGGTGGAAAACCGCAATGCCGCCCGCCGCAACGCGCTGACGCCCGAATTCTACGACGGGCTGCACCAGGCGCTGCGCATGGCCGCCGACGAACCCCGCATCGGCGCCGTGATCCTGATGGGCGAGGGCGATTTCTTCTGCGCCGGCGGCGATCTGAACACGCTGATCACCGCCCAGCAGATGGACGAGGGCCAGCGCCGCGACCGCATTGACGCGCTGAACGACCTGATCCGCGCCGTGGTCCATTGCCCGCGCCCGGTGATCGCCGTGGTCGAGGGGGGCGCGGCCGGCGCGGGCCTGTCGCTGGCACTGGCCTGCGACATGGTAATTGCGGCCCGCGATGCGCGCTTCACCGCCGCCTATGTGAATGCCGGGCTGGTGCCCGATGGCGGGCTGACCGCCGCACTGGGGGCCGCGCTGCCGCCGCAGATCGCCGCGCAGATGGCCCTGACCGGTCACCCCGTCACCGCCGAACGCCTGCATGCGCTGGGCGTCATCAACGAACTGACCGATCCGGGCGAGGCGATCATGGCCGCGATGGCCCTGGCCGACCGGCTGGCCCAGGGCCCGGCCGAGGCCCAGGCCGCCATCAAGCGCCTGCTGACCGGCTGGCGCGCCACCGCCTTCGAGGCGCAACTGGCTGCCGAACGCGACGCGATGGCCCATGCCCTTGCCGCGCCCGAGGCCGCCGAGGGCATCACTGCCTTCCTGGCCAAGCGGGCCCCCGATTTCCGACGACTGCGCGAGGGGACATGACCGACGCCACCCGTTTTCACCAGCTGTTCGACCGGGCCGCCGCCGCCCATTCCGACTGTCCCGCGCTGACCGACTGGACCGGAGAGGTGCTGACCTATTCAGCCCTCGACGCCCGTGCGGCGCAAGCGGAACAGATCCTGCGCGACCAGGGCCTGCGCCCCGGCGACCGCCTGCTGATCGTGGCCGAGAACGCGGCCTCCGTCGCGGTCCTGCTGCTGGCGGCGGGGCGGATGGATGCGGTGGCGGTCCCGGTCAATGCCCGCATGACCGGGCCGGAGCTGCAGAAGATCGCCGCCCATACCGAACCGCGCCTGACCGTCCACCTGTCCGATGTCAGCGACCCCGCCCGCGCCCATGCCGCCGCGGCCGGCGCGCGCGCGCTGGACCTGGCGGGGGGCACGCTGTACCTCTCCGGCCCCTTCGACAGCACGCCCGAAGCGGTCGAACCCGACGCCGGCATGACGGCCGTGATCCTCTACACCACCGGCACGACCGGGACGCCCAAGGGCGTGATGCTGACCCACGGGAACCTGATCTTCGGCGGCCAGTCCTCGGCCCGGCTGCGCGGCATCGTGCCGGGCGACCTGATCTATGGCGTCCTGCCGCTGACCCATGTCTTCGGGCTGACCTCGATGATGTGCGCGGGCCTCTCGGCGGGGGCGCATCTGCGGCTGGCGCCGCGCTTTTCGGCCGCGGCCGTCCTCGACGCGCTGCAGCAGGGCGTGACCGTCCTGCCCGCCGTCCCGCAGATGCACGCCGCCATCATGGCCGAGGCGCGCGCCCGCGGGCTGGACCGCCTCGACGGCCCCCTGCGCTATGTCAGCAGCGGCGCGGCCCCCCTGGACCCCGACTGGAAGCGCCGGGCCGAGACCTTTTACGGCATCGCGCTGCAGAACGGCTATGGCATGACCGAAACCACCGCGGGCGTGACCATCACCACCAATGCCAAGGGCGATCCCGACCCCTCGGCCGGCCATCCTCTCCCGGGGGTGGAAATCGCGCTGGATGCCTCGGTCGGACGCGAACCCGGCACCGGCGAGGTGCTGACCCGCGGCCCCCATGTCATGCGCGGCTATTTCCGCAATCCGCAGGCCACCGCGCAGGTGCTGGACAATCACGGCTGGATGCATACCGGCGATCTGGGCCGGATCGACGACCAGGGCCGGCTGCATATCGTCGGCCGCAGCAAGGAGCTGATCATCCGCGGCGGCTTCAATGTCTATCCGCCCGAGGTCGAGGCCGCGCTGAACGACCACCCGGCCGTCCTGCAGACCGCCGTGATCGGCCGCGCGCGCGAGGGCGGGGACGAGGATGTTCTGGCCTTCTGCCAGCTGGTCGCGCCGGGCTCCGTCACGGCCGAGGCGCTGGCCGCCCATGCGGCGGCGCGGCTGTCGGCCTACAAGCGGCCGACGCGCATCCTGCTGACCGGCCCGCTGCCCGCCGCGGCCACAGGCAAGGTGCTGAAACACCGCCTGCTGGACCATTTCGCGGCGTTGCTGGCGGAAGATCCGCGGACCTAGTCGTCAAAGATCAGCCGGTGCTTGGGTGGATAGAACTGCCGCGCAAAGGACACGGGCAGCGCATCCATAGAATTCACCCGCTCGATCGTCAGGACGGGCGTCCCCGGATCGACCCCCAGGTTCAGCGCGCAGGTCCCGCCGGCGGGTTCCGCCAGGATCGAAAAGCTGCTCTGCGTCACCGGCAGGGTCCGCGCCAGCCATTCCTGCGGCGGCTCGACGGCAAAGACCGTGGCGTCGGGCGTGGCCAGGGCGCGAGGGTTCAGCCAGATGGCCTCGCTGCAATGGGGCTGCCCGTCGGCCATGTGGCGCGACATGACCAGCAGCAGCACGTCCTGTGCGTCGACCTGCAGCGCCCGCATCGCCTCGGGCGTGGGCAGGCGGGCCTCGCATTCGGTCAGCTGATAGGAATAGGCCGCGCCCATTCCCTCGATCTCGGTCCGGATGGCCGGCAGGCGCAGCGTCGTGCGGCGCAGGGGCGTCGCCGCGACCCGCGTGCCCACCTTGCGGCGGCGCTGGATGATGCCGCTGTCGGCCAGTTCGCGCAGCGCCCGGTTCACGGTGGCGCGGGCACAGCCCATCTCGACCGACAGGTGCTGCTCGGTCGGGATCAGGGCGCCGGGGGGCCATTCGCCGGCACGGATGCGGCGCAGCACCTCGGCGCGGATCGCCTGCCAGGTGTTCAGGCGCTTGCGGCTGTGATCGGGCGGCGAGGCACGCAGTTGCGCCATCGCCCCTTCGGGCAGATTAGCCATATCGGCACACTCGCTATAAACAAAGGTGAACCCTTGATAGAACATGTAAAAGATTTATGCAGCTGTCCAAAAGGTTATAGCACAAGGTAATCAGGCCATATCGGCGGGAAGCCGCAGCGGGCAGGGGGGATATTCCTTTGACTTTCCCGCGCGTCTGTTAAATGCATTTTCTGCAATAATCTGGTGACACCATGCAGATGACCTCCCCGCAGCCGGCCCCGGGGGCCGGGATCGCCGCCCCGGCCGCGCCGCTGACCTCCTGGGGCGTGCTGATGGCGATCAGCCTCTGCCACATGATCAACGACGTGATGCAGTCGATGCTGGCGGCGATCTATCCGCTGCTGCGGGTCGAATTCGCCCTGTCCTACGCCCAGATCGGGGTGATGACCTTGGCCTTCCAGGTCACGGCCTCGCTGCTGCAGCCGCTGATCGGCATGGCCACGGACCGGCATCCGCAGCCGCGTTCGCTGCCCTTCGGGATGGGCTCGACCCTGGCGGGGGTGGTGCTGCTGGCGACGGCGCATCACTACGCGATGCTGCTGGCGGGGGCGATGCTGATCGGCATCGGCTCGGCGGTCTTTCATCCCGAAAGCTCGCGCGTGGCGCGTCTGGCCTCGGGCGGGCGCTATGGCACGGCGCAGTCGGTGTTCCAGCTGGGCGGCAATTTCGGCACCTCGCTGGGGCCGCTGCTGGCGGCCTTCATCGTGGTGCCGCTCGGCCGCCCGGCGGTCGCCTGGTTCGCGGTCGCGGCGGCCCTGGGCGCGGCGATCCTCTGGCGGGTCGGAACCTGGGCCGAGACGCGCCGCCGCGCCGCCGCCGCCCGCCCCGACCAGCGGCTGCGCCTGCCGCGCGCCACGGTGATCCGCGCCATCGCGGTCCTTGCCGCGCTGGTCTTCACCAAGAACATCTACACCGCCTCGATGAGCAGCTATTTCACCTTCTTTACCATCGACAAGTTCGGCCTCTCGACCCAAGGCGCGCAGCTCATGCTGTTCCTGTTCCTGGTGGGGATGGCAGGGGGCGTCATGCTGGGCGGCGTCATCGGCGACCGGGTTGGGCCCCTGACAGTGATCTGGGTCTCGATCCTGGGCGTGCTGCCCTTCACCCTCCTGCTGCCGCATGTGGGACTACAGGCCACGGGCGTGCTGGCGGTGCTGATCGGGCTGATCCTGGCCTCGGCCTTCCCGGCCATCGTGGTCTTTGCGCAGGAACTGGTGCCCGGCCGCACCGGCATGATCGCGGGGCTCTTCTTCGGGTTCTCCTTCGGCATGGGCGGGATCGCGGCGGCGGCGCTTGGCGTGCTGGCCGATGCGCGCGGCATCCAGACGGTGTTCCAGCTCTGTTCGGTGCTGCCGGTCCTGGGGCTTTTGACGATCCTGCTGCCCCGGCGCGACCGCATGGCGGGCTGATCCCGTGGCGCCGCCTGTCTTCGTCCACCTGGGCCCCGACAGCCCGTTGGAGGCCGCGCTGGTGCGGCTGTTCCAAGCCAACGGCCACCAGGCCGCCTGCCACGAGGGCGGCCGCCTGGCCACCGATATCCTCTATGCGATGGGGCAGGGACAGCGGCCGCTGAAGGACTGGCCCCAGGCGCGGCTGTTCGCGGGCCTCTATCGCCACGCCCCGCACTGGCGCCCCCCGCTCGAGGCCTGGCGCTGCGCCGCCTTCCTGCGCGACCGCCTGCCGGGGGCGCATTTCCTGCTGACCCTCCCGCCCCGCGACCCTTGGGCGTTGTGGCGCCTGTCGACCGACGCGCTGCGCTGCCATGCCCATCACCGCGGCGTGCCTGGTCCCGCCCTGCCGCAGATCTGGCAGCAGGACCTGGAGGCGCATCTGACCCAGGTCCGGGCGCTCTTCGCCGACGACCCCCGGTTGATCGTCGTCGATCCCGACCGCGACAGCCCCGCCGACCTGGCCGCACGGCTGGACCCGCTGCTGCCGATGCGGACGCTGCCCATCGCCCGCTGGCCCAGCCCGGGGCGGGCCGAGGCCGGGCTGATGGCGCTTCTGGATCAGCCGGACCCGACCCCCGCACCGCCGGGCTGGGCCGAGGATGTCGCCCGCTTCTGCCTGGCAGGTCTGGACCGCCAGGCACCCGGCGACCTCTCCGGCCTCTCGGGCTATGCCTGCCACTGGGACGGCCGCACCGGGGGCGCGGGGGCCGTGACCGACGCAAAGGGCCAGGCGCGGCAGGTCACGCTGGCCACGCCCCCCGGCGACCGGCCCCTGGCCCTGGCGCGCGAGGGGCGGCACTTCAAGCTGATCCGGGCCGAAGCCGTCATCAACGACATCCTGGCGCTGGACCGCCGCGACCCGGTCTGGATCGACATGGAGGACAGCCGCTGGTTCGGCAGCCCCGAAGGTGCGGCCCTGGACCGGCCGGTCCTCTGCCACAACCGCCGCGCGGGGGCAGTGAACGCGGTCCTTTGGCCCTTGCCCGACCAGCACGCCATCGGCCTGCCCGGCTTTGATCCGCGCCTGCCGCCCGATCCGATCCCCTTCGAGGAAAAGGAGGACCGGCTGATCTGGCGCGGCATGATCTCGGGGTCCGAGATGCGCGATGGCGTCAAGCCCGGCCCCGCCAGCCATGTCTGGCTGTCCCGCCTGGCCGAGGCCCAGACCCCCGACCAGCGCGACGAGGCCTGGCGGGGCCTCTGCCGCACCAACCGGATGGCCTTCCTGCGGCAGTATTTCGACGACCCCGACTTCGACCTGGGGCTGGTCCTGGCCTGGGGCTATCGCCGGTTCGCCGACGACCCGCTGCTGGCACCCTTTTGCCGGCCCCGCGCCGGACCCGAGACCTTCCGGCGCTTCCGCTATCAGCTGTGCCTGTCCGGCTACGACCACGGCTCGAACTTCATCGGGGCGCTGGACAGCAACGGGGTCCTGCTGGCCGAAGACGATGGCTGGCAGGTCTTCTATTCCGGCCGCTTCAAGCCCTGGCAGCACTTCATCCCCGTCGCCCGCCACCTGACCGACCTGAAAAACAAGCTGGCCTGGGCCCGCGCCCATCCCGACGAATGTCAGGCCATGTCCCGCGCCGCCCGGACCGAGGCCGCCCATCTGCGCGATCCGGCCGCGCGGGCCGACCTGATGCGCCTCATCCTCGACGGGCTCGCGCAGGCGCGCTAAACCCTCGGCCATGACCCAGATCCGCATCGAACCCCTGACCGCCGCAGCCTTCGCCCCCTTCGGTGAGGTGCTGGCCCCCCGACCCGCCCCCGACCGCATGATCAACGCGGGCCGCTGCGAACGCCACCACGCCCTGGCCACCGTCCAGCGCGGCGGCGGAGAGGCGATCATCTCGATCTTCCGCAGCGCGCCGGTCAGCCTGCCCTATGACTGCGACCTGCTGGAACGCCATCCCCTGGGCAGCCAGGCCTTCATGCCGATGGGTCCCGACGCCTGGCTCTCGGTCGTGGCCCCGGACGACGGCGGCCGCCCCGGCACGCCCCGCGCCTTCCTGGTGCCGGCCGGGACCGGCGTGAACCTGCACGCGGGCACCTGGCACGGCGTCCTGACCCCCCTGGACCGGGCCGCCGATTTCCTGGTCGTCGACCGAGAGGGCAGCGGCACCAACCTCGAGGAGGTCCGCATCCCGCCCGTGCGGATCACCGCATGAGCCTGCCCGACTACAGCCACGAGACGCTGGCCCTGTCCCAGGGCGCTCGCCTGGTCGCCGGCGTGGACGAGGCCGGGCGCGGCCCGCTGGCGGGCCCGGTGACGGCGGCGGCGGTGATCCTCGACCCCGCCAACATCCCGCCCGGCCTCAACGACAGCAAGCAGCTGACCGCCCGGCGGCGCGAGGAGCTGGCCGACTGGATCATGGCCCAGTGCGACTGGTCCGTGGCGCATGTCGACGTGGCGGAAATCGACGCGCTGAACATCTATCACGCCAGCCACGCCGCCATGTGCCGCGCCATCGCAGGGCTGCGCCAGCGCCCCTGCCTGGTCCTGGTGGACGGCAACCGCCTGCCGCGCGACTTGTCCTGCCCCGGCCAGGCCATCGTCAAGGGCGACGCGCGCTGCCTGACGATCGCCGCCGCATCCATCGTCGCCAAGGTGTTGCGCGATCGCATCATGGTGGATTTGGCGCAACAGCACCCCGGCTATGGCTGGGAGGCGAATGCCGGATACCCCACGCCCGCGCATAAACGGGCCCTCCTAGATTTGGGGGTCACCCCACATCATAGGCGGTCCTTCGCACCCGTCCACAACATCTTGTGTAAAGCCACTTTGGTAAGCCTCTGATTCAAAAAAGAAATTGACGGCGAATCGGGTCTGAATCATCTTTGGGACATACCAGACCGGCAAAAAGCCGGCTTTCCCCAGAGGCAGACCATGACGAAGACCAAGGACCAGCGCGCGGTTTCCGCGCCGCCGTTACCGCTGAACCAGATCCTGGGTGGCGACTGCATCGACATCATGAACAGCCTGCCCGCGGGCAGCGTTGACCTGATCTTTGCCGACCCGCCCTATAACCTGCAGTTGAAGGGCGACCTGCACCGGCCCGACAATTCCAAGGTGGATGCGGTGGACGACCACTGGGACCAGTTCTCGTCCTTTGCCATCTACGACGCCTTCACCCGCGACTGGCTGGCCGCCGCGCGCCGCCTGCTGAAACCGAACGGCGCCATCTGGGTGATCGGCAGCTATCACAACATCTTCCGGGTCGGGGCCGAGCTTCAGAACCAGGGCTTCTGGATCATGAACGACGTGATCTGGCGCAAGTCGAACCCGATGCCGAACTTTCGCGGCAAGCGCCTGACCAACGCCCATGAGACGCTGATCTGGGCGGCCAAGTCGGAAAACTCGAAATACACCTTCAACTACGAGGCGCTGAAGTCGCTGAACGAGGGCGTGCAGATGCGCTCGGACTGGGTCCTGCCGATCTGCAACGGCGGTGAACGGCTGAAGGACGCGGCCGGCGACAAGGCCCATCCGACGCAAAAGCCGGAATCCCTGCTGCACCGCGTCATTGTCGGGACGACCAATCCCGGCGATGTGGTGCTGGACCCGTTCTTCGGCACCGGCACGACGGGCGCCGTCGCCAAGATGCTGGGCCGCGACTATATCGGCATCGAGCGCGAGGAGGCCTACCGAGAGGTCGCCGCCCGGCGCCTGTCCCGTGTCCGCCGCTTCGACACCGAGGCCATCGCCACCACCCGCGCCAAGCGGGCCGAGGTCCGCATCCCCTTTGGCCAGGTGATCGAGCGCGGCATGCTGCGCCCCGGAGAGGAACTGTTCTCCATCGGCAACCGCCACAAGGCCAAGGTCCGCGCCGACGGCTCGCTGATCGGCAATGACGTCAAGGGCTCGATCCACCAGGTCGGCGCCGCGCTGGAAGGCGCGCCCTCCTGCAACGGCTGGACCTACTGGCATTTCCGGCGCGAGGGCAAGATGATCCCGCTGGACATCCTGCGCCAGCAGATCCGCGCCGAACTGGAGGGCGAGGTGTCCCGCCCCAACTGATCGCGTCGCCCGGTTTCGCCAGTTCCGCCGCGCCGCGCGCCCGCCGGAACCACCTCGCCCCGCCATCCTTGCATGGCGGGGCGTCTTTCATGGCGACCTGCCTTGACGCGACCTTAACCCGCAATCCGCAAGCGGTGTACGCCCTGTGCACACCCAGTGCCTTGGCGGTGCATGCGCCGTGCGGGCACGGGCCCAGCGATTCCTGGCCACGCCCGCCGATCCGCCCCCGCCCGTTGCGCCCGGCACCGCGCGTTGCGCTAGAGCGCGTTGCGCGGCATCGGCAGCGCGCCGGTGTCATAGGGGGTCCAGTCCGCGATCTCGGGATAGAACTGCCGCCGCCAGGCGCGCACGCGCGGGTTCATCCGCCGCCGCCACAGGGGCGGCACCATCGCCACCATGGTCATCACCGGATAGCCGTGGGGCAGTTGCGGCGCCTCGTCCGCGCCATAGGTCTGCAGCAGCGGGAACCGGCGGTCGGGCTTGGTGTGATGGTCCGAATGGCGCTGCAGGTTGATCAGCAGCCAGTTCGTCGCCCTGTGGCTGGCATTCCAGCTGTGGCGCGGCCGGACAGGCTCATAGCGGCCGTCGCCCAGATGCTTGCGGGTCAGGCCGTAATGTTCGACGTAATTGGTCAGCTCCAGCTGCCACACGGCGATGAAGGCTTGGAAAAGGAACAGGAAAACCCCGATCCAGCCCCCCAGAACCGCGGCCAGGGCCAGCATCCCCAGCTGCAGCGCCCCATAGCGCCAGAAGGGGTTGCGCTGGTCCCATGGGCCGCGCCCGGCCCGCGCCAGGAACCGCGTCTCGGCCACCCAGGCACTGCGCGGTCCCTCTGTCAGCACGCGCCGGAAAAACCCGTAGAACCCCTCGCCATAGCGCGCCGAGACCGCGTCGCGCGGGGTCGAGACCCAGGAATGATGCACCAGCAGATGCTCGGTCCGGAAATGCGAATAAAGCACCGAGGCCAGCAGCAGGTCCCCCAGCCAGCGCTCGGCCGGGGTCTTCTGGTGCAGCAGCTCATGGGCATAGACGATGCCGATGCTGCCCGACAGGACGCCGATGCCGAAGAAAAGCCCAAGTTTTTCAAGCCCCGACAGGTGCCCCGTCGCCTGCACGTACCAGATCGACCCGAAGATCGCGGCAAATTGCAGCGGGAACCAGATGATCGTGACGGCCCGGTGCCAGAACAGTTGGTCGGTCCCCGTTTCGGGGTCAGGGTTCGCCTCGTTCAGGCCCAGGATGCCGTCCAGCGCCGTGGTCAGGTACCAGGCATAGGCCGGGATCAGCGCCCACCACCCGCCGCCCCGCCAGGCGGCCAGCACCACCAGCGGGATCATCAGCACCGACAGCCAGAAGGGCGCGGCGGCGGGCAGGTTGGGGGTGCGCGACTCACTCATGGCGGGAATGCTACGCCGCGATCTCGCCCTGCGCCATATCCCAGACCTTGCGCATCAGCCCGGGCAGCGCCTCGCGGTCGATCTGCCGCAGGGGCACAAGCTCTCCGCGTTCGGGATTGCCGGTCAGCTGGCCGCTCATCACCCGCAGCGTCAGGCTGAAATGGGTAAAGACGTGGCGCACCTGCCCGATCTCGCGCCACTGGGCGGGACCCGGCGGGGGCAGGTCGCGCCCGTCCCACCGGGCCGAGGGAAAGGCCAGCGTCCCGCCCAACAGCCCCTTGGCAGGGCGATGTTCCAGCAGCAGCGCCTGGCCCTGGCGGGCGACCCAAGCCACCCCCTCGCGCTCGGGCTTGGGCGCCTTGGCCAGCTTGCGCGGCAGCTCGGCCGCGATCCCCTGCCGGCGCGCCTCGCATTCGGTCTGGACCGGGCAGATGACGCAGGCCGGACTGCGCGGCGTGCAGATGGTCGCGCCCAGATCCATCATCGCCTGCGCATAATCGCCCGGGCGTTCGGTGGGTGTCAGCTGGCCTGCCAGCGCCGTCAGCTGCGGCCTGGCGCGGGGCAGGGGGGTATCCACCGCGAACAGCCGCGCGACGACGCGCTCGACATTCCCGTCCACCACGGTTTCCGTGCGACCGAAGGCGATCGAGGCGATCGCGGCCGAGGTATAGGGGCCAATTCCCGGCAGCGCGGCCAGCCCCTCGCGCGTGTCGGGAAAACCTCCCCGCGCGGCCACGGCGCGGGCGCAGGCCAGCAGGTTGCGGGCGCGGGCGTAATAGCCAAGCCCCGCCCATTCGGCCATCACGCGCGCATCCTCGGCCGCCGCCAGGTCCTGGACCGTCGGCCAAAGCGCGGTGAAGCGCAGGAAGTACGCCTTGACCGCTGCCACGGTGGTCTGCTGCAGCATCACCTCGGACAGCCAGACGCGATAGGGATCGGCGGGCGGCCCGCCGGGCGGCACGCGCCAGGGCAGGGTGCGGGCATGGCGGTCATACCAGGCCAGAAGGTCGGGGGCGATCACCTTGCTGTCACGCAATTATGTGGCCTCATCGGGGTCGGCGCGCTTTCATCCGGGCGGAGGGCTGGCTAAGGATATGGGTGTGATAGCAGATCAGGCAAAGATGGCCCAGACACCCCGCACCTCGTCACCCTACGGCACCTCGGGTCCTGCCCGAAGGCGCAGCCGCGGTTTCCAGGCGGCGGCCTCGCTGCTGGCCGACCGGGTGCAGAAGGCGGCTGAGGGTCGGGGCTTTGCCGTCGCCCGCCTGCTGACCCATTGGGCCGAGATCGCCGGCCCCCAGCTGGCCGCCGTGACCCGCCCGGTCCGCATCAGCCACAGCCGCGGCGGCTTTGGCGCCACGCTGACATTGCTGACGACAGGCCCGATGGCCCCCATGGTCGAGATGCAGCTGCCCCAGCTGCGCGAACGGGTGAACGCCTGCTATGGCTACAATGCCGTCCAGCGCATCACCCTGACCCAGACCGCCGCCACCGGCTTTGCCCAAGGCCAGGCGCGCTTTTCCACAGCCCCGCGCGCGCCCAAGGCGCCCGATCCGGCCAGCGCCCGTCAGGCCGACCGCGTCGCGCGGCAATTCGACGACCCGACCCTGGCCGAGGCGATGGCCCGGCTGGCCCTGAACGTGGCCAGCCGCCAGCCCCGCAGCACCCCAGATCCCGAACCGCAAGATTTCTGAAAGGACTTCCCATGTTTCTCCGCTTTGCCGCGACCGCGCTTGCCCTGACCCTGGCCCTGCCGGCCGTGGCGCAGGATGCCGCGCCCGAAACCCCGGTTGAAACGCTGCCCGATATCGCGCTGGGGGCCGAGGACGCGCCGCTGACCATCATCGAATATGCCAGCTTTACCTGCGGGCATTGCGCCAATTTCCACAGTGACGTCTTTCCGCAGCTGAAGGCGGATTACATCGACAGCGGCCAGGTCCGCTTTGTCCAGCGCGACATCTACTTCGACCAGGTGGGCCTCTGGGCCGGGATCCTGGCGCGCTGCGGGGGTGACGACAAATATTATGCCGTTTCGGACATGCTGTTCGACGAACAGAAGGAATGGCTGTCCGGCGGGTCGGGCGACGAGATTGCGGCCAACCTGCGCCGCATCGGCCTGAAGGCGGGCATGACCGAAGAGCAGATGACGGCCTGCTGGGACGACACCGCCAAGGTCGAGCAACTGATCGCGACCTTCCAGCAGAACGCCACCGCGGACGAGGTCGAGGCGACCCCGACCTTCATCATCGGCGGCGAAAAGGTCTCGAACCAGCCCTGGGACAGCATGAAGGGCATCATCGACGCCAAGCTGGCCGAGGCCCCCGCGCCGGCCGAATAAGACCGGTCGGTCCGGCAGGCCCCGGGCCCGCCGGACGCCTGGGCCGTTGCCTTTTGCCAGGACGCGCCGCTACTCTGCGGCGGCAGGCGTGGCAGAGGGACGGTTCGTCATGTTCAGGGAATTCAAGACTTTCATCGCCCGCGGCAATGTCATCGACCTTGCCGTGGGCATCATCATCGGCGCGGCCTTCACCGGCATCGTCAACTCGCTGGTCGCCGACCTGATCAACCCGGTCCTGGGCCTGCTGACGGGCGGCATCGACTTTACCGACCGCTACCTGGTCCTGTCGGGCAGCGTGGCCAACGGCTCCAGCCTGGCCGTGGCGCGGCAGTCGGGGGCGGCGATCCTTGCCTATGGCTCCTTCCTGATGGCGGTGCTGAACTTTCTGATCATAGCCTGGGCGGTGTTCGTGCTGGTCAAGGTCATCAACCGGATGCAGTCGGCCGCCTTTCAGAAAGAGGAGGCGGAGGAGCCCGCCGTCGGCCCCAGCCAGGAAGAGCTGCTGGCCCAGATCCGCGACCTGCTGGCCGACCGCGCCGCCCGGATCTGAGGCCTTTCGGTGCCGGCGCCATCGCGCCGGCCACCTTGTCAGTCGGCCAGCAGCCGGTCCGGCGTCACTGCGTCCAGGCCCAGGGCCTCGCCCACCGGGGGTGAGGTCAGCTGCCCCTCATGGGTCGACAGTCCCGCCCGCAGATGCGGGTCGTCCGTCACCGCCTGCCGCCAGCCCTTGTCGGCCAGAGCCAGCAGATGCGGCATCGTCACGTTCCCAAGCGCCTGCGTCGAGGTGCGCGCCACCGCGCCCGGCATGTTGGCCACGCAGTAATGGATCACGCCGTCGATCTCATAGATCGGGTCCTGGTGGGTCGTCGCGCGCGAGGTTTCAAAACAGCCGCCCTGGTCGATGGCCACGTCCACCAGGACCGCGCCCTGGGGCATGGTCGACAGCTGTTCGCGGGTCACCAGCTTGGGCGCGGCGGCCCCCGGGATCAGGACGGCGCCGATCACCATGTCGGCGGTCCGGATCAGTTCGGCCGTGGCGGGGGCGCTGGCGAACTGGGTGGTCAGCTTGCCCATAAAGATGTCGTCCAGATAGGACAGCCGCGGCACTGACCGGTCCATGACCGTCACATTCGCGCCCATGCCCACGGCAACGCGGGCCGCCGCTGCGCCCACCACGCCGCCGCCGATGATGACGACATTGGCGGGCCGGACGCCCGGCACGCCGCCCATCAGCACGCCGCGCCCGCCATTGGCCTTCTGCAGCGCCCAGGATCCCACCTGCGGGGCCAGGCGGCCGGCGACTTCGGACATCGGCGCCAGCAGGGGCAGGCCGCCCTTGGCATCCGTCACGGTTTCATAGGCGATGGCGGTCACGCCGCTGTCCAGCAGGTCGCGGGTCTGGTCCGGGTCGGGCGCCAGGTGCAGATAGGTGAACAGGATCTGGCCCTGGCGCAGCATCTTGCGCTCAACGGCCTGCGGTTCCTTGACCTTGATGATCAGTTCCGCCTGGTCGAAGACCGCGGCGGCATCGGGGGCGAGGGTCGCACCGGCCGCCTGGTAATCCCCGTCGGTGAAGCCCGCGCCCAGGCCGGCGCCGGTCTGCACGACGACGCTGTGGCCGCGCCCCACCGCCTCGGCCGCGGCGGCCGGCGTCAGGCCCACGCGGAATTCCTGCGGCTTGATCTCTTTCGGGCATCCGATCTTCATGGCTCTCTCCCTTTCCATGTTTCCTCCATCTTGGCAGGGCGGCGCCGAAAGGTGCTGCGAAGATGGCCTGCATCGGGGACGAAACCGCGAAGAAGCTGCTGGAACTGCGTCAGGAAATCGAAGAACCTGCCGCCATGGCCGACCTTGACGCAATAGACCGCCGGATCCTTGTGCTTCTTCAGAAGGAGGGGCGAATCAGCAATGCCGAACTGGCGGTGCGGGTGCACCTGTCGCCCTCGGCCTGCCACCGGAGGGTCCAGCGGCTGGAGGAGGCAGGCGTCATCTCGGGCTATGTGGCGCTGCTGGATGCACGCGCGCTGCGGCGCCAGACCACTGTCTTTGTGGAGATCACCTTGTCGGGACAGGCCGACGAGGTGCTGGACGCCTTCGAACGCGGCGTGCGGACCATTCCCGACGTGCTGGAATGCCACCTGATGGCCGGCACGGCCGATTACCTGCTGAAGATTGTGGTCGAGGATACCGACGATTTCGCCCGCATTCACCGCCAGCACCTGGCCCGCCTGCCGGGGGTCGCGCAGATGCATTCCAGCTTTGCCCTGCGGACGGTGTTCCGGACCACGGCGATCCCCGTCTGATCATAAGAAAACCCCCGCGACACGGGGTCACGGGGGTTTTCGGATTACGCTGATCGCGTCGCCTTACAGCGCGCCTTCGCGCTGTGCCTTTTTACGGGCCAGCTTGCGGGCGCGGCGAACGGCCTCGGCCTTTTCACGGGCTTTCTTGACCGACGGCTTCTCGAAATGCTGCTTGAGCTTCATTTCGCGGAAGACACCTTCGCGCTGAAGTTTTTTCTTCAGGGCACGAAGCGCCTGTTCGACGTTGTTGTCGCGAACATTGACCTGCATGTGGTTGTCACCACCTTCCTAGGTTAGAGTTGATAGATTGCAGGAAGCGTCCCCCTAACAGAAGCGGGCGGCCCTGTCCAGAAGAGGTAAGCCATGACCCAGACCGACCGCGACGCGCTGCTGGATGCCGCGCTGACCCATGTGCCCTTCGAGGGGATGAACGACCGTGCCTTGGCCGCCGGGGCCCGCGACATCGGAATGTCGCCCTCGCTGATCCGGGTGCATTTCCCCCAGGGCGGCGCCGGTCTGGCCGCGGCCTATCACCGCCGCGCCGACGAGGCGCTGCGCCGGTCGCTGGGAGAGACCCCGCTGCAGGGCCGGTTCCGCGACCGCATCTCTCAGGCGGTCTGGCGCCGGCTGGAACTGGTGGACCCGGAACTGGTGCGGGCGGGCGCCGCGACGCTGGCGCTGCCGCAGAACGCGGCGCTGGCGGCGCAGCTGGTCTGGGAAACGGCCGACGTCATCTGGACCGGGCTTGGCGACAGGTCGCAGGACGTGAACTGGTATTCCAAGCGTGCCACCCTGACGGCCGTGATCTCTGCCACGGTGCTGTTCTGGCTGGGCGACGATTCCGAGGGGCGCCAAGACACCCGCGCCTTCATCGACCGCCGCATCGACGGCGTGATGAGCATCGAGACCGTCAAGTCCCGGCTGCGCAAGCTGCCCGGGGCCGAAAGCCTGGGCCGCGCCGCCTTTGGCTGGATCAAGGCGCCGCGCGCCCGTGCCCTTCCCGGAAAGACGCGATAAGGAAATCCCATGTTCCCCGACCAGATGACCGCGATCGAGATCGCATCTCCCGGCGCGGCCGACCAGCTGCGCCAGACCACCCGGCCCGTGCCGGTGCCCTGCCATGACCAGATCCTGATCAAGGTCGCCTATGCCGGGGTGAATCGCCCCGACGTGCTGCAGCGGGCCGGCAGCTATGCGCCTCCGCCCGGCGCCTCGGACCTGCCGGGGCTGGAGGCCTCGGGCGAGATCGTCGGCATGGGCGCGGGCGTCACCCGCTGGAAGAAGGGCGAACAGGTCTGCGCCCTGGTGCCGGGGGGCGGCTATGCCGAATATGTCGTCTGCCATGCCGACCACGCGCTGCGCATCCCGCGCGGCCTGACCCTGCGCGAAGGTGCCTGCCTGCCCGAAACCGCCTTTACCGTCTGGTCCAACGTCGTGCAGCGCGGCGGCCTGACCGGGGGTGAGCGGTTCCTGGTGCATGGCGGCACATCGGGGATCGGCATGATGGCGATCCAGATCGCACATGGCCTGGGCGCGCGTGTCTTTGCCACCGCCGGCAGCGAAGAGAAATGCACTGCGATCGAGGCCCTGGGCGCCACCCCGATCAATTACCGCACCCAGGATTTCGTCAAGGTCCTGAAGGAGGCCGGCGGCGCCGACCTGATCCTGGACATGGTCGGCGGCAGCTATATCCCGCGCAACATCAAGGCGCTGGCGCTGGACGGGCGGCTGGTGATGATCGCCTTTCTGGAGGGGCCCAAGGTCGAGCTGAACTTTGCCCAGATCATGGTGAACCGCCTGACCGTCACCGGGTCCACCCTGCGCCCGCAATCGGATGTCGCCAAGGCGGAACTGGCCGATGCGCTGCGCAAGCAGCTGTGGCCGATGATTGCGGCAGGCTCGGTCGGGGTCACCATCGACAGCGAATTCGCGCTGGCCGAGGCTGCCGACGCGCATCGGCGGATGGAAAGCAGCGACCATATCGGCAAGATCGTGCTGCAGGTGGCTGGCGGCTGAGGCCACGGGCCTTAGCGGACGGCCTCCATCAGCACCTTGGCGCGGCTGCAGTCGCTGCGTGCGTCGGGGGCACAGTCGCGCGGGTGCAGGTCGCGGGTCAGGCAGATGCGCACCTCAGCCAGGGACCGGTTGCGGCAGGTGACCGTCACGCCGTCGGCGGTCAGGTCGGGATTGGCCTCCAGAAACGCCTCCTCGACCAGGGTGGGGTCCAGCGTGATGTCGCGATCCAGCCGGTCCAGAACCTGCGGGACGGCGATCCGGTCCAGGGCGTTGCGCGTCGCGTCGTAATAGGCGCTGGCGGGCAGCCCGCTGCAACGGCCGTGCTTTTTCCACTGGTGCCAGGCCAGCCCGCCGGACCCTATGATGTCGTTCATCGCCTGGCTTTCGCGGCGCGACGGATCGCGTTCGGCCGTGGCGCAATCGCGGGGCCAGCCGCGTTCGTTCTGGGGCCAGAGCCCGTGGACGGTGAAGCCCCGCCCGGTGCCGTCGCGGCATTCCGGCGCGGCCCGGTCGTCGCCCGTGCTGCTGCACCAGCCGGGCTGCCAGCTGAGCGCCAGGACGTAATAGTCGAACTGCCCGGCGATGTCGCGCGCCTGGGACGGGCCGGCGAAAAGCAGGGTGGCAAGGATCAGGGCAATCAGGCGCATCGGGCAAGGATAGACGGGCAGGGGCCGCCCCGCATCCGCAAACTTTCCGAATCCTCTTTTCCCCGCGCGTCGAAAACGCTATATGACCCGGCAATTCCCCCCGAAAACGAGGAATGGCGTCAGCCGAAGCCGTTTTTCCGGCCAAGCCGCCCATGTTCGGGGCATACGAGACAAGCGAAGGAGACTGACATGAGCAAGCCGCTGATGGCCAAGGCCACCGCCGTCTGGCTGGTCGACAACACGACGCTCAGCTTCAAGCAGATCGGCGACTTCTGCGGTCTGCACGAGCTTGAGGTCCAGGGGATCGCCGATGGCGACGTCGCCGCCGGCGTCAAGGGCTATGACCCCGTCGCCTCGAACCAGCTGGACGCCGAAGAGATCAAGCGCGCCGAGGGCAGCCCGGCCTATCGCCTGCGCCTGAAGCACAATCCCGCCGCCGATGGCGAGGAAAAGCGTCGCGGCCCGCGCTATACGCCCCTGTCCAAGCGCCAGGACCGTCCGGCCGCTATCCTGTGGCTGGTCAAGTTCCATCCGGAGCTGCAGGACGCGCAGATCGCCAAGCTGGTCGGCACGACCAAGCCCACCATCGCCTCGATCCGCGAGCGGACCCACTGGAACATCCAGAACATCCAGCCGATCGACCCGGTGGCCCTGGGCCTGTGCCGCCAGACCGAGCTGGACGCGGCCGTGCAGAAGGCCGCCAAGAAGCGCGCCGCCGAGGGCGTGGTGATGACCGACGACGAGCGCCGCAAGCTGGTCAGCACCGAGACCTCGCTGTCGATGTCGGATGAGCCGCGGCTGCCCAGCTCGATCGCGGGCCTGGAGAACTTCAGCCTTAATCGCGAAGAAAAGCGCCCGGAGCCCGCGCGCGATGCCGACAGCTTCTTCAACCTGCCCGATGCGGGCGAGGATGACGAGGACGAGGACGACCAGCGCTGAGGACGCGGCCGTCAGATTCTCATGAAAAAAGGCCGGCGCAATGCCGGCCTTTTGCATTCGGGGCAGGTGAAGGTCAGTGTCGGACCGACTTGCCGCGGATCATGCGATAGATCGCGATCAGGATGCAGGCACCGATCACGGCGACGATCAGCTGGCCGATCAGGCCCCCTGCGGTCGTGCCCAGAATGGCGCGGAACAGCCAGTTACCGATCAGCGCGCCCAGGATGCCCAGGATGATGTTTGCCAGCAGGCCATGGTCGCCCTTCATGATCTTTTCAGCGATCCAGCCGGCGATGGCGCCCAGGATGATGGAGAGAATCCAGCCGTAACCTTCCATGGAAATGTCCCTTTTCGTGTTTGCAGTGGCCGCACCCGCAGCGACCTGTCGCATCGACAATGCCCGAGGCCCCGATCCGTTCCCGCGGACCGGGGCCCCGTGATACGACTGTGGGAAAAGGGTCACACCGACAGGCAGATGTACTTCATCTCCAGATAGTCGTCCATTCCGTGGCGGCTTCCCTCGCGGCCCAGGCCGGACTGCTTGACCCCGCCGAAGGGCGCCACCTCGGTCGAGATGATGCCGGTGTTCACGCCGACGATGCCATATTCCAGCGCCTCCTGCACGCGGGTAATGCGGCCGATGTCGCGGGCGTAGAAATAGGACGCCAGGCCGAAGATCGTGTCATTGGCCTTCCGGACGGCCTCCTCCTCGGTCTCGAAGCGGAACAGCGGGGCAAGAGGACCAAAGGTTTCCTCGGTCGAGACCTTCATCTCGTCCTTCACGCCGGTCATCACCGTGGGTTCAAAGAACAGCCCGTCCTTGCGCTTGCCGCCGGTCATCACCTCGCCGCCGCCGTCCAGGACGTCGCGGATATGCTCCTCGACCTTCTCGACCGCTTTTTCGTTGATCAGCGGGCCGGTGGTCGTGCCCTCCTCCAGCCCGTCGCCGACGCGCAGCTTGTCGACCGCCGCCGCCAGCTTTCTGGCAAAAGCGTCATAGACGCCCGACTGGACATAGATGCGGTTGGCGCAGACGCAGGTCTGGCCGTTGTTGCGGAATTTGGACGCCATCGCGCCGTCGACCGCGGCATCCAGATCGGCGTCGTCGAAGACGATGAAGGGCGCGTTGCCGCCCAGTTCCATGCTGCACTTCATCACCTGGTCGGCCGCCTGGCGCAGCAGGATGCGCCCCACCTCGGTCGATCCGGTGAAGGTCAGCTTGCGCACCTTGTGGTTCTCGCAGAATTCCTTGCCGACATCGCTGGCGCGTGACGAGGTCACCACCGACAGGATGCCCTTGGGCAGGCCCGCACGTTCCCCCAGAACCGCCATGGCCAGCGCCGACAGCGGGGTTTCCGCGGCGGGACGCGCGACGAAACCGCAGCCGACGGCCAAGGCCGGCGCGGCCTTGCGGGCGATCATCGCATTGGGAAAGTTCCAGGGCGTGATCGATCCAACGACGCCGATGGGCTGGCGGATGACGGTCAGGCGCTTGTCGGCCTGGTGGCCGGGGATCGTCTCGCCATAGACACGCTTGGCCTCCTCGCCGAACCATTCGACAAAGCTGGCGCCATAGGCGATCTCGCCCTTGGCCTCGGGCAGGGGCTTGCCCTGTTCGGCGGTCAGGATGCGGCCCAGGTCGTCCTGGTTCTCCATCATCAGGTCGTACCAGCGGCGCATCACCTGGGCGCGCTCCTTGGCGGGACGGGCGGCCCAGTCCTTCATCGCGGCCTCGGCGGCGTCGATGGCGCGCCCGACCTCGGCCCGGCCCAGGTCGGCCACCCGGGCGATCACGTCACCGCGTGCCGGGTTCGTGACCTCGAAGGTCGCGCCGCCATCGGCGTCGACCCATTCGCCCCCCACGAAGGCGCGGGTCTCCAGCAGCGAGGGGTCGCGCAGCAGGGTCTTCAGGTCGGTGGAATGCTTGGTCATGATCGCTCCTCTGACGGCGGCGCGCATAGATGACCACGCGCGGGCGCGCTTGTCAAAACGCGGCCGCCGCTCACGCGCGGGGCAAGCGGATGTGATCGGCACGCCGGGAACAGGGGGGCGGTTCCGGATGTTCAAGCTGCGATCGACCTGACCACGGGTCCCCACAAAAACAGGAGTTTATCATGCGCAAGCTTTTCCTGACCTCCGCCGTCGCCGCCCTTGGCCTTTCGGGGGCCGCCATGGCCCAGACCACCGCCACCGCCGCGACCGACCTGAACGTGCGTTCGGGTCCCGGCGTCCAGCACGAGGTGATCGGCGCCATCACCGCTGGCAACGAGGTGGATGTCCGCGGCTGCATCGACAGCGCCAACTGGTGCGAGGTCAGTTCGGGCGACCTGCAGGGCTGGTCCTATGGCGACTATCTCAACGTCACGGCCGGGGATGAGGTCGTCTCGCTCTATCCCAACCGCCAGACCGTGGGCGTGACCATCATCGAAGCCCCGGCCGAGGCCGAGAATGCCGGCCAGAACGCCGCGGTCGGCGGACTGGGGGGCGCGGCCATGGGCGCGCTGATCGGTGGCCCGGTCGGTGCCGTGGCGGGGGCCGCCATCGGCGGGGGCGCCGCTGCCGCCGCGACCGAGGAACCGGCGCCCGAAGTCACCACCTATGTGACCTCCAACAGCGTCCAGCCGGTCTATCTGGAAGGCGAGGTCGTGATCGGCGCGGGCGTCCCCGAGACGGTGAATGTCTATGAAATTCCCGAGCAGCCGCAGTACCGCTATGCCCAGATCAACGGACAGACGGTTCTGGTGGATCCGAACGACCGCCAGATCGTTTACATCTATCGCTAAGCTGTCCCTCTTGGCGATCTCTGGGGGCGGTGCGCTAAGTCGCGCCGCCCTTTTTCATGCGAAACGGCTGGACCAGCAGGGCTGCAGGTCGCCCTCCATCGGCTGCGCTGCATGAATCCCACGGGCAATGGCCCGGGCCAGCACGCAGGCCGCGGCATGACCCAGCCTGAAACCATCCGCCACCGGATCGGCCAGCGGCCGCGCAGCGGTCGAGGCCGCAAAGACCAGATCGCCGTCCAGCGGCGTATGGCTGGGCACCAGCGCGCGGGCCAGGCCGTCATGGGCGGCTGTCGCCAGGCGCTGCAGCCCGGCCTTGTCCAGGGCTGCGTCGGTGGCGACGATGGCGATGGTGGTCGCCTCCCCAAGCCGCTTGGCGGGGCGGGGCTCGTCGGCGGCGGGGAACTGCGCGGGCAGGCCCAGGCCGCCGAATTCGCCCTCCAGCTCCCAAGGGGCCGCCCAGAACTGCGGATGATCGCCCACGGTCGCGGCGCCGAGGGCATTCACCACCACCAGCGCGCCGACGGTCGCGCCGCAGGACAGCACCGCCGAGGCAGAGCCCAGTCCCCCCTTCAGGTTGCCCGTCATCGCCCCCGTTCCGCCCCCGACCGAGCCGAGGGAAAACTCGGCCGCCGCGCCCCGCAACGCCCTGCGGCCCAAGCCGAGGTAGGGATTGACGGCCCAATCCTTGGCGCCGCCGTTCAGCAGGTCAAAGACGATCGCACCCGGAACGATGGGCACCCGCGCCGCACCCACGGCGAAGCCGCGTCCTGCGGCATGCAGCGCCTCCATCACCCCGTCGCAGGCCGCCAGCCCGAAGGCCGATCCGCCCGACAAGACCAGCGCATCGACCCCGCTCACCAGCTTGTCGGGGGCCAGCAGGTCGGTCTCGCGCGTCCCGGGCGCGCCTCCCATCACCTTGACCGAAGCCGCGAAGGGCGCATCGGCGGTCAGGACCGTCACGCCCGATCGCAGGCCCGTATCCTGCGCGTTCCCGACCCGCAGCCCCGCCACATCGGTGATCAGGTTGCGCGGACCGGGCCTCATGCGCCGCCCACGGTCGCCCGCGCCTGCAGGGCGGCCTGCCGGGTCTGGGACAGGGTGGCGCCGGTGGTCAGCGCCTCGGGGTCCAGGCGCAGATCAATCACGGCCAGGCGGCCCGACAGGCGGGCGCGTTCAAAGGCGGGGGCGAAATCCTCGTCCCGCTCGACCCGTTCCCCGTGGCCGCCATAGGCGCGGGCCAAGGCGGCAAAATCCGGATTGAACAGGTCCGTGCCCGAGACGCGACCGGGATAGTGGCGCTCCTGGTGCATGCGGATCGTGCCGTAGCGGCCGTTGTTGGCGACGATGACGATGGGCGTGGCGCCGTATTGCGCGGCGGTGGACAGCTCGTTCAGCGTCATCTGGAGGCAGCCGTCCCCGGCCAGGCAGACGGCCATCCGGTCGGGATGCATCAGGCTGGCGGCGATGGCCGCAGGCAATCCGTAACCCATCGACCCCGAGGTCGGCGCAAGCTGCGTCCCGACCTGCCGCCAGCGGTAATAGCGGTGCAGGAAGGCCGCGTAATTGCCCGCGCCATTGGTCAGGATCGCGTCGTGGGGCAGGTGATCGGCCAGCCAGGTCACCACATGTTCCAGACGCAGGGCGCCGGGGGTGCGGCGCGGGGTCTGCCAGGCCTCATACTCCCGGCGCAGGCGCGTCCGCCACTCGGACCAGGGCGCGGGCGGGGCGGGCATGTCGGCCAGGGCCGCCACCACCGCGCGCGGATCGGCCGCCAGTCCGGGGTCCGGGCGCCACAGCTGGCCCAGCTGGTCCGGGTCGGGATGGACCAGCATCACGCGGGCCTGCGGGCGCACCGGGTCCATCAGCGCATAGCCATCCGTCAGCGTGTCCCCCAGGCGGGAGCCGAGCGACAGGATCACGTCCGCCTCGGCCAGGGCGCGCCCCAAGGCCGGGTTCATGCCCACGCCCAGGTCGCCCACGTAATGCGGCAGGCGGTTGTCCATCCGGTCCTGCCGCCGGAAGGGAACCGCCACCGGCAGGTCCCAAGCCGCGGCAAAGCGGGCGAGGTCATCGGCCGCCTGCTGCGACCACAGGCTGCCGCCCGCCACCACCAGCGGCCGGCGCGCTGTCGACAGCGCCCGCGCCAGGGTCGAGACCGATTCGGGCGCGACATGGGCCAGCGGCAGGCGGGCGGGCGCCAGGTCGGGGATGCAGGCCTGGCCCGACAGCATGTCCTCGGGCAGGGCCAGCACGACGGGGCCGGGGCGGCCTGCCTGCGCGACGTGAAAGGCGCGCGCCATGTATTCCGCGATGCGGTCGGTGCTGTCGATCTGCGCCACCCATTTCGCCAGAGGGCGGAACATGGCGCGGTAATCGACCTCTTGAAAGGCCTCGCGATCCTGGTGCCCGCGCGCGATCTGGCCGACAAAAAGGATCATCGGCGTTGAATCCTGGCGCGCGACATGGACGCCCGCGCTGGCATTGGTGGCACCGGGCCCGCGGGTGACGAAGGCCACGCCCGTCCGCCCCGTCAGCTTGCCCGTGGCCTCGGCCATCATCGCGGCGCCGCCCTCGTGGCGGCAGACGATATTGGCGATGCCGCTGTCATGCAGCCCGTCCAGCGCCGCAAGAAAGCTTTCCCCCGGTACCGAGAACACCCGCGTGACGCCGTTCAGGCGCAGCGCCTGGACCAGGATCTGCCCGCCATGCCGCATCCGTTCATCCTTTCGTGAATTCGATCTGGCGCACGCGGACATGCCGCAGCGCCTCGACCATGAAGGCCGTCATCAGGCCAAAGTTCAGCAAGCCGTTGGCCGCCGCCATGCCGCCAAGGATGCGCCAGTCCCGGGGCATCAGCACGTCGCCATAGCCAAGCGTGGTAAAGGTCACCAGGGTGAAATACATCGATTCCTCGAAGCTGGCGAAGACGCCCAGCAGATGGAAGGTCGCAGCCCAGAGCCAGACCGAGGCCGTCAGCATCGCCAGCACCGCAAGGCTGGTCGCCACCACGACCAGGACCAGCTTGGGCCGGTGCGGGGCGTGCATCAGCCAGCGGGACCAGCGGGCAAAGGCCGCCTCCAGCGCCCAGACCGCCTGTCCGGCGATCAGCACGCTGATCACCATCAGCACCGACCCGAAAGCGATCTGTCCCATCATCGCATGTCCCCCCGCCACAGTGCTAGCGCAGGGCGGGCCGGGCGCGCAACGGCACCTTTACACGGGCCTGCGCCGCACCTATCTGGCATGGTCATGGCCAAGGATGATGACAGCAGCAACTATAAGGTGATCGCCGAGAACCGGCGGGCACGCTTCGACTACTTCATCGAGAGCGATCTCGAGGTGGGGATCATGCTGACCGGGTCCGAGGTCAAGTCGCTGCGGACCGGCCAGTCCAACATCGCCGAAAGCTATGCCTCGGTCGAGGGCGGAGAGCTGTGGCTGATCAACGGCTATATCGCGGCCCTGGCCCGCGCCGGCGTCTTTGGCCACGAGGAGCGCCGCCGCCGCAAGCTGCTGGTCAACAAGCGCGAGTTGGCCCGGCTGTGGCAGGCCACCGCGCGCGAGGGGATGACGCTGGTCCCGCTGGTGATGTATTTCAACCATCGCGGCATCGTGAAGCTGAAGGTCGGCGTCGCCAAGGGCAAGAAGAACCACGACAAGCGCGAAACCAGCGCCAAGCGTGACTGGAACCGGCAAAAACAGCGGCTTCTGAAGCAGGGATAGCCCCCTGCGGCATTGCAGCCCCGCCTGCGCCCCTGTAGATCGGGGCGGCGCAAGCAAGGGGGGACATGCGATGCAGGACGATCCGAAGACACTGGTCTCGACCGATTGGCTGGCCGCCCATCTGAACGATCCCGACCTGCGCATCATCGACGCCAGCTGGCACATGCCCGCCACGGGCCGTGACGCCCGCGCCGAATACGACGCCGTCCACCTCCCCCATGCGCGCTTCTTCGACATCGACGCGATCAGCGACAAGCGCAGCGCCCTGCCGCACATGGCGCCCCCGGTCGAGATGTTCATCAGCCGGATGCGCGCCATGGGCATCGGCGACGGCCACCAGATCGTCATCTATGACAATTCCGATGTCCGCAGCGCCTTTCGCGTCTGGTGGACCTTCCGCCTGATGGGCAAGACCGACGTGGCGGTGCTGGACGGGGGCTTGGCCAAGTGGCAGGCCGAGGGACGCCCCGTCGAGGACATGCCCCCCATCATGCGCGACCGCCACATCACTGTGCAGCGCCAGGCGGCGCTGGTGCGCGACGTGACGCAGGTCGCCGCCGCATCGAAGCTGGGGGATCACGCGATCATCGACGCCCGCGCGCCCGAGCGGTTCCGCGGCGAGGTGGACGAGCCGCGCCCGGGCCTGCGGGCGGGCCACATCCCCGGCGCCCGGAACCTGCCCTTTGGCCGCCTGTTCAACGCCGACGGCACCATGATCGCCCCCGAGGCGATCCGCACCGCCTACGAGGAGGCCGGGGTGGATCTCTCCAGGCCCGCCATCACCACCTGCGGCAGCGGCGTGACCGCCGCGATCCTGTCCTTTGCGCTGGAACGGATCGGACACCGCAACCACTCGCTCTATGACGGAAGCTGGACCGAATGGGGCAGCTTCGCCGACCTGAACATCGCAACCGGAGACGCCTGAGATGCTGTCCAACCTCAAAGCCCAAGCCCCTGACAAGATCCTGATGCTGATCGAGGAATTCAAGGCCGACACCCGCCAGGGCAAGATCGACCTGGGCGTGGGCGTCTACAAGGACCCGCAGGGCGTCACCCCGGTCATGCGCGCGGTCAAGGCCGCCGAACAGCGCATCTGGGAAACCCAGACCACCAAGGCCTATACCGGCCTGGCCGGCGAGCCCGAATACCGCAGCGCGATGGCACGGATGGTGCTGGGCGACGTGCCGGCCGACCGGCTGGCCTCGGTCGCGACCGTCGGCGGCACCGGCGCGATCCGGCAGGCGCTGGAGCTGGCGCGGCTGGCGAATCCCGACGTGCGGGTCTTCGTGTCGAACCCGACCTGGCCGAACCACCTGTCGATCATGGCCTTCATGGGCCTGCCCTTCACCGAATACCGCTATTTCGACGCGGCGACCCGCGGCGTCGATTTCGACGGCATGAAGGCCGACATCGCGCAGGCGGGCCGGGGCGACATCGTCCTGCTGCACGGCTGCTGCCACAACCCGACCGGCGCGAACCTGACGATGGACCAGTGGGCGCAGGTCGTGGCGATCCTGGAAAAATCGGGGGCCATCCCGCTGATCGACCTGGCCTATCAGGGCTTCGGCGACGGGCTTGACGCCGATGCCGAGGCGACGCGCCTGGTTGCCTCGCGCCTGCCCGAGGTGCTGATCGCTGCGTCGTGCTCCAAGAACTTCGGCATCTATCGCGAACGGACCGGCATCCTGATGGCGCTGGCGGAAAACACCGCCGCGCGGGACCTGGCGCAGGGGTCGATGGCCTATCTGAACCGCCAGAACTACTCCTTTCCGCCCGACCATGGCGCGCGCATCGTCAGCACCATCCTGACCGATGACGCCTTGCGCGCCGACTGGGCCGCCGAACTGGAGGAGGTGCGCAACACCATGCTGGGTCTGCGCGACCAGCTGGCCGCCGAGCTGCGCGACCTGACGGGCAGCGACCGCTTCGACTTCATCGCGCAGCATCGCGGCATGTTCTCGCGCCTGGGCGCCAGCCCCGAACAGGTGCAGAAGCTCAAGTCCGACGCGGCCATCTACATGGTGGGCGATTCGCGGCTGAACATTGCCGGGTTGAACCGCGACACCGTTCCGGTCCTGGCCCGCGCGATCATCGACGCCGGCATCTGAGACGGGACCGGGGCGGTTCCGCCGCCCCGGTTTCTCCAGGCGCGCGGTCAGCGGCGGGACAGCCGCTGTTCGATATAGGTGCGCAGTTCCTCGACCTCGCTCCGGCAGTCGGTCATGGCCTCCAGCGCGGCCTGCCGGTCGGCTTGGGCTGTCGCCAGTTCCGCCTCGCGCTGCTGCAGCAGGGCTAGTGCGGCATCACGCTCTTCGCGGGTTTCGCGCAGCTGCCCCGCAAGGCGCTCCACCTCGTGCGGCGGGGCGCTGCCGGCGCGGGCGATGCGCTGGACCAGCCAGCTTGCGATCCAGCCCAGCAGGAAGGCGCCGAACAGGATCAGCGCGGTCACGGCAATGAATTCGGATCGTGTCATGGGTCGCTCGCTTCGTCCTGCGCCGCGGCCCGGTCCACAACCCCTTCGGGGCGGGCACCCGGTCGCGGGGTGGTGTCGTCGGCTGCCTGCACGGGCACCCTAAGGTTTTCCTCGCGCTCGTCCAGCGACTGGAACTCTTCGCTGACGCCCACGGTCAGCGGCACCATTCCCGGGGAATCGTTGCTGTGCGGCAGCTGCGGGCCCTGCATCTGCGGCGGCGGCGGGGCGGGCTGGGGCAGCTGGGGGCCCTGCATCGGGGGCATCTGCGGGCCCTGCAACCGGCCCGCGGCAAGAACCTCCATGTCGGGACCGGCCATCGGGGCGGCAGGCGGGACTTGGGGCGGCGCGCCGGTCACGCCGGATAGCGCGGCGGGCTGCGGCGGGGTGTTTGGCTGGACGGGGCGGGGCGACAGCAGGCGGAATTCGATCCGCCGGTTGGCCTCGCGCCCTTCCTCGGTTTCGTTGCTGTCCAGGGGCTGGCTTTCGCCATAGCCGCGCGAGGTCATGTTCGTCGTGTCGATCCCCGCATCCCGCATGGCGGCGACGATGGCCTGCGCCCGGCCGCGCGACAGTTCGGCATTGAATCCCTCCGACCCCTGCGAATCGGTATGCCCGCCCGCCTCGATCTGGAACTCGCCGCAGTCCGCCATGACCTCGGCCAGCTGCGACAGGGCGGGGGCTGGGTCGCCCGCGATCGAGGCCCGGCTGGGTTCAAAGCCGATCTCGCTTTCGGACATGATGCGGTTCAGCCGGGCGACACATTCCTCGCCATCGGGCAGTCCCAGCACAGGGTCCAGGCGTCGGTCATAGCTGATCGCCAGATCATAGCGCGCGCCGGGTCCAAGCCGTTCGGTCAAAAGGGCCACCGCCGCGTCGGTCGCATGGGGATCGCCTGACACGCCCCCAAGCGTGATCAGTTCGGGCGTCACCGCCACCTGTCCCGAATGCAGCGTGCCGACGGCCTCCAGCGCGGCGATCACGCGCACGGTCCAGCCCTCGGGCACCTGCGCATCGCTGCGCAGCCCGCTTTCCGCCACCTGGAAGCGCGATCGTGCAAAGCTGTCCACCGCCTGGCGCATCTGCGCGTCGGCAATCCGGCCGCGCATCGACAGCATTCCCGAATCGGTCAGGCTGGCGTCGAATTTGATCGGAACCGGCTTGTCGGTCTTTGCAGTCTCCAGCCGCGCCTCCAGCGCAAACTCCGCCGGCAGCGCCTGGCGCAGCTGCGCCACGACCTCGTCGAACTGCGCGCGCCCGACGCCTGCGCCGGCCCGCAGGCCGATCCGGGCATCCGACAGCGTGACCGCTCCCTGCCCCAGCTGCGACAGCGCCCCGATGGCCGCCACCGCCGCGTCCCCCCATGCGGGCGAGGGCGCCCCAAGCCCCAAGGGACAGTCCGCCCGCCCGATCAGCCCCGCCGCCCGCGCCGCCTCGGTGATCCGGGCGGCGGTCGGCTGGTCCTCGGCCACGCAGGCGTCCAGGCGCGTCCCCGAGGCGTTCATGACAAAGCGCAGCGCATAGGGCGAAACCACCGGCCGGGGCGCCGAGATCCGTGCCTGCAGCTTGACCCCCTCAGGGCGTGCCTTTTGCAGCGCAGCCTCCAGCCGGGCCTTGTCCTGGGCATTGTCGGCCAGTGCCACGACCGTGACCTCGCCCGGCGCGATCGAGATCTTGGCCGGTCCCGCCATCCGCAGCGCCTGCAAGCCAAAGCGCATCGCCGCCTCCCAAAGGGGCGGAAGGGGATAATCCGCGCTTTCCAGCAGGTCGGTCACTGGCACGGCCGCCCGTTCCCCGCGCAGGTCGCGCAGGATCGCGGCGCGGTCGGTCGCGGCCGGCACCAGCCCGATCAGCGAGATGCCCTGTTCGTTGCGCAGCAGCTCGATCTTGAAATCCGGCGGCGTCAGCGCGCCCACGGCCGCCACGGTTGTCTCGTCCAGGATGCGGCTGGCATCCACGGCGGTGGCGGCCTGGGTCAGGGCCCGAAACCGTGCGACCTCGGAAGGTGCGGTTCCGGTCAGGCGAACCTGCAGCCCGTCCGTCTGCACCCCGGCCCAGTCATGGACGGCGCCGGTCAGGGCGCGTTCCACATCCTCGGCCGTGCGCTCCTCAAGATAGGTCGCCGCCGTCTCGGCGCCGGCCCAGCAGAGCCCGCCCGCGCCGGCCAGAACCAGCACGGTCACCAAGGAGGTCGAGATTCGGCGGCGCGTTCTTGCCATGAGGAAAAGACCCGGGACTGTTGCAATTGCGCAACGTCTAGTGCCCCGTCCGGCCTCCTGCAATCACAGCAGCCCCGCAACGGCAAGAAACAGCGCAAGGATCAGCCCGGCATCGCGGTTGGACCAAAAGAGGCGCAGGCAGGTGCCGCCGTCATTGGGGCGAAAGTTCCGCAACTGCCATAGCAGGTGCAGGCCAAAGCCCAGCAGCCCCGCGAACGCGATCAGCAGGTTGCCCCCCGTCAGTGCGATGGCCACGGCCAGGACCGCCACCGACAGCAGCGCAAAGCCGGCAAGGATGCGCGGACTGCGGTCGCCGAAGAGGCGCGCGGTGGATTTCACGCCGATCAGGGCGTCATCCTCGACATCCTGATGGGCATAGATCGTGTCGTAAAAGATCGTCCAGGCGATGGCGCCCGCCCAGGCTACCACCGGCGCCGCGTCCACGCGCCCCATATGCGCGGCATAGGCCAGCATCACGCCCCAGTTGAAGGCCAGGCCCAGAAAGACCTGCGGCCACCAGGTGAACCGCTTGGCAAAGGGATAGATCGCCACCAGCACCAGCGAGGCGACGCCCATCCAGATCGCCGCCGGGCCAAGCGTCAGCAGGATCACCAAGCCGACCAGCCCCTGCACGATCAGCCAGGCATAGGCACCCCTCAGGCTGATCTGACCCGAGGGCAGGGGCCGCGACCGCGTGCGGGCCACCTGCGCGTCGAAGTTGCGGTCGGTAATGTCGTTCCAGGTGCAGCCCGCCCCGCGCATCACGAAGGCGCCGATGGTGCAGGCCAGCGCGATCCACAGGTCGAACCAGCGCGGGCCGTCCGCCATCATCGCCAGCCCGATCCCCCACCAACAGGGCAGCAGCAGCAGCCAAGTGCCGATGGGCCGGTCGGCGCGGCTCAGCCGCAGCAGCGGCCGGCTGGCCCGCGGCGCCAGGCGGTCCACCCAGTTCCCCTTGGGGGCGTCGAAGACGGCGTCTGGCCTTTCGGTCTGGCTTTGCATAGCGTCGGGCCCATCATGGCTAGGATCAGACTGTTCATAGATCACCCCTTGGTCGCGGGACAACCCGTCCCCTTGGACCCGGCGCAGGCGCATTACCTGGCGGGGGTCATGCGGCTGCGCGCGGGCGACGTGGTCACGGTGTTCAACGGCCGCGACGGGGCCTGGTCGGCCAGCCTGCTGGAGGCGGGCAAGCGTGGCGGCAGCCTGATGCCGGACGCCCAGACCGGCCCGCAGCGGAACCCGCCCGACCTGTGGCTGCTGTTCGCGCCGATCAAGAAGGCCCGCACCGACTTCATCGTCGAAAAGGCAGCCGAGATGGGCGCCGCCCGGATCCTGCCCGTGCAGACCGACCACACCAATTCCGAACGCATCCGCCAGGATCGGCTCCAGGCCCATGCCGTCGAGGCGGCCGAGCAATGCGGCGGCACCTTCGTGCCCGAGGTGGCGGATCTGGCGCCGCTGTCGCGGCTGCTGGACGGGTGGGACGGGACGCGCCGCATCCTCTGGGCGGACGAGGCCCGGGTCGGCCCCGCCGCCACCCTGGCCGAACTGCCCCCCGGCCCCTGGGCCATCCTGATCGGCCCCGAAGGCGGATTTTCTGCCGCCGAGCGGGCGCATCTGGGGCGCCTGCCCTTTGTCACCCCGGTCAGCCTCGGGCCGCGAATCCTGCGGGCCGACACGGCGGCGGTCGCGGCGCTGGCGCTGTGGCAGGCGGCCCTGGGCGATTGGCGCTAGGTCAAGCAGCAAGTCCATGCTGCGATGCGGCATAGTGTGGTGCGATTGCGACAGTTTTACGGCAAAAAGCCCCGCTTTCCCTGCGATTGCTGCATAGCGGCATTGTCGCTTTCGCAGCTACTCTTTGCGGGGTGCCGGAACTATTTCCAGATCATCCGCAAACTGCCCCCGGATGGGGCAATCTGAACACAGGTGACATGATGGCGATGATGGATACGAACCGCATCTCGACTGCTCCGGGACTGGGTACTCTAGTGGTGCGTCTGTTCTCGGCCGTCGCGTCCTTCTGGGATGCGCGCGTGACGCGCCGCGAGCTGAGCCGCCTGTCGGACCGCGAACTGGACGATATCGGCCTGTGCCGTGGCGACATCGATCAGGCGGCCCGCAGCTGAGACCGACTTGCCGGACCAACGAACGAACCCCCGAAAGCGTCATGCTCGCGGGGGTTTTTTCTTGTCTGCGGGGTGGATCGCCTCTGCCGCTCAGGCGCGGGTCATGACCAGGGTCGTCCAGTCGCCCAGGTCGTCGCGCCGATCCAGCGCGAAGCCGGCCGCCTGATAGGCCGCCACGACCTCCTCGGCCTGGGTGGTCAGGATCCCCGACATGATGATCCTGCCCGCAGGTGCCACATGGCGCGCCATGTCGGGGGACAGGTCGATCAGCGGCTGCTTGAGGATATTGGCCAGCACCAGATCATAGGGCGCCGCCTGTTCCAGCGTGGGATGCTCGAAGCCCGCCGCCTCGATGCAGACGACGCGCCCGTCGAGGCCATTGGCGATGACATTGGCGGCGGCCGTGTCGACCGCGATCGGGTCGATGTCGCTGGCCAGAACGGTCACGTGCCACAGCCGCGCCGCACCCATCGCCAGAACGGCGGTGCCGCAGCCGATATCGGCGATGCGGGTGGCGTCGAACCCCTCCTGCGCCAGCCGGTCCAGCGCCTCCAGGCAGCCCTTGGTGGTGTTGTGATGGCCGGTGCCAAAGGCCATGGCGGCCTCGATGCACAGGGCCTCGACGCCCTCGGGGACGGTGTCGGCATCGTGGCTGCCGTGGACGTAAAAGCGGCCCGCCCGCACCGGGGTCAGTTCACGGCGCACATGGGCCACCCAATCCACCTCGGGCAGTTCCGAGATGACGAAGGGCTGCGCATCATGGGCCGCGGCCAGCAGGGCCAGCGCGATCTCGTCCGGGCTTTCGGTGAAATAGGCGCCCACCTCCCACCGCTCGGACCCGTCCTCGATCTCGAAGATGCCGGTGCCGACGGGCTCGGGGGTCAGCTCCTCGCAGGCCTCGGCCAGCGCTTCGGCGGCCTCGCGGCCTTGCAGATGGGTCAGGGCGGTAAAGGTCGTCATCAGATCGGATCCGGATTGGGAATGCTGGCCTCTACCCCGGTGCCCTTGAGGCCGCAATAACCGTCAGGGTTCTTTTCCAGATATTGCTGATGCGCCTCGTGCGCGGGCCAGAACTGCGCGGCATCGACGATCTGGGTCGTCACCTTGGGAAAGCCCTGCACGGCCAGGCGGTTGTCATAGTTGATCTTGGAGGCTTCGGCCGCGCTGCGCTGGCTGTCGGTGAAGGTCATGATCAGGCTGCGATACTGGCTGCCGATGTCGTTGCCCTGCCCGTTTTCCTGGGTGGGGTCGTGGTTTTCCCAGAACAGCTTCAGCAGGTGGTCATAGCTGATCAGCGAGCTGTCATAGATGATCCGCACCACCTCGGCATGGCCGGTGTCGCCGCGCTTGACCTGGTCATAGGTCGGGCTCTGGACCTCGCCGCCGGCAAAGCCCACCTCGGTCAGCCAGACCCCATGCTCCTGCCAGAACAGGCGCTCGACTCCCCAATAGCAGCCCATGCCGAAGACTGCCTGATCGTAGCCGGCGGGTGGATTGGCCCCCAGGGGCCGGTGAAAGATCGCGTGTTCGGTCATCGAAAAGCCTCTTTTCCTGGTGTCCCCGCCAAACGCGGGACGGGTTGTGCCGGTTCACCCCCGCGGATGCGCCGCACGATAGACAGCCATCAGTTGGGCATCATCCACCCCGGTATAGACCTGCGTGGTGGACAGGCTGGCATGGCCCAGCAGCTCCTGGATGGTGCGCAGGTCGCCTCCGGCCGCCAGGAGATGGGTGGCAAAGCTGTGCCGCAGGGCATGGGGCGTGGCCGTCGCGGGCAGACCCAGGGCGGCGCGCGCCTTGCGCATCGAGCCGGCCACGCTGGCCGCGCCAAGCCGTCCGCCGCGCATGCCGCGAAACAGCGGCTGGTCGGGGGCCAGGACCCAAGGCGTCAGGCGCAGGTATTCCGCCACCGCCGCGCGTGCCACCGGCAGCACCGGCACCTGACGTTCGCGCCCGCCCTTGCCGCGGATGATCAGCCCTTCGGGGAAAGGCCAGTGGCGTCCGTCCAGCGCCAGCGCCTCGGAAATCCGCAGCCCGCACCCCCAGAGCAGCGTCAGCACGGCCATGTCGCGGGCGCCGACCCAAGGCGTTGCGTGCAGGGCGACCTCGGCCAGCGTGTCCTGGGCCTGGTCGGGCGTCAGCGGACGGGGCAGGGACCGGGCATAGCGCGGGCTGCGGGCCGACAGCGCGGCGGACAGGTCGTACCCCTCGCGGTCGGACAGCCAGCGCAGAAAGGACCGCACCGCCGACTGCCGCCGCGCCAGCGACCGGGCGCCCAGGCCACGCGCCCGTTCGGCGGCGGCAAAGGCGCGCATGTCGGTCTGCCGCAGGCCGGCCAGCGCGGCTGGCGTCGCGGCCTGGCCCCAATGGGCGCCGATGAAGTGCAGAAAGGCGATCAGGTCCGCCTGATAGGCGGTGATCGTGTGGTCGGCACGGTCCTTGACGGCCCCCTCGGTCTCCAGCCAGCGGGCCAAGGCGTCGCTGGTCGCAGGGGCCAGGGCCAGCGGCCGGTGCGTCATCGCGCCAGACGGTCCAGCAGGACCAGCCGGAAGACCTGCGCGAAGAACCGCAGAAGATCGGTGCCATGCGAGGGCTGGAAGCGGCCGGCATCGGCGCTCCCCATCAGCAGCATGGCGCGGGGCCGCGCGGCGCCCAGGTCAAGCGGCAGCAGCGCCTCGGAGGCCAGCGATCGACCGTGCATCGGCCGGGTGATCGCCGTGGCCGCGCGCAGCACGATGTCGTCGCCCCGCGGCGCGCGACGGCCGGCGGCCACGATGCGCTCGATCATGCCCTGCGGGAGAATCACGACATCCTCGGGCAGGGTGGCCATCGCGGGCTCGGTCTCGACCACCAGGCGCAGGGTCTCGATCCGCAGCAGGGGGGCGATGTCGGATTGCAGGGCGCCGATGAAATCCGACAGGTCGGCCGATTCCAGCAGGCCGATCACCGCGCGATGGACGATCGCCATGCCCGACTGGTTGTCATAGGCGGCGGCGATCACGCTTTCATGCGTCGCCTCCAGCCGATCCAACCGGCCTTCCAGCGCCTCCATCGCGCGGCCGCGGATGTCGATGACATTGGCCCCGGCCTCGGCCTCGCGCGCGGCGACCAGGGCACGCATCAGGTCGCGATCGGCCAGGATCGCGGCGGGGTCGGAGATCAGCCGTTCCCGGATCTCTGGTTCAAGCGCGTCGTTCATCCCCGTCCCCTGGTCCTTGCCGGTCACCCGATCTTCTGGCCGGTCTGCTTCCAGTCCGCATCAAACTGCGCCAGGCCCTTGTCGGTCAAGATGTGGTTCGCCATCGACTTGATGACCGACGGCGGCGCAGTGATCACGTCGGCGCCGATCTTGGCGGCATCGACGATGTGGTTCACCGTGCGGATCGAGGCGGCCAAGATCTGCGTCTCGAAGCCGTAGTTGTCATAGATCTCGCGGATGTCGGCGATCAGGTCCATCCCGTCCAGGTGGATGTCGTCCAGCCGGCCGATGAAGGGGCTGATGAAGGTCGCGCCCGCCTTGGCGGCCAGGATCGCCTGCGCGGCCGAGAAGCACAGCGTGACATTGACCATGTGGCCCTCGTCCGACAGCGCGCGGCAGGCCTTGAGACCGTCCCAGGTCAGCGGCACCTTGACGGTGATGTTGCCGGCGATCTGCGCCAGGTGCTTGCCCTCGCGGATCATGCCCTCGGCATCGGCGGCCACGACCTCGGCCGAAACGGGACCCGCCACCAGTTCGCAGATCTCGCGCGTGACCTCGGCGATGTCGCGCCCGGCCTTCAGGATCAGCGAGGGGTTGGTGGTGACCCCGTCGACCATGCCCAGGTCGTTCAGTTCGCGGATGGCGGCAATATCGGCGGTATCGACAAAGAACTTCATGGTCCGGCTCCTCTGGTACGCTTTGGGTGGGTCATACTTCAGATGGCTCCGCGCGGGAAGGCCGAACCGGTCCCGCCGCACGGCCGGGGCTTGCAACCGGCGGCGCGGCCCGTCTTTATCGCGGCCCATGAGCCAAGCCTTTTTCCCGCCCCGCGCCCGGATCGCGGTCCTGACCTGCGAGCCGGTGGGCGTGCTGGATTACCTGGCGCCCGACACCGGGGTGCGGCAGGGACAGCTGGTGCTGGTGCCGCTGGGGCCGCGCCGGGTGCTGGGCCTTGTCTGGGGCGAGGGGACCGGCGATTTCGACTTGGCACGGCTGCGCCCGGTCGCGCGGGTGCTGGATGCGGAACCCTTTTCGGCAGGCTTCCTGGATTTCCTGACGCGGGCGGCGGAATACACGCTGACGCCGCTGCCCCTGATGCTGCGCATGGCCACGCGCGCGCCCGATATCGACCAGCCGCCCGCCGCGCGCCGCATCATCGTCCCGGGCTCGGGGCAGGTGGGCCGCCAGACCGAGGCGCGCGCCCGTGTCATGCAGGTGGTGGCCGATCACGGCGGCGCCAGCTTTGCCGCCTCGGAACTGGCGCAGCTGGCGGGGGTCGGCACCTCGGTCGTCAAGGGGCTGGTGGGCATGGGCGCCCTGGCCGAGATCGAGGCGCCGCGCGACCTGCCCTATCCGCGGCTGGATCCCACCCTTCCGGGCAAGCCCTTGGCCCCCGACCAGCAGGCGGCGGCCGACAGCCTGCGCGGCGCCATCAGGTCCGGCAGCTATGGCACCACGCTGCTGCGCGGCGTCACCGGCTCGGGCAAGACCGAGGTCTATCTGGAAGCCGTGGCCGAATGCCTGGCGCAGGGGCGGCAGGCGCTGGTCCTGCTGCCCGAGATCGCGCTCTCGGCCGAGTTCCTGGACCGGGTCGAGGCGCGGTTCGGCGCCCGCCCCGGCGAATGGCACAGCGGCATCACCCGGACCGAGCGGCGGCGCCTGTGGCACATGGCCGGCCGAGGCGAGGTCGGGCTGGTCGTCGGCGCGCGGTCGGCGCTGTTCCTGCCCTTCCACGACCTGGGCCTGATCGTCGTCGATGAGGAGCATGACAGCAGCTACAAGCAGGAGGACGTGGTCTATTACAGCGCCCGCGACATGGCGGTGCTGCGCGCCTCGATCAGCCGGTCGCAGGTGGTGCTGGCCTCGGCCACGCCGTCCTTGGAAAGCTGGGTGAACGCGGCGGCGGGCAAGTACCGGCGGCTGGACCTGCGGTCCCGCTATGGCGAGGCCGAACTGCCGCAGATGGCCGCGATCGACCTGCGGGCAGAGGCGATGGAGGCGGGGCGCTGGATTTCGCCCACGCTGGCGCAGGCGGTCACCGACCGCCTGGCCAAGGGCGAGCAATCGCTGATCTTCCTGAACCGGCGCGGCTTTGCCCCCGTCACCGTCTGCCGCGCCTGCGGCGAGCAGATCGGCTGCCACCAATGCGACGCGCGCATGGTCGAACACCGCTTCCAGAACCGCCTCGTCTGCCACCAATGCGGCGAAACGCGGCCCATTCCCACGGCCTGCCCCAGTTGCGGGGTGGAGGGAAAGCTGGCCCCCATCGGCCCCGGCGTCGAACGCATCGCCGAGGAGGTCGCGGCCCGTTTTCCCGAAGCCAAGGCGACCGTGCTGTCATCCGACCTGTTCCATTCGGCGCGCGCGCTGAAGGAGACCATCGCCGAGATCGCCGACGGCGACACCGACATCATCATCGGCACGCAGATCGTCGCCAAGGGCCACAACTTCCGCCGCCTGACGCTGGTGGGGGTCGTGGATGCGGACCTGGGCCTGCAGGGCGCGGACCTGCGGGCGGCGGAGCGCAGCTTTCAGTTGATGCGCCAAGTGGCCGGGCGGGCGGGGCGCATCAGCGGGGCGGCGCCGGGCGTCGCCCTGCTGCAGACGCACCAGCCGGACCACCCGGTGATCCGCGCGATCCTGACGGGGCAGGACGAGGCTTTCTGGGACGCCGAGGCGCAGGGGCGGCAGGCTGCCGGGATGCCGCCGTTCGGCCGCCTGGCCGGGATCATCCTGTCGCATCCCGACTTGGGCGTGGTCGCCGATTTCGCCCGGCACCTGGCGGGGCTGGCGCAACCCCTTGCCGAGGTCGGGGCCGAACTATGGGGACCCGCCCCCGCGCCCATTGCGCGGGTCAGGGGCCGGCACCGGATGCGGATGCTGATCCGCGCACCGCGCCAGGCGCCGCTGCAGGCGGCCATCGCCGACTGGCTGTCGGGCATCAAGCTGCCCACGAACCTGCGCCTGTCGGTGGACATCGACCCGCAGAGCTTTCTGTGACAGGGGCCCGCGCCTAGTTCCTCAGCACGATGCAGCGCCCGCCAAGCCGCTGGAAGCGGGCGCAGAAGGTCGCGGCCTCGTTGCGGGACTGATAGCCGACCTGCGCAGTGTAGACCGCGCGCGGCATGCCGTTCAGCCGCTTGCGCACGTATCCGACGCGCGCGCCGCCATCCAGGATCGGCCGCAGCGTGCGGTTCAGGCGGGCCACCTGCTGCGCGGCCCCCGCCTGGCTGGGATGGCTGGCCACGATCACCCCCCAGGGCATGACCGGGGGCTGGGTGTTGAACTCGCGCAGCTTGCGGTCGCCGGCCATCTTCTCGCAGGATTTCCGAAAGGGCATGTCGGGGACCAAAGCCAGCCTGAGGTCGGATGGTGCGGGCGGGTTGTCGCGCCAGCGATGGGCGCTGAAGCCGGTGATCGATTCGACGTAATCCACCGTCTCATAGGGCAGGGTCGTCTGCTGGGCGACAAAGCGCGCGGCGCGGTTCTCGCCGCCGTTATAGGCAACCGCCGCCAGGCCGATATTGCCGAAACGCTGGCTCAGCTGGCTCAGGTACCAGGCCGCCTTGCCGATGGCCTGGGCCGGGTTGAAGGGGTCGTCCAGCCAGTAGAGGTCGGCCGTTCCCGGCATGAACTGCGCAATGCCAAGCGCCCCGGCGGGGCTGACGGCAGAGGGCTCGAACCGGCTCTCCTTCCACAGCAGGCGGGCCAGGAAGGCGGGGTCCAGCCCCTGTTCGCTGGCATTTCGCTCGATCAGCTTGCAGACATCGGCGGCATAGCTGTCCTTGCGGATGCAGTCGCGCCCGTCATCGCTGCAGCGCAGATCCTCGGTCACCCGGGGCGGTGCCCGCCCGTCCAGCGCATCAACGGCTGGACGCGCCGATGCGCCGGTCGCGGCAGGCGCCAGCAGCGCGGCGCCCAGGGCAAGACGGAGGAAAAGCTGGAACATGAGGGTCATCAGGTCTTTCGCCGGCGGGGCAGGATCAGGCCGGCCCGCGCCGGGTCACTTGGATGTCTTGGCGGGATCGGACTTGGCGGACTTGGCGCCTGCGCCCTTTGCCGCCTTGCCCTTGCCCCCCGTCTTCTTGCCATCGCCCTTTAACTTGGCAGCCTTGGGCGTCTCAGCTGTTCCCGCAGCCTTCCTGGCGGCCTTGCGCTCCGCCTTTTCGGCAGCCTTCTGGGCTTCCTTGGCGGCCTTCTTCGCGGCCTTCCGGTCGGCCTTGGCGGCTTCGCTCTCGGCCTCCTTCAGCACCTTCTTCGCCGCCTTGCGCGCGACCTTATCGGCCTCCTTGCGGGCCTTCCGCAAGATCTGGGCCGTGCTGGCCTCGGCCGGGACGGAGGTGGGAACCGGCGGCAGGTCCTCGGCCGGGGCCTCGACCTCGGCGGCAGGGGCCGGTGCGGTGGCGCGCCGCTTGGGGATGCGATGCGGCTCGGTGCGCAGGTCCGTCTTGCGGGCCTCGGCCGACTTGCGGCCCGCGGGCTTGCGCGACACGGTCGCCCGCTTGCGCTTGGTGGCCGTCTTGACCGCGGCGGGCGCGATGGCCGCCACCGTGGAAGCGGTCGGCGCGGTGGCCTGGATGGCGGAGGCGGCCTCGCGCCGGGCCGGCAGGCCGCGTTTGCGCCGCTCCGCCTCCACGCGGCGGATGCCGGCGGTCATCATGCGGGCCGGCTCATCATTGGCGTCCGCGCCGGCCTTGGCCTCGTCACGCGCTCTGCGCAACTGCTCCAGCAGGTCATAAAGGGCCGGGTCGTCCAGGCGGGCCAGTGCCGGATGGCGGCTTTGCTCGCTGAGGCTCAGCTGGTCCTTGTTCAGCATTTCCTGCTCGCGCTTGACGTGATTGGGCATCGCGGGGCCTTCGGATCAAGGGGTTGGATGTGTCAGGACATTGCGCACAGAACGCGGGATTTGCAATTGGAAAGGCCCGGCATGCGCCGGGCCTGTCTCATCATCATCCGCCTGCGGGACCGGGTCGCCGGATCACCAGCTTGGCACGGCGCTTTCCACGGGCGAGACAAAGCCCGCATCTGCGGTGGCGAAGGGATCGGTCACGGCGGTCGTGTCCATCGCCATCGGCTCCGGCGCTGCGGTCGGCATGGCAGTCGGGGTCGCCATCATCGCGGCATAGGGATCCACCGCCGGTTGCGCCGGCGCCAGGGCCGTGGCCTGAACCGGGGCGGCGGCAGGATCGATGACGGGCTGGGCCTGGACGGCCGGGACGACGTAACCCTCGGGGGTTTCCATCATCGGGCCTTCCATCCGGACGCTTTCAGCCTCGGAGCGCACGACGACCTCGGTCCCGTTCGGCACCGCCTCGAAAAGGTCGATCACGTCCTGGTTGAACAGGCGGATACAGCCGGCCGAGGTCGCCTTGCCGATGGACGAGGGGTCCATCGTGCCGTGGATGCGGTAATAGGTGTCGGTGTTGCCCTGATAGAGATAGAGCGCGCGCGAGCCGAGCGGGTTGTGCATGCCGCCCGACAGGCCGCCGGCGAACTGGCCGTAAAGCTCGGGCTCGGTCTTCAGCATGTTGTCGGTCGGGCGCCAGCTGGGCCAGGCCGCCTTGCGGGCGATCGTGGCGCGTCCCTCGAAGCCCTTGCCGGCACGGCCGACGGCAACGCCATAGCGCATCGCCTGGCCACCGGGCTGGACGTGGTACAGCACGCGCGCATAGGGATCGACCACGATCGTGCCCGGAGTTTCGGTGCCGTTGTAAGGAACGGTCTGGCGGCGGTTGCGGTCGATCAGATAAGCGGCGCGGATGGCGGGGATCTGGATGACGTCGCCGTTGGGGCCGCGGTCGACGCGGGACTGGTAGATCTCGGGGATCGACACCGGCTGCTGCGGCGCAGGGGCCGCTGCTTCCTGGGAGGGACCACAAGCCGCCAGCCCCAAGGCCAGCGCCGTAAAGAGAAAAGCGAGGCGCATTGTTGAATGTTCCTTGTTCATCGTCGGTCCCGCCGGCAGAGACAGGGCCGAGGCAGCATCAAATTTCTATCGCGACAACGGCGGTGCCATCATGCGCGATTCGCATAGCGTTCCATGGGCCCGACCATGCAGTCGCGTCAAGCCCGGCGGGGCGATCGTGACCCCCATGGCGCGTCGCAACCCAAACTATGTGGCCGCGCCGCGTCAGCCCCATCAAGTTTGCACTGCAGCGGAACAACTTGCCGTGTGGTTTGGTTTCCGGAACGCGCGCAGGTTGCCGCAACATTCCAGGGAATCATTCAAGATGAACATCATCGTCGCACTGATCATCGGTGCCATCGCCGGCTGGCTGGCCGGCCTTCTGGTCAGGGGCCGCGGGCAGGGCCTGCTGGTCAATATCGTCGTGGGCATCGTGGGGGCGCTGATTGCTTCGTTCCTGTTCCCGGCGGTCGGCTTCGGCGCGGCGGGTTCGGTGCTGGGCGCGATCGTCCACGCGACCTTGGGCGCGGTGATCCTGCTGCTTGTCCTGCGCCTGGTTCAGCGGGCAGGGTGACGCGATAGACCTTTCCCGGACCGGGCGGCCCCCGGGGTCGCCCGCCAGAACGAGCAGCACGACGTGACCAGCCCGAACCCGCCAGATGATGCCTTGGCCCGCGCCCGTCCGCGCGGCGCGCTTGCCCCCTTTGGCTATCGCGATTTCCGGCTGCTGTGGTCGGCCACGCTGATCTCGAACTTCGGGGGGCTGATCCAGGCGGTGGGCGCCGCCTGGCTGATGACGCAGCTGACCGAAAGCGCCACGCTGATCGCGCTGGTGCAGGCGTCGAACACGCTGCCGGTGATGCTGCTGGCCATTGCCTCGGGCGCCTTGGCCGACATCTTTGACCGCAAGACGCTGCTGATGACGGCGCTGATCTTCATGGCAACCGTGTCGGTCGCGCTGGCCGTCGTCGCCTGGAACGGCTGGCTGACGCCTTGGCTGCTGCTGGCCTTCACCTTTTTGCTGGGGGCGGGGCAGGCGGTCTACAACCCGCCCTGGCAGGCCAGCATGGGCGACCTTGTGGCCCGTCAGGACCTGCCGGCGGCGGTCAGCCTGAACTCGGTCGGCTTCAACCTGATGCGCAGCGTCGGCCCGGCGGCCGGCGGCTTCATCGTGGCGGCCTTTGGCGCGGCGGCGGCATTCGCAGTGAACGCGGTCAGCTATCTGCCCCTGCTGGGCGCGATGGCCCGGTGGACGCCCAGCCTGGCCCCGCGCGTGACCACGCCCGAGCCCTTCCTGGCGGCGATGGGGGCGGGGCTGCGCTATGTCGCGCTGTCGCCGAACCTGATGCGGGTGATGCTGCGCGGCGCGCTGTTCGGATTTGCCGCCATCGCGGTGCTGGCCCTGCTGCCGCTGGTCGCCAAAAGCCACCCCGAGGGAGGGTCGCTGCTGTTCGGGGGCCTGCTGGGCTGCTACGGCATCGGCGCGATCGCAGGGGCGCTGCTGAACCCGCGGATCCGGGCGCGGCTGGACAATGAACATGTCGTCCGGATGGCCTTCGGGGGTTTTGCGGTGGCGGCGCTGCTGCTGGGGCTGACGGAATCCGTCTGGCTGCATGCGCTGGCGATGCTGCCGGCGGGGGCATCTTGGGTGCTGGCGCTGTCGCTGTTCAACGTGACGGTCCAGCTGTCCACGCCGCGTTGGGTCGTCGCCCGGGCGCTGGCGCTGTACCAGACCGCGACCTTCGGCGGCATGGCGGCGGGAGCCTGGCTCTGGGGTGCGGTGGCGGGGGCCCAGGGGCTGGACGTGGCGCTGATCAGTGCGGGTGGCATCCTGGTCTTTGGCGGCGTGATCGGCCTCTGGCTGCGGGCGCCGGAATTCGGGACCGTCGATCTGGACCCCGTGAACCGCTTTCGCGAACCCGCGCTGCGGCTGGACCTGCGCGGGCGCTCCGGCCCGATCATGGTGATGGTCGACTACAGCATCGACCATGACGATGTGGCCGAGTTCCTGCGCCTGATGCGTCAGCGGCGCAATATCCGCAGGCGGGACGGTGCCCGCAACTGGGCGCTGCTGCGCGACCTGGAACATCCCGACCGCTGGAGCGAAAGCTATCACATCGCAACCTGGGACGAATATGTCCGCCACAACCTGCGCCGCACCAAGTCGGACGCCGAGGTGACCGTCGCATTGCGGGCCCTGCACCGCGGTGAGGGCGATCCCGTCGTCCACCGCATGATCGAACGCCACAGCGTCGGTCCCCAGGACGACGTCCCCCTGGTCGGCAAGCTGGAGATCCCCTGAACCCTCCCTCCGCGCCGCGGCAAGACGGGCTTTGCGCCCATGGCCCAGCTGCGGTAAACCCGCCCTCAAGACACCATGAGGGCAGAGGCGATGAGATCGGCAACTCGGACAGCGACGGCTGTGGGCGCGGTGGCGCTGGCACTGATGGGCATGACGGCGACCGCGGGCGCGCAGGTCGTCACCAAGCAATACGATGACGGCGGCGTCTACGAGGGCACCTTCCGCAACGGCGTGCAGCACGGCCAGGGCAGTTATGTCCTGCCCAACGGCTATCGCTACGAGGGCGATTGGGTCGAAGGCCAGATCATGGGCCAGGGTCGCGCGCAGTTCCCCAACGGCTCGGTCTACGAAGGGCAGTTCGCGCGCGGCAAGCCTGACGGCCGGGGCAAGATCACCTATGCCGACGGCGGCACCTACGAGGGCAGCTGGGTCGGGGGCGAGATCAGCGGCGAGGGCGTGGCCAATTATGCCAACGGCTCGGTCTATACCGGCCAGTTCGACAAGGGCCTGCACCAGGGGCGCGGGGTGCTGACCCAGCCCAACGGCTATCGCTATGACGGCGAATGGAACGCGGGCGTCAAGGAAGGGCAGGGAAAGATCACCTATCCCGACGGCGCGGTCTATGAGGGCGGAATGCTGGCGGGCCAACGGGCCGGGCGCGGCAAGCTGGTGATGGCGGACGGGCTGACCTATGACGGGATCTGGGCGGCCGGCGAGATGTCGGGCAGCGGTACCCTGGTCCAGCCGACCGGCGACCGCTACGAGGGCCAGATGGAGGGCGGCCGCCGCCAGGGCAAGGGCATCGCCACCTATGCCAATGGCGATGTCTATGACGGCGAATTCGCCAATGACCGCCGGCACGGGCAGGGCACCTTCACGGGCACGGACGGCTATGTCTATGTGGGCGAATGGGTCGAGGGCCGGATGGAGGGCCGCGGCCAGATCACCTATCCCGACGGCTCGGTCTATCTGGGCCAGATGCGCGCCGACCGCCCCGACGGGACCGGCAAGATCACCTATGCCGACGGCTCGACCTATGAGGGCCAGTGGGTCGAGGGCGTGATCGAGGGCGACGGCAAGGCCACCTATGCCAATGGCATGGTCTACGAGGGCAGCTTTCGCAATGCCCGGAACGACGGGCAGGGGCGGATGTCCTATCCTGACGGCTATGTCTATTCCGGTGCCTGGAAGGACGGCCAGCGCCATGGCGACGGGCAGGCCACCTATCCCGACGGGACTGTCTATACCGGCGCCTTCGTCAACGGGCTGCGCGAGGGGCAGGGGCGCCTGACCACGCCGGACGGCTTTATCTACGAAGGCGGGTGGAAGGGCGGCGAGATCGACGGCCAGGGCGTCGCCACCTATGCCAATGGCGACCGCTACGAAGGCAATTTCGCGCAAGGCAAGCGGCAGGGGCAGGGCGTCATGCGCTATGCCACCGGTCAGGTCGCCGCGGGCGAATGGCAGGACAACCGCCTGATCGAGGCCGACCCGACCGCAGCCGAACCCCCCGCCGATGCCGAAACGCCGCAGATGCCGGACGAAAACCAGGCCCAGCAGCCATGACGGGCGAACCGGTCTTTCGCCGCGCCGTCGCCGCCGACCTTCCCGCGCTGGTGGCGATGCTGGCCGACGACCCCCTTGGGGCCGGGCGCGAGGGGGGCGACGACAGCCACTATCATCGGGCCTTCGCCGCCATCGATGCCGACCCGAACCAGTTTTTGTGCACGGTGGAACTGGACGGACGCATCGCCGGGACGCTGCAACTGACCTTCATCGCCGGGCTGTCGCGCGGCGGGGCGCGGCGCGGCCAGATCGAGGCGGTTCGGGTGGCGCGCGAGGGGCGGGGCAGGGGGCTGGGCCGGGCGATGATGGAGTGGGCGATCCAGCGCTGTCGGGACGAAGGTTGCGCGATGGTGCAGCTGACCACCGACCGCTCGCGCACGGATGCCCACCGTTTCTACGAGCGGCTCGGCTTTGCCAATTCCCATCTGGGGTACAAGATGGTGCTGGACCGGCCCTAGTTCTTGCCCTCCTCGCCGAATAGCCCGCGCAGGCCGCGGCTGACCAGGCTGCCGACGCGCGGACGGGGCTGGGACAGGAAGGGCAGCGGGCGGCAGACCTCCATCGCGGCGATGCCGACGCGGGCGGTCAGGGCGCCGTTGACCAGGCCTTCGCCGAACCGGCGCGACAGCTTGGCCAGGACACCGCCGCCCGCGACGGTGTGGATCAGGTCATCGCCTGCCGCGACCGCGCCGGTGGCGATCAGATGGGTCATCACCGTGCGCGCCAGGCGCCAGCCCCCGATCGCCCCGGCCCGCCCGCCATAGATCTCGGCCATGCGGCGGATCATGCGCAGGTTCGCGGCCAGCGCCGCCGCGACATCCGCAAAGGCCAGGGGCACCAGCGCGGTGGTCGCGGCGACAGTGCGGGCCGCGGCCTCGATCTCGCGCCGGGCCTGCTGGTCCAGGCCCGCCAGCATCTCGGTTTCGGCCAAGGTCAGCAGGGTCTGGGCGTCAAAGGTCTCGCCCCGCCGCTCGGACAGGCGCTGACGCTGCCATTCCAGTTCGGGACGGCCGGCATAAAGGCTGACCAACTGATCGGTCACCGACTTGGCCGCGTCGAAGTCCTGGCCCGCCAATGCCGCACCGGCCGCGCGTTGGATCCGGTCGATCCGCCCCAGCCGCCGCCAGGCGCGCCATTCGCGCAGCGCCATGCCAAGCGCCGCCAGCGTAAACAGTGCAAAAAGGATCACCGCGATCCAGCCCAGCAGCGGATAGGTGGTCAGCAGCCGGTTGATGAAATCCAGCGCCGCCACGCCCAGAAGAAAGGTGAACAGCGCCACGCCCGCGTTCAGGAACAGCCGGGTCAGCCGCGAGGGGCGCCGCCCGACCAGCCGGGTCACCATCTCCATCGTGCGGGGCCGGGGCAGGGGCGCCTCCAGCGGATCGATGGCCGGGGCGTCGGCGGGGTTCGGGATCTCTTCGCTCAGGGTCCGGGCCTGGGGACCGCGCGGGGCGGCCGGGGCGTCGGGCTCCAGCTCCAGCAGGACCGGGCGGCGGGGCCGCTTGGGCGGCGGGTTCACGGGGTCGGTCACAGGCGGTCTCCGATCAGGAATTCCGCCACCCGGTCCAGCCGGATATGCGGCGGCCCGTCCCCCGGACGGGTGGTCAGGGGGGCGGGCGCAAAGTTCATGATGGCATAATCGCTGTCCAGCCAGGCCTCGGCCCCCTGCCGGGCGGGATGCAGCAGCGCGGAAGGGTCCGCCGGCAGCTCGCCCGGATAGAAGGCCGCCTGCCGCCCTTCCAGCAGCCGGCCCCGCACGGCAGGCAGTTCCTCGTCGTCCTGGCGGATCATGTCCTCAGTCGTGGCGCGCAGGGCGGCGATGGACATGGCCTCGGTCCGGGCGCCCTGGAAATCCGCCCGGTCGCGCGCCTCGCGCAGCATGGCCGACAGGATCGCGGTCAGGCGGTTGTGCTGGATGTGATGCAGGTGATCGGCCTTGGTGGCGGCGAACAGGATGCGCTCGACCCGCCGCGACCCCAGAAGCTGCGCCAGCCAGCCTGCGCGGCCGGGGCGAAAGGCCGACAGCACGTCGGCCATGGCGCGGCGCATGTCATCGACCGCGCGGGGGCCCTGGTGGATCGCCCCCAGCACATCCACCAGCACGACCTGCCGGTCGATCCGGGCAAAGTGGTCGCGAAAGAACGGCCGGACGATGCGCGACTTGTAGGCGTCGAAGCGGCGGCGGAATTCCCGGCCCAGCCTGCCATCCTGAAGCGCGGCCGGCAGCGGCGCGAAGGTCAGCGCCGGAGAGCCCGCAAGTTCGCCCGGGATCAGAAAGCGGCCTGGCGTGCAGTCGGACCAGCCGGCGGCGCGGGCCGCGTTCAGGTGGGCGGTGTAAAGGTCGGCCAGGTCCTGCGCGCGGGGCTCGGAAAAGGCCGCATCCGGATCCTCGGCCGCAAGGGCCGCCAGGAAGCGATCGGCGCCGGGGCGGCCGTCGATCCGCTCCAGCACCTCGGCCGACCACTGGGCAAAGTCGCGCTCCATCAGGCGCAGGTCCAGCAGCCATTCGCCCGGATAGTCGACAATATCCAGATGCAGGTTGCGCGGCCCCCGCAGCCCGCCGAACAGGCCGCCGCCCTCCAGCCGCAGCGACAGGCGCAGCTGGCTGACATGGCGCGTCCCGTCGGGCCAGTGCGGCTCGGGCCCGGTCAGGGCGGCCAAATGGCGTTCAAAGTCGAAGCGGGGGATCGTGTCATCGGGCTGGGGTTGCAGCCAGACCGCCTTCAGCCGACCGTCGGCGGCAGCGCGCAGGGCCTGCATCCGCCCGCGTTCCAGAAGGTTCGCCACCAGCGAGGTGATGAACACCGTCTTGCCCGCCCGCGACAGTCCGGTGACCCCGATCCGCACCACCGGGTCGGTCAGGCCCAGACCCTCCATCACGTCGCTGCCGATGCCCATGCCTGTTCCTGCTGCCTGTGTCGCGTCACCTAACGCCGCGTCGGGAAGATAGGTCCGCAGGACGGGGATGTGTAGCGGGCGAATGGCACTGCCCCGCAGGGATTGCGATTGTGCTGGACCGGCGCGGGACGCTATCACCCGGCCATGTCCGACGCCCTGCCCATCGAGGATGTTCTTCCGGACCTGTGCACGGCGCTGGACCGGCACGGGCGGGCGGTGCTGGTCGCGCCGCCCGGTGCGGGCAAGACGACCCGCGTGCCGCTGGCGCTGCTGGACCGGATCGACGGGCGCATCCTGATGCTGGAGCCGCGCCGCCTGGCCGCGCGTGCCGCGGCCGAGCGGATGGCCCAGATGCTGTCGGAACCCTTGGGCCAGCGCGTCGGATACCGCGTGCGGGGCGAGTCCGTTCCGGGCCGACGCATTGAGGTCGTGACCGAGGGCATCCTGACGCGGATGATCCAGTCCGACCCCGCGCTGGAGGGTGTCGGCTGCGTCATCTTCGACGAATTTCACGAGCGCAGCCTGAACGCGGATCTGGGCCTGGCCTTGGTCTGGGAGGCGCGGGGTGCGCTGCGCGAGGATCTGGCCGTGCTGGTCATGTCGGCCACGCTGGACGCGGGGCCGGTGGCGGCGCTGCTGGGGGATGCGCCCGTCGTGACCTCGGACGGGCGGGCCTTTCCGGTCGAAACGCGCTGGCTGGACCGACCGCTGCCTGCGGGCATGCGGCTGGTCGACGAGGCCGCCCGCCTGATCCTGCGCGCCGAGGCCGAGACGCGCGGGACCGGCGGTTCCATCCTGGTGTTTCTGCCGGGCGAGGGCGAGATCCGGCGCGTGATGTCGGCCCTGGGCGGCAGCGACTGTGAGCTGCTGCCGCTTTATGGAGCCTTGGACGCGGCGGCGCAGCGGGCGGCGCTGGCGGTGCCGGGGCCGCGGCGGCGGATCGTGCTGGCGACGGCGATCGCCGAAACCTCGCTGACGATCCCCGGGGTGCGGGTGGTCGTGGATGCGGGGCGGGCGCGGCGGGCGCGGTTCGATCCGGGCAGCGGCATGTCGCGGCTGGTGACCGAGCGCGTCAGCCGGGCCGAGGCCGACCAGCGACGGGGCCGCGCCGGACGGGTGGCACCGGGCATCTGCTATCGCATGTGGGCACGGGCCGAGGAAGGGGCGCTGCCGGCCTTTGCCCCGCCCGAGATCGCCGTGGCCGACTTGGCCGGCCTGGCGCTGGAACTGGCGGTCTGGGGCGCCGAGCCGGGCAACCTGGCCTTTCTGACGCCGCCCCCCGAGGGCGGGCTGGCCGAGGCGCGGGCCCTGCTGAGGTCGCTGGAGGCGCTGGACGGGGCAGGGCGCATCACCGCACATGGCCGCGACCTGGCGCGCCTGCCGCTGCATCCCCGGCTGGCGCATATGCTGATCCGCGCGGGGGCGGGCGCGGCGGACCTGGCGGCGCTGCTGTCGGACCGGGACCCCCTGCGCGGTGCCGGCACCGATCTGGCGCTGCGGCTGGAGGCCCTGCGCGATCCGCGCGGCTTTGGCGCGCGCCATGCCTTTGAAATGAACCGGCAGGCAGTCGAACGCATCCGACAGGAAGCGCGGCGGCTGCGGCGTCTGGTCGCCTCCCGCGGCGATCGGGGGGATCCCGCCCGACTCTCCCACGGGTCTTCGGGCGCGGGTGGGATGTCGGCGGGCGAGATGATCTCTCTGGCCTATCCCGACCGGATCGGGCTGCGTCGCAAGGGCGACGACGCGCGCTTTGTCCTCTCGGGCGGCAAGGGCGCGGTGATGGACAATGCCGATCCCCTGGCGGTCCAGCGCCTGATCGTGGCGGTGGACCTGGACGGAGACCAGCGCGAGGCGCGCATCCGCATGGCGGCGCGGCTGGACGAAACCTCGCTTCGTGACCTGCACGGGGCGCGGATCGAGACGGTGCGGCTGTGCGAGTGGTCGCGGCGCGAGGGCCGGGTGATGGCGCGCCAGCAGGAGCGGCTGGACGCACTGGTCCTGTCGGACAACCCCTGGCCCGATGCCCCCCCTGATGCCATCGCGCGGGCGGCGCTGGAAGGGCTGCGTCTTGACGGGCTGCGCTGGACCCCGGCTGCGGCCCGCCTGCGCGCCCGGATGGCGCTGATGGCGGGGGAAGGCGCCCTTGATGATGCGGCGCTGCTGGAGGACGGGGACTGGCTGCTGCCCTGGCTGGGGCGGGTGCGGACGCTGGCCGATCTGCGGGGCCTGGACCTGGTCGAGCCGCTGAAGGCGCGGCTGGGCTGGCAGGGTCAGCAGCGGCTGGACCAGGAGGTGCCGGCGCATTTCGTGACCCCACTTGGGCGCCGCGTGCCGATCGATTATGGCGAGGCCGACCCGTCGATCGAACTGCGCCTGCAGGAGCTGTTCGGCGTGACGCGCCACCCGGTCGTGGGCGGCCGGCCGCTGCGGATCGCGCTGCTGTCGCCGGGGGGCAAGCCTGTGCAGGTGACGATGGACCTGCCGGGGTTCTGGGCCAGTTCCTATGCCGATGTCAGGAAGGACATGCGCGGGCGCTATCCGCGCCACCCCTGGCCCGAGGACCCGACCCAGGCCGATCCGACCACCCGCGCCAAGCCGCGCGGCACCTGAGGGCGCTAGTCGATGCTGCGGATCAGCTTCCGCTCCAGCACCCTCAGCACCTGTTCCAGGTCATGGCCACGCTTGAGGATGCGGCCGTCCATGGCGATCACGGCATAGGCGCCCTGGGCGCTGCGCAGGCGCGGCCGCTTTTCGATGCGGTAAAGCGGCTGTTCGGCCGCGCGGCGGAAGACGCTGAAGATGGCGGCTTCGCGCAGAAAGGACATGCCGTAATCACGCCATTCCCCGGCCGCGACAAAGCGGCCATAGGTCGACAGGATCAGCGCAAGTTCCTTGCGGTCGAAGACGACGCGGTCCGGGTCGGCCTGGAACGGCGGGCTTGCATTCATCATGACGGAATGGTGACACCGCCGCTCCGGCAAGGCAATGCGAAAGCGGCGGGGCCGGTCAGTAGCAGCTGACCTTGTCGATCCGGCCGTTGGGGCCGTATTCGATGTTCAGCCGCTCGGGGCGGAAATCGGCCGTAACCATGTCGTCGGGGCCGATCACGCGGGTGTTCAGCGGGAAATTCATCTGCGTCAGCACGTCGCGCGGCTGGCCGATGAGGCCCTTGAAGCCGGTGGCGCCGCATTCGTCGGTGGGAATGGCGGGTTCGGCGGGCTGGACCGGGGCCGGCACCGGCTCGCAGGCGGCCAGAAGGCCCGAGGCGGTGAGGGCGGCAAGGATGGCAAGGTGGCGCATGAGCTTTATCCGCAATCTATGTTGGTGATGATGCCGGCGGGGTCAAGACGGAAGACGATCCGCTGGGGATTGTATTCCTGCGGCTCGATCCCGCGATATTCGACGACCCGGTAGGCCTTCGAGATGCCGAGGCCGGGGATGGTGCTGCCGGGCTGGCCCTTGGCGCTGGCGAACTTGCTGGCGCCGCAGAGGTCGGGCTTGCGCTCCTCCAGTCCGGTGATGCCGTTGGCGGCGACCGGCGCGGGTTCCAAAGCCACGGGAAAGGGCGCGGGGACGGCAGGAGAGGGGCTGGGCGCATAGGCGGGCGCGGGCATGGGATAGGCCGGGGCCGGGACGCCCGCCGGGGCATAACCCGGCGCCGCGGGATAGGCCGTGACCGGCGCGACGGTCGGGACCATCGGCATGTCCAGGGGCGCCGCCGGCGGCATGCGGTTGGGCGATGACGCGCAGCCCGCCGCCACGATTCCGCAAAGGGCCAGAAGCCCGGCCCGTGCAACGCAACTTGTCCCGATCATCGCTGTCTCACCCCTGCCGGCCCTGTTCGGACCTTGTCCTTTGGAGGCAGCATAGGTTCTGCGCAACGCCTTGAAAAGCCGCCCTGCGGATCACGTTTCCATCATCGCAGGAATGCCACAGCCGGCGCCCGGTCAGGCCGCCTGGCGGGCATAGGCATTGAGGAACAGGATCGCGGTCGAGCTGCCCACCTGCGCGATCCGGGCCTTGTCGGGAATGCGTTCGGACAGCAGCGCGCAGGGCTGCAGCTGGCCGCTGATCAGGGCCATCAGCTGCTGTGCCGACTGGCCTGCGTCATGGGGCATGATCTCGGACCGGGCGATCCAGATCTCGATCAGTTCGGCCAGTGGGCGGATGACGTTTTCCAGGACCGCGCCCGCATAGGAGGCGGCGATCTCGGGGAAACGCGTGGCCTCGGCCACGACGATGCGATGCAGGCTCAGCTGCGGCTCGGAGACCAGCCAGGCGGCAAGGGCGGTCAGCACCGTGGGCAGCGCCGTGGCCGGGGGCGCGGCATGATCGGCCTGAACCACCGCCTCGCGAAAGCCCTGGTCCAAGGCCGCGCGCAGCACCTCCTGGAACATCAGCCGCTTGTCGGGAAAATAGCTGTAGAGGGTGGCCTTGGAGACATTGGCGGCACGCGCGATCTCATCGACACTGGCCGCGGCATATCCCTCCCGCATGAAGACTGCGGAAGCCCCGTCGCGAACCTGTTCAAACTTTCGGCCGCGGGTGATTTCCGGATGCTCATTCATGCCTGTCCCAAGATCCATCGTTACTACTTCTTCCCTGACAAGTCCGCCGAACGGCCGAGGGTTTCCAAAGTATTGCGAGGATTCTCAGAAGATTGAAGGGCCGGAAAGCTGGCAGTGACCAAGGAATAGAATTTCGTGCTACTTTTTAGTGCGATAACAAGTCTGCCTAGAAAACAGGCTGTGGCGGAATGGCATCATTTGGCCTAGCCTGAACCCCGGACATCTGCCTTGGCATCAGGAGATTTCAGCAATGACCCTCAGAAAGACCTCGTTCCGCGACTCGGTTGAGCGCATGTTCACCCATGCGGCCAGCCTGATGGAGCTGTCGCCCGGGCTGGAGGAGAAGATCCGGGTCTGCAACTCGACCTATACGGTCCGGTTCGGGGTGCGCCTGCGCGGCCAGATCCACACCTTCACCGGCTACCGCTCGGTGCATTCGGAACATATGGAGCCGGTCAAGGGCGGCATCCGCTATTCGCTGGACGTGAACCAGGACGAGGTCGAGGCGCTGGCGGCGTTGATGACCTTCAAATGCGCCCTGGTCGAGGTGCCCTTCGGCGGATCGAAGGGGGGCCTTCGCATCGACCCGCGCGCCTGGAACGAGGACGAGCTGGAGCGGATCACCCGTCGTTTCACCTATGAGCTGTCGCGCCGCAACCTGATCTCTCCGTCCCAGAACGTGCCCGCCCCCGACATGGGCACCGGCGAACGCGAGATGGCCTGGATGGCCGATGCCTACAAGCGGCTGCATCCCGACGACATCAACGCCAAGGCCTGCGTCACCGGCAAGCCGCGCACCGCGGGCGGCATCGACGGCCGGGTCGAGGCGACCGGCCGGGGCGTGCAGTTCGCCCTGCGCGAATTCTTCCGCCATGACGACGTGATGATGCGCGCCGGGCTGTCGGGCACGCTGGCGGGCAAGCGCGTGGTCGTGCAGGGCCTGGGCAATGTGGGCTATCACGCAGCCCAGTTCCTGTCGGCCGAGGATCATGCGCTGGTCACCTGCGTGATCGAGCGCGACGGTGTCATCCGCAACCCGCAGGGCATCAACATCGACGCGCTGCGCGGCCATATCCGCGCAACGGGCGGGGTCAGGGGCTTTGTCGGCGGCGACTTCTCGGAGGACGGGCTGCGCGCGCTGGAGGATGAGTGCGACATCCTGGTCCCCGCCGCGATCGAAAGCGTCATCGACGAGGAAAACGCCGGCCGCATCAACTGCAAGCTGATCATCGAGGCCGCCAACGGCCCGGTGACCGCGGATGCCGACGAGATCCTGCGCGAGAAGGGCATCGTGATCATTCCCGACATGTATGCCAACGCGGGCGGCGTCACGGTCTCCTATTTCGAATGGGTCAAGAACCTGTCGCAGATCAGCCTGGGCCGGCTGGAGCGCCGCCACGAAGAGGCGCGGGCGCGGATGCTGGTCGAGGAGCTGGAACGGATCTCGGCGGATACGGGCACCAATTTCGAACTGGCGCACGGCTTCAAGGAGGCCTTCCTGCATGGCGCGGACGAACTGGATCTGGTCCGGTCCGGCCTGGATGACACGATGCGCGAATCCTTCAAGAAGATGAAGGAGGTCTGGATGAGCAATCCGAAGGTCGGCGACATGCGCACCGCCGCCTATGTTGTGGCGATCCGGCGCATCTCGAACGTCTACAACTCCCTGGGGCTCTGAGCGTCCTCAGGGCCGGGGGGCGGCGGCGCGGCGCAGGCGGTCGTTGATCGCCGCGCCCAGCCCCCGGTCGGGGATCGGCGCGACCGAGATCGGCCGCCCCAAGGCATCGGCGCGGCGCAGCAAGTCGAAAAGGCGCGCCGCCGCCTGCGCCAGGTCGCCGCTGTCGGACAGGCTGAAGGGACCGGGCCGGCCAAAGTCCAGATGCGTCTCGTGCGCCTCGGGCGTGGCGGCGTTCAGGCGCAGATGCGACCGGGGCGCATAGTGGCTGGTCAACTGGCCCGGCGCGCTTGGCGCCGACGGATCGCCCTCGTGCCGCGCCAGGGGCTGACCCAGAACCGCCTCGATCGTTTCGGCGGCCAGACCGCCGGGGCGCAGCAGGGTGGCGCGACCGCCGGGCCAGCCGATGATGGTCGATTCGACGCCCACCGGGCAGGGACCGTCGTCCAGGACTGCGGCGATGCGCCCGTCGAGACCACCGTCCGGGTCCAGCACATGGTCGGCCGAGGTCGGGCTGATCCGCCCGGAGGCATTGGCCGAAGGCGCGGCCAGCGGTCGCCCCAAGGCGCGCATCAGCGCACGGGCGGTGGGCTGGTCCGGCACGCGCAGGCCGATGGTGGCAAGCCCCGCCGTCACCAGCGAGGCGATGCCCGCATCCTCGCGCAGCGGCAGGACCAGGGTCAGCGGTCCCGGCCAGAACCGTTCAGCCAGCAGGCGCGCGGGGTCGGGGAACCGGGCGATCGCCTCGGCCGCGGCCAGATCGGGAACGTGGACGATCAGCGGATTGAAGCTGGGCCGGCCCTTCGCCTGATAGATGCGGGCCACCGCCTCGCCGTTCCGGGCGTCGGCCGCCAAGCCGTAGACGGTCTCGGTCGGGATGGCCACGGCGGCGCCCTGCGCCAGCAGGGCCGCGGCACGGGCCAGTCCGTCGGCATCGGGGAACAGGCGGAGGGTCTTCATCCGTGACGCGGGGTTTCGGTTGAGCCTGAAAGGAACGCGGCCCAAGATGCCGCCTGTTGTTCTGATAGTCGCGCCCGGCCCGGATGCCAAGGCGCTTGGAGGAGGACCCGATGAGCTACAAGGCGCCGGTCGAGCAGATCGACTTCATCCTGACCCATATCGTGCCCTTTGGCGAACTGTCGCGGACCGAGCGTTTTGCCGAGGCGACGGCCGAGACGGCCACCGCGATCCTCTCCGAAGCGGGCAAGATGGCCTCGAACGTGCTGGCGCCGCTGAACATGGCCGGCGACAGCCATCCGGCGCGGCTGGAGAACGGCGTCCTGCGGTCCTCGCCCGGCTTCGCCGAGGGTTTCCGCGCGATCGCCGACGGGGGCTGGGTGGGCGTCTCGGCCGATCCCGAACATGGGGGCATGGGCCTGCCGCAGGCGCTGAACATGGCGGTCGCCGAGATGATGTCGGGGGCCTGCCTGGCGTTGCAGCTGAACCCGCTGCTGACCCAGGGCCAGATCGAGGCGCTGGAGCATCACGCCAGCGACGAGCTGAAGGCGCTGTACCTGCCCCGGCTGATCAGCGGCGAATGGTCGGGCACGATGAACCTGACCGAGCCGGGCGCGGGCAGCGACGTGGGCGCGCTGACCACTCGGGCGGAACCCGCGGGCGACGGCACCTACCGGATCAGCGGGCAAAAGATCTACATCACCTGGGGCGACAGCGACGTCACGGCGAACGTGTGCCACCTGGTGCTGGCGCGCCTGCCCGGCGCGCCCAGGGGAACGCGCGGCATCAGCCTGTTCATGGTTCCCAAGCTGATCCCCGACGACCAGGGAAATCCGGGCGTCGCCAACAGCCTCAAGGTCGTCAGTCTGGAGGAAAAGCTGGGCATCCACGGCAGCCCGACCTGCGTGATGTCCTATGAGGATGCCACCGGCTGGCTGGTGGGCGAGGAGAACAGGGGCATGGCCGCGATGTTCACGATGATGAACGTCGCGCGCCTGGGCGTCGGCATGCAGGGCGTCGGCGTGGCCGAGGCCGCACTGCAAAAGGCCGTGGCCTATGCCCGTGATCGCGACCAGGGGGGCGCCATCATCCGCCATCCCGACGTGCGCCGGATGCTGGCCACCGGCCGTGCCGAGGTCTTTGCCGCCCGCGCCATCGGCCTGGCCTGCGCGACGGCCATCGACATGGCGCGCGCCACCGGCGATGCCGAGCAGGCCGCCCGCGCGGCCCTGCTGACGCCGATCGCCAAGGCCTATGGCACCGATGTCGGCATCCGCGTGGCCGACATGGGCGTGCAGGTGCATGGCGGCATGGGCTATGTCGAGGAGACGGGTGCGGCCCAATACCTGCGGGACGTGCGCATCACCTCGATCTACGAGGGCACGAACGGCATCCAGGCCATGGACCTGGTCGGGCGCAAGCTGTCGGATGGCGGAGAGGCCGCGATGCGCCTGCTGGACGAGGTCCTGGACGGTGCCAAGGCCGCGCAGGCCGCGCATCCCGACCTGGCGCATCAGGTCTGGCAGGCGGCCGAGACCCTGCGCGAGGCGACCCTGTCCCTGCTGGAGCGCGACATGCCGCAGCGCTTTGCCGGCGCCGTCGCCTATCTGAGCGCATTCGCGCGGGTCTTGGGCGGACATTACCACCTGCGCGCCGCCCTGGCGGGCGGAGAGCCGCACCGGGCCATGGCGCGGGTCTTCATGGCGCGGGTCCTGCCGCGCTTTGCGGGCGATCTGGCCGAGGCGCAGGCCGGGCTGGACGATCTGGCCGCGATCAGCGACGAGGCGCTGGCCGGCGATTTCGCGGCGTGATCCGCACGCCCTTTGCCCTGCCCCCGGAGGAGGGCGCGGCCACCGAGGTCGCGCCCGGCGTCCTGTGGATGCGCCTGCCGCTGCCGATGGCGCTGGACCATGTCAATGTCTATGCGCTGGACGACGGCGATGGCGGCTGGTCGATCGTCGATACCGGCTTTGACAGCCGGCGCGGGCGGGCCATCTGGGAGGCCCTGCTGAGCGGGCCCTTGCAGGGGCGTCCGGTGCGGCGGGTCATCGGCACGCATCATCATCCCGACCATATCGGCCTGGCCGGCTGGTTCCTGGAGCAGGACGGCGCCCGGCTGATGATGAGCCGTACCGCCTGGCTGATGGCGCGGATGCTGGTCTTGGACGTGCAGGACCGCGCCAGTCCGCAGGCCTTGGCCTTCTGGCGGCGCTCCGGGATGCCCGCCGATCTGCTGGACCGGCGCGCGACCGAACGGCCCTTCAACTTTGCCGACGTGGTCCATCCGCTGCCCCTGGGCTTCACCCGGCTGTCTGAGGGCGACGTCATCGACCTGGGCCAGCGCCGCTGGCGGGTGGCGATGGGGCATGGCCACGCGCCCTGCCATGTCACCCTGTGGTCGCTGGACGACAACCTGGTGATCGGGGGGGACCAGCTGCTGCCCTCGATCTCGCCCAACCTGGGCGTCTATCCGACCGAGCCGGAGGCCGATCCGGTGGGGGAATGGCTGGAAAGCTGCATCCGGCTGCAGGACCTGGCGCGCGACGACCAGCTGGTCCTGCCGGGGCACAAGCTGCCCTTTACCGGCCTGCCCCTGCGGCTGACGCAGCTGATCCAGAACCACCGCGCGGGGCTGGCCCGGCTGACCGAGGCGCTGGCCGAGGCGCCGCGCAGCGCCGTCGACTGTTTCGACATCCTCTATCGCCGCCGCATCGGCGAGGGAGAGTTCGGTTTGGCCCTGGTCGAGGCCGTGGCCCACCTGAACCACCTGCATCGCGCGGGCGTGATCCGGCAGGTCGGCGAAAGGCAGGGTGCGGCGCTGTGGGGGGCGTGACAGGCTGCCCGCTTTCGGCTATCGCGGGGCAGACACAAACACGAGGGGCAGCCATGGCCGATTTCGACAACAAACCCGGTGCCACCCAGGGCACGATGGACCTGACCGACCACAAGAAGACCTTTGCGGGCTTCATGCGGGCGACCGTCTGGGTGATCGGCCTGTCGCTGGCGGTCCTGGTCTTTCTTGCCCTGACCAATTCCTGATCGCGCGGTTTTCGGCATGAAGAGACGCGTGTTCCTGGCGGCCAGCCTGCCGGTCGCCCTTTCGGCATGCGGTGCCGAGAATGTCTGGGCCAGCGATGAACAGGTCCGCGCGGCCCGTTACGTCTCGCCCGAGCCGCCGTCGATCACGCTGCTGACGGTGATCGGCATCCCGCGCGGCGAGGGCGGGCATTCCGCGCTGATGTTCAACGGCAGCCAGCGGGTGATCTATGACCCCGCTGGCAGCTGGCAGCATCCCCGCATCCCGGAACGCCGGGACGTGCTGTATGGCATCACCGACAACTTCAAGAACTTCTACATCGACTACCACGCCCGCTCGACCTATTGGGTGGCCGAGGATACCGTCCCTGTCAGCCGCGAGGTGGCCGACCTGGCCATCCGCCGGGCCGAGGCCAACGGCGCCGGCAACAAGAGCTTCTGCGCGGTGGAATCGGCCAGCGTCCTGTCCGGGGTGCCGGGCTTTGAGCGGGTGCCGCGGGGCTTTTCGCCGCTGCGGCTGCGCAACTGGTTCCTGACGCTGCCCAATGTCCAGTCCAAGCGGCACATGGACGGCGACCCGGCCAACAACCACGACGTCCTGCTGCGCCAGAAGGACGGCCGGATCGTGGGCTACGACAGAAGATAAAGCAGACCGAACAGCGTGATGCCCCCGGCCAGAATGGCCAGCATCACGTTCCTGGTCATGACCCCCACCGCCACGGTCGCCGTGGCGGCGGCCAGGCGCGCGGGGTCGGGATCGCCGCCGGTCGCGGCCGGCCACATGACCAGCGGCGCGACCAGCGCCGGCAGCACCGCGACGGGCGTATAGCGCAGCATTCGCAGCACCCATCCCGGCAGGTCCCGGTCGCCAAGCGCGCCCAGGAACGACCAGCGGATCAGGTAGGTGCCGACGCCCAGCACGACGATGATCGTCCAGATCTGAAGATCGCTTGCCTGCATCCTCATGCCCCCCGGCGTTCCATGCGCGCCTCGACCAGGGCGCCCGTCGCCATGCCCAGGGGCGCCGCGATCAGCAGGCCCAGTCCCGACGGCAGCCCCGCCAGCACCAGTGCCGCGACGATCGCCACAAAGCAGGCGGCCAGATGCGCGGTGGTGCGCAGCATCGGCGCGATCATCGCCAGGAAGGTGATCGGCATGGCGAAGTCCAGCGCGACCTCCTCGGGGATGGCCTGGCCCACGGTCGCGCCGACCCAGGTGGCGACCATCCAGGGCAGGCACAGGACCAGCGCGGTCCCGGCGAAATAGGCCAGGCGCTGCGGGACCGACAGGCGGGGGTAGCGTTCGTAGTGCTGGATCGACAGCGCATAGCTCTGGTCGATCAGCGTATAGGCGACCCAGGCCTTTTGCGTGCCGGACGCGTCCCGCAGCCAGGGCAAAAGCGAGGCCGAATACATGGCCATGCGCAGGTTCACGGCCAGGCCCGACAGGATCACGATGATCGTGGGCGCATTGTCCGACAACAGCTGCACGGCGGTGAACTGCGACGCCCCGGCCAGGACCAGGATCGAAAAGCCCATGACCTGCGCGATGTCCAGCCCGGCCTCGGTCGCCACCACCCCGAACAGGATCGCGAAGGGGATGATCACCACCAGGAAGGGCAGCGACTGGACGATGCCATGCCGGAACGCCGCGCGGGGCGAGCGGGCGAGGGCACGTTCGGAGGCCGCGTCGGCGGGCGCTTGCCAGGCCGCGGGCTGGGGGGCGGGCGAGGGTGACATGGTGCTTTCGTCTTGCAGCGGTTCGCGGCACCTTGCTTGCACGACGCGCAATCCAAGGCAAGGCCGGCCCATGCAGATCCTGCACCCGATCCCCGATGCGGCGCTGCCGCGGGCCACGGCGCTGTGGCGCGCCCATTTCGGAATGCTGGGCTGGCCCGCCGGGCTGCGGCCCTGTCAGGGGGTGGTGGCCATCGGCCGGGACGGGCGCCTGCTGGGGGTGATGGGGCTGCGCGACGCCTCGGGCGGGCTGGCCGCACGCGACCTTGCGGCGCCGGGCTGGCTGTTCCGGCCGGCGCCCGCGACGGGCGATCTGGTGATCGACGGGCTGGCTGTGGCCACGCCGCGGCAGGGGATCGGCCGCGCCCTGGTGGCCGAGGCGCTGCGCCTTGCGGCCCGCCGCGCCCGCCCCGGCCTGCGCGCCGAGGTGCGCCAGCGCAATGGTGGCGCGCTGGCCTTCTATGGCAGCCTGGGATTTGCCGAGGAGGGGCAGGGCCGCTATGGCCTGCCCTGGTGGGGGCAGGTCCATGTGCTGCGCCGGGACGCGGCCTAGCCGAAGACGCCCGAAACGCGGCCCAGCAGCATGAAGGCGCGGGCCGAACGGCTGTCGGCCAGGACCGCGATCTGCAGGTCGTCCAGCTGCGGCACGACACGGCCGATCAGTCCGTCGAAATGCCGCAGGAAGTGGTGCGCCGTATCGCGGAAGATCTCGTCCTCGCGCAGCATGGCGGCGGCGATGTCCATCGCGTCGTCGTCATGGACGGCGCCCAGGGCCGCGACTGCGCTGCCACGCTCGCCGGCCGCAAAGCGGCGCCAGACATCGGGGCGCACCGGGTCGGGCGGCAGGTCATCCATGTAGAGGTCGCGCCCGGCCATCAGCGTGACCACGTCCTGCGCGGAGCGCAGCACGCGTGAATGGGTCGGGTCCTTCAGCGCCTCGCGCAGCGCCTCGATCGCCTCGTGATCGTCGGGGCCGTCGGGAAAGTTCAGCGCGCGGATCAGCGTGCCTTCGTCGACCGAGGGGCCGTTGCCCTCATGGGGGCGCGGCGCGGCCGGGCGATGGTCGGTGGCGGGGCGCAGCTTGGGCGCGGCCGCGCGCAGCGCCGTGGCGGGATGCGCGGCGGCAGGCTCGGGCCGCGGCTCGGACACCCGGACGGTGACCGGATGCGGCTCGGGATGGGCCTCATCGTCGGGGGCCTCTCCGGTCTGCAACGCGCGGCGCAGCTCGCTCAGCCGGTGGCGCAGGTCCTCGGCCTCGGCACGCAGCACGGCGATGGCGCGGGCCAGCGACACCGCCAGCCAGATCAGCACGAGGGGCAGGACCACGCCGGTGGTCGCGACCAGGCGCGACACGCCGCCCGGGCCGCTTTCGTCGTCGGGACCCAGCAGCCAGAACAGCGCGACAAGGAACAGCCAGACGCCGGTCAGTGCCAGGCCGACGGTGGTGATGCGGTCGCGGTTCGACAGGCTGGAAATGCGGGCGATCAGGGACATGCGGGTCACTCGTACCGGATCGTGATGATCTCGTAGCTGCGCAGACCGCCGGGCGTGGTGACGTCGACGCTGTCGCCCTCGTCCTTGCCGATCAATGCGCGCGCCAGAGGGGACCGGATGTTCAGAAGGCCGCGCTCGATATCGGCCTCGGCCTCGCCCACGATCTGGTAGGTGCGCTCCTCCTCGGTGTCCTCGTCGATCAGCACGACGGTCGCGCCGAACTTGATGCTGCCGGACAGCTTGGACGGGTCGAACTGCTCGGCCCGCGACAGCAGCCCTTCCAGTTCCTTGATGCGGCCCTCGATGAAGCCCTGCTTTTCGCGCGCGGCATGGTATTCGGCATTCTCGGACAGGTCGCCATGTTCGCGCGCCTCGGCAATGGCCCGGATGATGGCGGGGCGTTCCTTCGATTTCAGCTCGCCCAGCTCTCGTTCCAGCGCCTGATAGCCCCTGCGGGTCATCGGTATCTTTTCCATCGCTGCCCTGTCCTTCGTGGGATGCGGTTGCCATCCAAGTGCTAAGGCAACGCCCCTGCCATTCGAATGGCAGGGGCGTGGCACCTTGTCGGCCGGCATCGTGACCCCAATTTCCGCCGCATTGCAAGCCTGCATCGGCGGCTCTGCGGCATTGCAGCATCTTTCGCCCTATCCTTCGCCGCGTCACGATTGCCCCGCCATGCCTGGCAGGTTACAGGCTGTGCCCAGCCAATTTGCCACAGGGGGACCATCGGATGATCGAGGAGAGCGGGATCGAGCGCGAGTCGATGGAGTATGACGTCGTGATCGTGGGGGCGGGTCCGAGCGGTCTGTCGGCGGCGATCCGGCTGAAGCAGATCGACCCCGAACTGTCGGTCGTGGTGCTGGAGAAGGGCTCGGAGGTCGGGGCGCATATCCTGTCGGGGGCGGTCCTGGACCCCTGCGGGCTGACCCGGCTGATCCCCGACTGGAAGGAGAAGGGCGCGCCGCTGACCACCGAGGTCACCGACGACAACTTCTACGTCCTGGGCGAGGCGGGCCAGGTGCGGGTGCCGAACTGGCCGATGCCGCCCCTGATGTCGAACCACGGCAACTACATCGTCTCCATGGGCAATGTCTGCCGCTGGATGGCAGAGCAGGCCGAGGCGCTCGGCGTCGAGATCTTCCCCGGCATGGCCGCCAGCCAGGTCGTCTGGAACGGCAATCGGGTCGCGGGCGTCGTCGCCGGCGAATTCGGCCGCAATCCCGACGGCTCCATCGGCGACGGCTACGAGCCGGGGATGGAGCTCTTGGGCAAGTATGTCTTCATCGCCGAGGGCGTGCGCGGGAGCCTGGCCAAGCAGATCAACGAGCGGCTGAACCTGACCGCGGGATCGGATGCGCAGAAGTTCGGCCTGGGCATGAAGGAGATCTGGGAGGTCCGCCCCGAGAAGTTCCAGAAGGGCCGCGTCGTGCACACGATGGGCTGGCCCCTGGGCAAGAACGCGGGCGGCGGCAGCTTCATCTATCACCTCGAGAACAACCAGGTGCTGGTCGGCTTCGTCGTCCACCTGAACTACAAGAACCCGCATCTGTATCCCTACATGGAGTTCCAGCGCTTCAAGCACCACCCGATGGTGGCGGACCTCTTGGAGGGCGGCAAGCGCATCAGCTATGGCGCCCGCGCCATCAGCGAGGGCGGCTTCCAGTCGCTGCCGCAGATGTCGTTCGAGGGCGGGCTGCTGCTGGGATGTTCCGCCGGCATGGTCAACCTGCCGCGCATCAAGGGCAACCACAACGCGATGCTGTCGGGCATTGCTGCCGCCGATGCCGCCGCCGCCGCGATCCATGCCGGGCGCGAGGGCGACCGGCTGGCCGACTACGACGTGGCCGTCCGCGGGGGCGAGATCGGCCAGGACCTCAAGCGGGTCAGGAACGTCAAGCCGATGTGGTCCAAGCTGGGCCTGACCGCCAGCCTGATGCTGGGCGGCTTCGACATGTGGGTGGCGAACCTGACCGGCTGGAACCCGATGGGCACCTGGAGCCACGGCAAGTCCGACGCCGCCGCCACCGGCAAGGCGGCCGACCACAAGCCGATCGACTATCCGCGCCCCGACGGCGTGCTGTCCTTCGACCGGCTGACGAACGTGGCCTTCTCCTTCACCAACCACGAGGAAAGCCAGCCCTGCCACCTGAAGCTGCGCGACCCGTCGGTCCCCATCGCGGTGAACCTGCCCGAATATGCCGAGCCCGCGCAGCGCTATTGCCCGGCCGGCGTCTACGAGGTCGTCCAGGACGAGGCCGGCCCGCGCTTTGTCATCAACTTCCAGAACTGCGTCCACTGCAAGACCTGCGACATCAAGGACCCCAGCCAGAACATCGTCTGGACCACCCCCCAGGGCGGGGACGGACCGAACTACCCGAACATGTGATGGAAGCGAAAAGCCGCAGGCGTTGCAGGCGGGCAAGGCAGGGGTATAGGCTGCGGGCAACGAAAACGTGATTTCCGGAAGGCCCGCAGTGATCCTGACCCAGACCCGCCCGGCCCTTGCGCGACTGGCGCTTCTTGCCCTTCTGCTGGGCGGCACCACGACGCCTTCTTGGGCGCAGGACGATGACCGTCCGGACCCGCGGCCCGTGCCGGCGGCGGAGCCTGCATCGCAGGAGGCTGCACCGCAGGAGCCGGCGCCGCTGACGCGGGGCCTGGCCGGCCCCTATCTGGCCGCCCGCATGGCCACTGTCGAAAACGACTTTCGCGCCGCCGCGCGCTATTTCGTGCAGGCCTCGGCCCATGATCCCGGCGACGTCTATCTGCAGGACAGCGCACTGGTCGCCCTGGCCTCGGCCGGCGAGGTCGAGCGTGCCGTGACCATGGCCGAGCGGATGATCCTGGCCGATGAGGGAACCGAACTGGCCGGCCTGCTGCGCCGCGCGCAGCTGGTCCGCGCCGGCGACTGGACGGGCCTGCTGCAGCTGATCGAGACCGACCGCAGCCCTGACATGCCGCTGGAGGAGGACCTGCTTGACGGCACGATGCGGGGATGGGCGCTGCTGGGGGCGGGGCGCGCCTCGGATGCGCTGGCCGCCTTCGAGGGCATGGCCGCCGATGAAAGCCTGGCGCCGATCGTGAACTATCACCTGGCGCTGGCCCGGGCCCTGGTCGGGGATTACGAGACCGCCGACAGCCTGATGCAGAAGTCTGAGGCGGGCGGCCACCTGCTGGGCCTGATCTCCCGCGTGCAGATCCTGAGCCAGCTGGAGCGGCGGGACGAGGCGCTGGCCCTTCTGGACAAGGTCGAGGGCATCGATGCCGAGCCGCAGCTGATGGCCCTGCGCCAGCGCCTGCGCGACCGCCAGCCGGTGCCCTTCCAGGTGATCGCGGGCCCCGCCGACGGGATCGCGCATCTGCTGCTGTCCTTCGCCTCGGCCCTGGCCACCAGCCCGGATCCCGAGCCGCTGTCATTGATCCACGCGCGCCTGGCGGCCTGGATTTCACCCGAGAACCCCGAGGCGCGGCTGATGGTCGCCCAGCTTCTGCAGGACCGCCAGCAGTTCGACCTGGCCGAGACCGAGTTCGAGGCCGTGCGCCGCATGGACCAGATGCGCCCCGTGGCGGAGCTGAGCCGCATCGACGCCCTGTCGCGCGCCGATCGCCGGGACGAGGCCGAAAAGGCCGCGCTGGCCCTGACCGCCGCCTATCCTCAGCTGCCGCAGGCCTGGGTCGCGCTTGGGGACGTGCTGCGCCAGCAGGAGAAGTTCGGCGCCGCCGTGCCCAGCTATGACAAGGCGCTGGCCCTGCTGAAGGACGCGCCGCCCCAGGCGCGCTGGTTCGCGCTTTATGCCCGCGGGATCTCGCTGGAGCGGGCGGGCGAGTTCGACCGCGCCGAGGAGGACCTTCTGGCCGCGCTGGAGATCCGACCGGACCAGGCCAGCCTGCTGAACTACCTGGGCTATTCCTGGATCGACCGGAACAGAAACCTGGACCGGGCGCTGGAGATGATCCAGCGCGCGGTCGAGCTGTCGCCCGGCGACGGCTATATCCTGGACAGCCTGGCCTGGGCCTATTTCCGGCTTGGCCGCTACGAGGAGGCGGTGGCGCCGATGGAGCAGTCGATCGCCACCATGGCCTCGGACCCGCTGGTCAACGACCACCTGGGCGACATCTACTGGATGGTCGGCCGCACCCGCGAGGCCGAGATCCAGTGGCGCCGCGCCCTGTCGCTGCAGCCGGGGCAGTCGGGCGAGGTCGATCCCGACCGCATCCGTGCCAAGCTGGATCGCGGCCTGGATGCGGTTCTGGCCGAAGAGGGCGCGGACGGCCCGGATGCCCCCTTGCGCCAGACCGAGGCCGACGCCACCGAATGACCGCCCCAGACCCGGCGCTGACCGAGGCCGCGCCCGCCAAGCTGAACCTTGCGCTGCATGTCACGGGGCGGCGCGCCGACGGCTATCACCTGCTGGATTCGCTGGTCTGCTTTGCGGATATGGGCGATGTGGTGCAGCTGTCGCCCGGGCCCCTGTCCCTGCGCATTGACGGCCCTTTCGCGGCGGGCCTGTCGGATCAGGACAACCTCTGCCTGCGGGCCGCCCGGCTGGTGGGCGGGCAGGCGGCCATCCGGCTGGTCAAGAACCTGCCCGTCGCCTCTGGGATCGGCGGCGGGTCGGCCGATGCGGCGGCGGTCCTGCGCGGTCTTGCGCGGATGGGCCATGACCTGCCAGCGGCGCCCGAACAGCTGGGCGCCGACGTGCCGGTCTGCCTGGCCTCACGCCCGGCGCGGATGCGGGGCGTCGGAGAGATCGTGACCCCGCTGCCGCCGCTGCCGCCGCTGCACCTGGTGCTGGTCAATCCTGGCATTGCGGTCGCCACCCCGCGCATCTTTGCCGGGTTGACCTGCCGCGAGAACCCGCCGCTGCCGGCAATCCCGGCCTTCGCGGATGCGGGCGCCCTGATCGGCTGGCTGGCGGGCACCCGCAACGACCTGCAGCCCCCCGCCCTCGCGGCCGCGCCCGTCATCGAGACCGTGCTGGAGGCGCTTCGGTCGCAGGGGGCGGGCCTGGCGCGCATGTCGGGGTCGGGGGCCACCTGCTTTGGCATCTTCGATAATCCGGGCGCCGCCCGTGCGGCGGCTGCGGCGCTTGCGCGCAACGGCTGGTGGGCGGTTCCGACCGAACTGGCGCCCGCCCCGGCAGGTCGCTAGACTGCCCGCGATTTCAGCGGAGGATCCCATGCTGCGCCTTGGCGTCAATATCGACCACGTCGCCACCATCCGGAACGCCCGGGGCTCCCCCTGGCCTGACCCGTTGCGTGCCGCGCAGTTGGCCGAACAGGCGGGGGCCCATGGCATCACTGCGCATCTGCGCGAGGATCGCCGCCATATCAGCGATGCCGACATCGACGCGCTGATGGCGCACCTGACGCTGCCCCTGAACCTGGAAATGGCCGCCACGGCCGAGATGCAGGCCATCGCGCTGCGCCATCGCCCCCATGCCGTCTGCATCGTCCCCGAAAAGCGCGAGGAGCGCACGACCGAGGGCGGCCTGGACGTCGCCGGCAACGACAACATGCTGGGCGCGTTCATCGCCCCCCTGCGCGAGGTTGGCTGCCGCGTGTCGCTGTTCATCGGCCACGAGGAGGAGCAGATCCGCGCCGCGGCCCGCATCGGCGCCGCCGTGGTCGAGCTGCATACCGGCGCCTATTGCGACCTGGACACCGAAGGGCGCCATGCCGAACGCGACGCCGAACTGGCGGCGCTGCGCGAGGGGGCGGAGCTGGCCCACAGCCTGGGGCTGGAGGTTCATGCCGGCCACGGCCTGACCTTCGACACGGTCGGACCCATCGCCGCCATCCCGCAGCTGGCCGAACTGAACATCGGCCATTTTCTGATCGCCGAATCCGTCTTCATCGGGCTGGAGGCCGCCATTCGCGAAATGCACCGCCGCATGGCGGATGCCCGTGCCTGAACCGGACGATCGGACCCTCATGACGGCCCGCAGACCATGATCCTCGGCATCGGCAGCGACCTTGCGAATATCGACCGCATCCGGTCCACGCTGGACCGCTTCGGCGACCGCTTCCGGCACCGGGTCTTCACCGACACCGAACTGGCCAAGGCCGCCCGTCGCGCGGACGAGGCCGGGACCCTGGCCAAGCGGTGGGCCGCCAAGGAGGCCTGTTCCAAGGCGCTTGGCACGGGGCTGGCCATGGGCATCAGCTGGCGGGACATGGCGGTGTCGAACCTGCCCTCGGGGCAGCCGGTCATGGCGCTGACGGGCTGGGCGCGGGACCGGCTGGCGGGGATGACGCCGCCGGGGCATCATGCGGTCGTCCATGTGACGCTGACCGACGATCACCCCTGGGCGCAGGCCTTCGTGGTGATCGAGGCGAGACCGGGCCTGCCGGAAGCTTGACTTTTTCCCCTGCCGGGGACCATGAACGCGCGATGCGGACCAGCCGCAGGCAGCGATGAAGAAAGACGGACATCATGGCGGACAGCTCGATCCAGAAAAAGGACGGCATCTGGGAAACGGTCAAGACCGTCTTCTGGGCGCTGGTCATCGCGGGCATCTTCCGCACGCTGTTCTTCCAGCCCTTCTGGATCCCTTCGGGCAGCATGAAGGACACGCTGCTGATCGGGGACTTCCTCTTCGTCAACAAGATGGCCTACGGCTATTCGGCGCATAGCTGCCCCTTCTCGCTCTGCCCGATCTCGGGACGGATCCTGGAGAGCGCGCCCGAGCGCGGCGATGTCGTGGTCTTCCGCCACCCGACCCGTGACGTCGACTTCATCAAGCGCGTGATCGGCCTGCCGGGGGACACGATCCAGATGCGCGGCGGCCGTCTGTGGCTGAACGGCGAGGAGGTCCCGGTGACCGACGCCGGCGATTTCATCGAGGTCAAGGACCAGCAGGGTCCGCAGGGCCTGATCCCGCGCTGCGTGAACGACCCGGTCCCGCAGGGCGGCGACTGCGTCAAGGAACGTGCCACCGAGACCCTGCCCGGCGGGCGCAGCCATGACGTGCTGAACATCGTCGATGGCTGGGTCGCCGATGACACGCCAACCTTCACCGTCCCCGAGGGCCAGTACTTCTTCATGGGCGACAACCGCGACAATTCCGAGGACAGCCGCTTTCCGGCCGAGATCGGCGGCCTGGGCTTTGTCCCGGCCGAATTCCTGATCGGTCGCGCCGACCGGATCATGTTCTCGTCGGCAGGGCGGTCGCTGCTCTATTTCTGGACCTGGCGGGCCGATCGCTTCTTCAAGGCGGTGGAGTGACCCCGGGCGCCGACATCCGTGCCTTCATGGCCCGTCTGGGGCACGACTTCGCGCGCCCCGAGCTGCTGGTGCGCGCGCTGACCCACGGCTCGATCGCCAGTGTCACGCGCCCCGACAACCAGCGGCTGGAATTCCTGGGCGACCGCGTGCTGGGCTTGGTGATGGCCGAGGCGCTGTTCTTTGCCGACGAGGCCGCGACCGAGGGCCAGCTGGCGCCGCGCTACAATGCGCTGGTGCGCGGCGAGACCTGCGCCGCCATCGCCCGCGACATCGGCCTGGGCGAGGTGCTGAAGCTGGGCCGCTCCGAGATGCTGTCGGGCGGCCGCCGGAAAGAGGCGCTGCTGGCCGATGCGATGGAGGCCGTGCTGGCGGCGGTCTACCTGGACGCGGGCTTCGACGCCGCGCGGGCGGTCGTGCTGCGCCACTGGACGCCGCGGCTGGACCGGGTGGAAAAGGACAGCCGCGACGCCAAGACGGCCCTGCAGGAATGGGCGCAGGCCCATGGCATGCCGCCCCCCCATTACGAGCAGACCGAGCGCAGCGGCCCCGACCATGCGCCGGTCTTCCTGATCACCGTGCGGCTGGAAGACGGAAGCGAGGCCCAGGCCAAGGGCTCCGGCACCAAGCGCAGCATCGAACAGGCCGCCGCGCAGGTGCTGCTGGACCGGCTGGAAGGACAGACATGACCGAAGAGACCCCCGACACCCCGCCCACCCGTGCGGGCTTTGTCGCCCTGATCGGCGAACCCAATGCCGGCAAGTCGACGCTGCTGAACCAGATGGTCGGCGCCAAGGTGTCGATCGTGACCCACAAGGTCCAGACCACCCGCGCGCGCATCCGCGGCATCGCGATGCACGGGCCGGCGCAGATCGTCTTTGTGGACACGCCGGGCATCTTCCGGCCGCGCCGGCGGCTGGACCGCAGCATGGTCGCCGCGGCCTGGGGCGGGGCGTCGGACGCGGACCTGGTGCTGCTGCTGATCGAGGCGCATCGCGGCCTGACCGAGGGCACGCAGGCGATCTTGGACCAGCTGATGCAGCTGGGGCAGGGCACGCCCGTGGCCTTGGTCATCAACAAGATCGACCGCGTCAAGTCTGAGACGCTGCTGGCGCTCTCCAAGCAGATGAACGAGGCCTATCCTTTTGCCCAGACCTTCATGATCTCGGCCGAGAAGGGCTATGGCTGCCCGCAGCTGCGCGACTGGCTGGGCCGGTCGTTGCCGGAAAGCCCCTGGCTTTACCCCGAGGACCAGATCGCCGACCTGCCCATGCGCATGATCGCCGCCGAGATCACCCGCGAAAAGCTGACCCTGCGCCTGCACGAGGAGATCCCCTATCAGCTGACGGTCGAGACCGAGGGCTGGGAGGAAAAGAAGGACGGCAGCGCGCGGGTCGAGCAGGTCGTCTATGTCGCCCGCCAGGGCCACAAGGGCATCGTGCTGGGTAAGGGCGGCGAGACGATTAAGGCCGTGGGCCAGGCCGCGCGGCTGGAGCTGGAGGCCTTCATGGGCCGCACGGTTCACCTATTCCTGCAGGTCCGCGTGCGCGAGAACTGGCAGGACGAGGCCGAGCGCTATGACGAGATGGGCCTGAACTTCCGCGACGGCGACGCCGGGCGGACATGAGCCAGCCGCGGCTGGCCGCCTCCCTTTGGGTGGCGGCCTATCTGGCACGGCTGGGGCAGGCGGGCATTCCCGCTTATGTCATCGCGCGGGGTGACGACACGGCCGGGGCGGTGGCCGTCAAATGCGCGCGGCTGGACGGCTCGGCGCAGCTGTGGATGCGCGAATGGGACTTTGATACCGACACCCGCCCCTGGGTCGCGGTCGAGGACGGGCCCGAGCCGCAGGTGGACGCCGCCATCGCCCGGCAGCGCGCCCGCGATCCCGACCTGTGGGTCCTGGAGATCGAAAGCCGCGACGGCCGCACGCTGCTGGACCAGGACGGGCTGTTCTGACCTCTGGCGCGGGCGCTGCTTGCAGAATATGCAGCCTCCATGAGCAGCCCCGCCGCCCCCCAGACCGATTCGCCCAAAGGGCTTCTTTATGCCATCGCGGCCTATGGGCTCTGGGGCTTCCTGCCGATCTTCATGAAGGCGCTGGCCCATGTTCCGCCGGCCGAGGTCATCGCCCATCGCGTCCTCTGGTCGCTGCCCATCGCCGCCGCCGTGCTGATCTGGCAGGGCCGCGCCGCCGAGGTGCGCCAGGCCCTGCGCCAGCCCCGCCTGCTGGCCATGGCCGCGCTGACCGCGATGCTGATTTCCGTCAACTGGCTGATCTATGTCTGGTCCATCGCGAACGACCACGCACTGGACGCGGCGCTTGGCTATTACATCAACCCGCTGTTCAGCGTCTTTCTGGGCGCCACCCTGCTGGGGGAACGGCTGTCGCGCGGCCAGTTCGCGGCCATCGCGCTGGCCGCGGCGGCCGTGGTGATCCTGACCGTGCAGGCGGGCAGCCTGCCGCTGGTCGCCATCGGGCTGACCCTGTCCTGGGGGTTCTACGCCTATTGCAAGAAAAGCCTTCCCCTGGGCCCCAACCAGGGCTTCACGCTGGAGGTGCTGCTGCTGACGCCCTTCGCCGTCGCCTTCTTGATCTGGCAGGCCGCCCAGGGCCAGGCGCATTTCGGCGGCGACAGCATGGACACGCTGCTGCTGCTGGGCTGCGGACCCGTCACGGCGATCCCGCTGCTGTTCTATGCCAACGGCGCCAAGCTGATCCGCCTGTCGACGATCGGCATCCTGCAATATATCGCGCCCACGATGATCTTCCTTTGTGCGGTGCTGCTGTTCGGGGAACCCTTCGACGGCGCCCGGCTGATCGCCTTTCCGATGATCTGGGCGGCATTGGCCATCTATTCGGTCACCCTGCTGCGTCAGGCGGGCCAGCGCCGGCGTGACCGGCGCGAACTGGCCGCCCGGCGCGCGCAATGATCTGGCACCCCCTGCGCCGATGACGCAAGCTGGCCGCGACTGAGGCGGAGGCGGCGATGGAATGGCAGGCAGAGGGCACGGTGATCGGGCGCCGCCTTCATGGCGAAACCGCGGTCATCATCGACGTGCTGACGCTGGAACACGGGCGCCATGCGGGGGTCGTGCCCGGCGGCAGCTCGCAACGGCGCAGCGCGATGCTGCAGCCCGGGGCGCGGCTGGACCTGCGCTGGCGGGCGCGGCAGTCGGACCAGCTGGGCACCTTTGCCGTCGAGCCGCTGCGCCTGCGCAGCGGGCTGATGACCGATCCGACCGCGCTGGCGGGGCTGAACGCGATCTGCGCGCTGCTGCTGTTCGTCCTGCCGGAACGCGACCCGCATCCGCAGCTGGCCGCGCGGACCGAGGCGCTTCTGGACCTGATCGAGGGGGGCGGCGATTGGGCCCCCCTCTACCTGCAATGGGAAATGTCGCTTCTGGACGAGATGGGCTTTGGGCTGGACCTTTCCGCCTGCGCGGTGACCGGCGCGCGCGAGGGACTGGCCTATGTCAGCCCGCGTTCGGGCCGCGCGGTCAGCCGCGCAGGCGCCGGGGAATGGGCCGACCGTCTGTTGCCGCTGCCGGCGCTGATGGGGGGCGCGGGGGACAATCGCGGCCGGGACCTGGCCGAGGGTCTGGCGATCACCGGTCATTTTCTGGAACATCGGCTGGCGGCCGAACTGGTCGGGCGCCACCTGCCAGCCGCGCGCGCGCGGCTGGTGCGGCGGCTGGAGGCGGGGCGGGGTCGCACCCCTGACCTGCCGTGACCCCGCGGGACGTCAGCCCGCAGGGCCGGTCGCCTTACTGGTTGCCGCGCGCCGCCGCCAGGGCGTCGGTCGCCTGGTCGGCCGGACGGCCGCTTTCAAAGATCAGCCAGGTCGGGCCCTTGATGCGCAGGACGCCGCCGTAATATTCCATCTCGGTCGCCTGCTGCAGCGCCTGGAAGAACCGCTGTTCGACAGCCAGATCCTTGCATTCGGTCACGCCGGTCGTCTGCAGCGGTTCAAAGGCGATCGCCGGCAGCGGCACCGTGTTGCGGGCGGCGTAACCGTTGCAGGGGCCGCGGCCCGAGATGCCCTCGGGGCGGGTGGTCAGGGTGATGTTGCGCAGCGGCACCGTGCCGTTGCCGATGCCGACCAGCACATAATCGTTCGCCGGAATCCCGCCCATCGGATCGCCTGCCGGTTCAGAGGCGCAGGCGGCAAGAAGCAGGGTCGCGGCGCAGGCAAGGCCAGCGGCGGGGCGGAACATGGAGGGCATGGCAGACTCCTGGGAGGAAATGCGAAACTGGCGTGGAATACCCCCATTCATCGGCGTAATCCAGCCTATCGCCCCCTTATCCCAAAAGACGCCGCGCGATCACCTGCGCCTGAATCTCGGCCGCGCCCTCGAAAATGTTCAGAATCCGGGCGTCGCACAGCACGCGGCTGATCTGGTATTCCAGCGCGAAACCGTTGCCCCCGTGGATTTGCAGGGCATTGTCGGCGCTGGACCAGGCGATGCGCGCGCCCAGCAGCTTGGCCATCCCCGCCTCCAGGTCGCAGCGGTGACCGTGATCTTTTTCCCACGCGCTGAAATAAGTCAGCTGTCGCGCGATCATGATTTCGACAGCCATCATCGCCAATTTGTCAGCGACACGGGGAAAGGCGATCAGCGGCTTGCCGAACTGCTTGCGGTCCAGCGCGTATTGCAGCCCCAGCTCCAGCGCGTTCTGCGCCACGCCGATGGCACGGGCGGCGGTCTGGATGCGGGCCGATTCGAAAGTCTGCATCAGCTGCTTGAAGCCTTGGCCAGTCACCCCGCCCAGAAGGTTCGCCCCCGCCACGCGGAAGCCGTCAAAGCCCAGCTCGTATTCCTTCATGCCGCGATAGCCCAGGACGTCGATCTCGCCGCCGGTCATGCCCGGGGTGGGGAAGGGGGCGTCGTCCGTGCCGGGGGTCTTTTCGGCCAGGAACATCGACAAGCCGCGGTAATCGGTGGTGTCGGGCTCGGTCCGGGCCAGCAGCGTCATCACATGGGTGCGCGCGGCATGGGTGATCCAGGTCTTGTTGCCGGTGACGACCCAATCCTCGCCCTCCTTCACCGCCCGCGTCCGCAGGGACCCCAGGTCGCTGCCGGTGTTGGGCTCGGTAAAGACGGCCGTGGGCAGGATCTCTCCGCTGGCCAGCTTCGGCAGCCAATGGGCCTTCTGGTCGTCCGTGCCGCCGCAGATGATCAGCTCGGCCGCGATCTCGCTGCGGGTGCCAAGGCTGCCCACGCCGATATAGCCCCGCGACAGCTCCTCGGAGACGACGACCATCGCCGCCTTGGACATGCCCAGGCCCCCGAACTCCTCGGGGATGGTCAGGCCGAAGACGCCCAGTTCGGCCAGTTCCTCGATGATCTCCATCGGGATCAGCTCGTCCTTCAGGTGCCAGCCATGGGCATGGGGCGTGACCTTGTCCTCGGTCCAGCGGCGGAACTGGTCGCGGATCATCTCCAGGTCCTCGTCCAGACCCGAGGCGCCAAAGGTCGCCGCACCGCGGTTGTCGGCGATCAGCTGCGCCAGTTCGGCCCGCGCCTCGGGCGTGTTGCCGGCCATCAGGGCCCGCGCGGGTTCGGACGGCTCCCAGCTGACGCCCAGATCCGACAGGCGCGCGAATTCGGTCTGGCTCATCGGGATGCCGCCGGCGATCTGCGTCAGGTATTCGCCAAAGCCGATCCGCGTGATCAGCGCCTCGATCGGACCATCGACGCGGGCCGACCAGGCGTGCAGCTGCTTGAGCGCCTCGACATAGGTGGCCAGCCAGGACAGCGCATGGGCGCCGTGCTGATGCAGCTCCAGCGCCTCGGCGTCCAAGCGGCCCTGCACCGACACCTGCGCGCGCAGCGTGTCTGTCGCGCGGGCCAGCAGGTCTTCGAGTTCCGACAGGACGGTTTCGGTCCGGTTCTGCATATCTTTCATCGATTCGTCCTTTCGCGGCATTGCAGCATGGGTAACCCCTTCGCAGGTGCAGCGCAACATTTATGCGCGTCAGGCAATGTCCACGATCTAATGTGTCGCACCAGTCGGTGCCGCCGGCCGTTCGCAGATCCCGGAAAACAAGCGGCCTTTTCCTTTCACGGCAAGGCGGTTAGCTTGGCCCCCATGTTCGGACTGGAGCCCTGGCAATTCGTGGCGGCCCTCGGGATCACCGCCTTCGCGGGCTTCGTGAAGGGCGCCCTGGGCTTTGCCATGCCGATGATCATGATGTCGGCCTTCGGTTCGATCATGCCAGCCACCGTCGCGTTGGCGGCGATGATCCTGCCCACGCTGATCACCAATGTGCAGCAGAGCTTTCGCGACGGCCGCGGCGCCGCGCTGCGCTCGATCCGCAAGTTCCGGTTGCATATCGCGATGGTCGCGCTCTTCATCTGCGTCTCGGCCGGTTTCGTGACCCTGCTGCCGCAATGGCTGATGTACGGGCTGCTGGGCCTGCCCATCACGGCGTTCGCCCTCTGGCAGCTGTCCGGCCGGCCGCTGGTCCTGCACCTGCACCACCGCCGCCGGGCCGAGGCGCTTTCGGGCGTGATCGGCGGGCTTTACGGGGGCATCTCGGGGATCTGGGGGCCGCCGCTGATCGTCTATCTTCTGTCGATCGGCACCGAAAAGCGCGAACAGGTCCGGGTGCAGGGCGTCGTCTTCCTGATCGGCGCCGTGGTCCTGACCGTCGCGCATCTGGTGTCGGGCCTGCTGAACCTGCAGACGCTGCCCCTGTCGGTTCTGCTCTGCCTGCCGGCCATGGCCGGGATGCAGGCGGGCTTTGCCTTGCAGGACCGGCTGGATGTGGGGCAGTTTCGACGATGGACGCTGGTCCTTCTGATCCTGACCGGGTTGAACCTGGTCCGACGTGCCTTTGAACTGTGGAGCCTTTCATGATCGATGCCGCCGACCTGACCGCCCGCCTGATCCGCTGCCCCTCGGTCACACCGGAGGAGGGCGGTGCGCTGGTCCTGCTGCAGGACCTGCTGGAGGAGGCGGGCTTCGAGGTGCATCGCGTGGACCGGAACGGCACCGCCAACCTGTTCGCGCGCTGGGGCGCCAAGGGGGCACGGACCTTCGGCTTCAACGGGCATACCGACGTGGTGCCGCCGGGTGATCCGGGATCCTGGACGCATCCGCCCTTTTCCGGCCATCTCGACGACGAGGGCGTGATCTGGGGGCGCGGCGCGACCGACATGAAATCGGGCGTCGCGGCCTTCGTGGCCGCCGCCATCGACTTTGTCCGCCAGACCCCGCCCGACGGGGCGCTGATCCTGACCATCACCGGGGACGAGGAGGGGCCGTCCCGCGACGGCACCATCGCCATTCTGGACTGGATGGCGCAGCAGGGCGAGCGCATGGATGTCTGCATCGTGGGCGAGCCGTCGAACCCTGACCACATGGGCGAGATGATGAAGATCGGCCGCCGCGGCTCGGCCACCTTCCGCATCGGCGCCAGGGGGGTGCAGGGGCACGCGGCCTATCCGCACCGGGCCAGGAACCCGCTGCACGCGCTGACCCGCTATCTGGCCGAACTGACCACGGAACCCCTGGACCATGGGACCGACCATTTCGATCCTTCCGGGCTGCAGATCACTTCGATCGACTGCGGCAACCCGGCCTCGAACGTGATCCCGGAATCGGCATCGGCCGTGGTGAACATCCGCTTCAACGACCTGCACAGCGGCGCCGGCCTGGCCGAACGCCTCGCCGACCACGCCGCCCGGATCGAGGCCGAGACCGGGGTCGCCCTGACCATTACGGCCGAGATTTCGGGCGAGGCCTTCCTGACCGCGCCGGGCCCCTTCGTGGACATGGTCCGCGATGTCGTGACCCAGGAAACCAACCGCCAGCCGGTGCTGTCCACCTCGGGCGGGACCTCGGACGCGCGCTTTGTCAAGGATCACTGCCCGGTGGTCGAATTCGGGCTGGTCGGACACCTCATGCACCAGGTCGACGAACGCGTCCCGGCCCAGCAGGTCCGCCAGCTTCAGTCGATCTATCACCGCGTCTTGGAGAGATTTTTCGAATGAGGATCGAAGAGACCACCGAGCTGGCGATTTGCCATGCGCTGCGCCGCACCGTCTTCATCGAGGAGCAGGGCGTCGCCGAGGCCGAGGAGATGGACGACCAGGACGACGGCGCGATCCACCTGCTGGCCTGGCAGGGCGACCGCCCGGTGGGAACGGCGCGGCTGATCCTGAAGGGCGACATCGGCAAGATCGGCCGCGTCTGCGTCCTGCCCGAGATGCGCGGCACGGGCCTCGGCGCCGCACTGATGCGGGCCGCGATGGATGCGCTGCGGGTGCGGCCGGGGGTTGCGCGCGCGCGCCTCGGGGCGCAGACGCATGCGATCGGATTTTACGAAAAGCTGGGCTTTGTGGCCGAAGGGCCCGTCTACGACGACGCGGGCATTCCGCATCGGGACATGACCCGCGAACTTTGATGCCACGCACAGCGTTGGCGTCCCATCACAAGGCATGACGCGATGACCCAGATTCCCAGCAAGGCCCAGATCCTCGAATGGGTCGCCGAACATCCCGACGCGAATTCCAAGCGCGACATCGCCAAGGCCTTCGGCATCAAGGGCGCCGGCCGGATCGAGCTGAAGCGCCTGCTGAAGGAGCTGGAATCCGAGGGCCAGCTGGAGCGGCGGCGCCGCCATTATCTGGACGCGGAAAAGCTGCCGCCTGTGACCGTGCTGGAGCTGCTGGCCCCGGACGGGTCGGGTGACCTGTTTGCGCGGCCGATGGAATGGCGGGGCGAAGGCCCGATGCCGCGCATCCTCTACCTGCCGCGCCAGACCGACCCCGCGCTTGGCCGCGGCGATCGCTTCCTGGGCCGGCTGATCGAGGTCATGGGCGAGGATCACCAGTACGAGGCGCGCCTGATCCGCCGGATCACCGTCAGCCCCAACCGCATCACCGGCATCTTCCGCAAGGACAGCGAAGGCGGCCGGATCATGCCCATCGACAAGGGCCAGGACAAGGAATGGCGCGTCCGCGCCGGCGACACCCTGGGCGCCGAGAACGGCGAGCTGGTGCAGGCCGAACAGACCGGCCCCCGCGCCCGCATGGGCCTGCCCAGTGCCCGCATCATCGAACGTCTGGGCGACCCCTCGGCCCCGCGCGCGGTCAGCCTGATTGCCATCCACCAGCACGGCATCCCCGACGAATTCCCCGACAAGGTGCTGGCCGAGGCCGAGGCCGCCAAGCCCGCGCCGCTGAAGGGCCGCGACGACCTGCGCGACCTGCCGCTGGTCACCATCGACCCCTCGGACGCGCGCGACCACGACGACGCCGTGGCCGCCCATGTTGAGGAGGACGGCGGCGCCACCATCTGGGTCGCGATCGCCGATGTCGCCCATTATGTCCGCCCCGGCAGCGCGCTGGACCGCGAGGCGTGGAAGCGCGGCAACTCGACCTATTTCCCCGACCGCGTGGTGCCGATGCTGCCCGAGGCGCTGTCGGCCGACCTGTGTTCGCTGCACGAGGACGTCGACCGCCCGGTGCTGGCGGTCCGCATGCGCCTGGACGCGGAAGGGAACAAGGTCAGCCACAGGTTCCACCGCGGCATCATGCGCAGCCGCGCCAGCCTGTCCTATGAACAGGCCCAGGCCGCCGCGGACGGCACGCCCGATGCGCAGACCGCGGACCTCATGGACAGCGTGATCACGCCGCTGTGGCACGCCTATGGCCTGCTGAAGGGGGCGCGCGCCCGACGCCAGCCCCTGGACCTGGACCTGCCCGAACGGCGGATCGAGCTGACCCCGGACGGGCGGGTGAAATCGGTGAACTTCCGCGACCGCTTCGACGCCCACAAGCTGATCGAGGAGTTCATGATCCTGGCAAACGTGGCCGCCGCCGAGGAACTGGCTCGCCGCCAGCGCCCGCTGCTGTTCCGCGTCCACGAGGAGCCCAGCCTGGACAAGATGGAGGCGCTGCGCGAGGTGGCCCAGGCCTCGGGCTTTACCCTGGCCAAGGGGCAGGTGCTGCATACCAGCCACCTGAACCGCCTTCTGGCACAGGCGCAGGGCACCGATTTCGACGAGCTGATCAACATCTCGACCCTGCGGTCGATGACGCAGGCCTATTACCATGCCGAGAACTACGGCCATTTCGGCCTGTCGCTGAAGGCCTATGCGCATTTCACCTCGCCGATCCGCCGCTATGCCGACCTGGTGGTGCATCGCGCGCTGATCGCGGCGCATGGCTGGGGCAAGGACGGGTTGTCGCCCGACGAGATCGAGCGCCTGGACGAAACCGCCAAGCATATCAGCGAGACCGAGCGCCGCAGCATGGCCGCCGAACGCGACACGACCGACCGTTATCTGGCGGCCTACCTGTCCGAACGCGTGGGCAGCGAGATGTCGGGCCGCATCAACGGCGTGCAGAAATTCGGCGCCTTCGTGCGGCTGGATGAAAGCGGCGCCGACGGGCTGCTGCCGATCCGCGATCTGGGACAGGAGTATTTCCACTATGATCCCGACGCGCAGATGCTGATCGGGGCCGATACGGGCCTGCAGATCGGCATCGGCCAGCGCGTCACCGTGCGCCTGACCGAGGCGATCCCGCTGACCGGCGGGCTGACGCTGGAACTGCTGGAACTGGAGGGCAAGGCCCTGCCGCGCGGGGGCGGCAAGGGCAAGCGCGGCCGGTCCCCCGGCCGGATGTCCACCAAGGCGCGGCTGGCCGAGGTCAAGCGCGCGACCAAGCGCCGGCGTAAGCGCTGAGGGGGCGCAAGCCCCTTTCAAATCATTTGGCGCTCAGACCATCCACAGAATCGTGCCGACGACCAGGCCCACGATGACCAGGTGGATCATGCAGAACCCCATGATGTCGCGCGCCTTCAGCCCCGCGATGCCCAGCATCGGCAGCGCCCAAAAGGGTTGCAGCAGGTTCGTCCAGGCATCGCCCCAAGCCACGCCCATCGCGACCTTGGCCACATCCGCGCCAAGCGCCTCGGCCGCAGGCAGCATCACGGGCGCCTGGACGGCCCACTGTCCCCCGCCCGAGGGCACGAAGATGTTCACGATCCCGGCCGCGATGAAGCTCCAGAAGGGCAGGGTCTCGGCGGTCGAGATCGACACGAACCATTCCGACAGGCTGGCCGCCAGCCCGCTTTGCACCATGATCGCCATGATCCCCGCGTAGAAGGGGAACTGGATCACGATGCCCGCGCCGCCGCGCACGCCCTCCTCCAGCGCCGCCAGAAGGCTGCGGGGCGTGCCGTGGCAGAGGATGCCCGCGAAGAGGAACAGAAAGTTCACCACGTTCAGGTTCAGCCCGCCGCCGTCCAGGAAATGCAGCAGCAGCCAGGCAAGGCCGGCCAGCCCGACCAGGTACATCAGCAGCGGGCTGTTCTCGAGCCATTCGGCCGGGGTGGGGGCGGCGCGGCGCGGTGCCGGTGCCCGGTCGCGCAGCTGTTCGGGGTCGACCAGCACCTGTTCGTGTTCCAGCGGCAGCATCAGCCGGTTGGCCAGCGGCACCACGATCGCGACGGCCAGCACGATCAGCAGGTTCCAGCCCGCAAATATCGTGTCCGAGGTCGGGATGACGCCGATCTGGTCTTCGGTAAAATGTCCGGGCGTCGCGATCACCAGCGGGATCGAGCCCGACAGCCCCCCATGCCAGATGACAAAGCCGGAATAGGCCGCGGCCACCAGCAGGCGGTAATCGACGCGGATCTGGCGCGCCAGTTCCTTGGCAAAGATCGCGCCCACCACCAGGCCGAAGCCCCAGTTGATCCAGCTGGCGGCCAGCGACACGACGCTGACCAGCAGGATCGCGCCGCCGCGGCTCTGGGCCAGGCGCGCCAGCCGCGCCAGGATCCGGCGCACCGGCGGCGACGAGGCCAGGATGAAGCCGGTCACCAGCACCAGCAGCATCTGCATGGAAAAGGACAGCAGCTCCCAGAAGCCGTCGCCCCACATCCGCACCAGTTGCAGCGGGCCGGTGCCCTGCACCAGCACCGCCGCCAGCGCCGCCACCAGCGTCAGCACGATGACGAAGATGAAGGCGTCGGGCAGCCAGCGTTCCATCAGCCGCGTCGCCGGCCGTGACAGGATTCTCAGCATCGTTTCCCTCCCTTGTGACGCGGGCCAAGCTGCGGCAGGGGGGCGGGAATGACAAGCCGCGGGCGGTCAGGTCTCTCGGAAGGCGCGCGTGAAATAGTCGGTCAGCGGCTTCATCAGATAGGCCATCGGGCTGCGCTGGCCGGTCTGGATATAGACCTCGACCGGCATGCCGGGCACCAGCGCCAGCGTCCCCAGCTTGTCCAGCTCCTGGGGCGGGATCGACACCTCGACCCGGTAATAGGGCGCCCGCGTCGCCTCATCGATCATCGCATCGGCCGAGATGCGGTCCAGCCGCCCGTCGATCTCGGGCGTGGTGCGCGACGAAAAGGCGGAAAACCGCAGCGCCACGAGCTGGCCCAACTGGACCTCGTCGATGTTGATGGTGGCCACGCGGGCGGCGATGACCAGCGGCCGGTCCTGCGGGATGATGTAGAGCAGCGGATCTGCAGGGCGCAGCACCGATCGCGGCGTCGTCACCTGCATGTTGTAGACCAGTCCCGCCACGGGCGCGCGGATGTCCAGCCGGCTGATCTGCTCGGTCAGGCTGCGGCGCCGTTCGGCCAGCTCCAGTTCGCGATAGCCCAGGTCGCGCAGCTGCGTCTCGGCCTCCTCGCGGCGTTCGGCGGCCAGCTGCAGGCGCTGGATCTGCAGTTCGGTCTGTCGGATCGCGGCCGAGGCGCGGCTGGCCTGCAGCGACCCCAGTTCTCCGTCGATCCGCGCGGCCTCGCGCTCCAGCGCCAGCACGCGCGAGGCTTGGGCCAGTCCCCGGTCCAGCAGGCTTTGCTGGTCGGCCAGCTCGCGGGCGATCAGGTCGCGCTGGCGGGTCAGGGCGGCAATCTGGGCGTCGATCCCCGCGACCTCAGACGTGATCTGCTCGGCCTGCTTGGCCAGCTGGTCCAGGGACTGGCGCAGCGTGTCCAGGCGGGTGCGGAACAGGCTCGACTGACCCTCGACCAGGTCGGCCAGCGCCCCCGAGGTCTGCGCGGCCTCGACCAGTTCGGGCGGAAAGCTCACCGCCTCGGCATCGTCGCGCTCGGCCTCCAGCCGTCCGCGGCGGGCCAGGATCTCGAAATACTGGCCCTCGACGATCCTGTGCTCGGTCTGCAGCAGGGTCCCGTCCAGCGCCAGCAGCAGCTGGCCCGCCTCCACGGCCGTCCCCTCGGACACGGCGATGCGCTCCACCACGCCCCCGTCGGGATGCTGCACGATCTGGCGGTTCTGCTCGACCTCGACCTGGCCGCTGGCGACCACCGCGCCCGAGATGCTGGTCTGCGTGGCCCAGAGGGTGAAGCCGCCCACCAGCAGCACAACCGACAGGATGCCCCAGATGACCGGCCCGCGCACCGGCCAGCGCGTCTCCGTGCCCGTTCCGCCGGTCATGCGACACCGCCCTTCTGGCCCGCCACCTGCGCCTGCCTGATCTGGTTGGCATTCTGCACCATCTGTTCCAGCACCTTGTCGCGCGGCCCGAAGGCGCGGCGGATGCCGTCCTCCAGCACCAGCAGGGTCTCGCATTCGGTGATCGCGGCGGGGCGATGGGCCATGATGATGACCGCGCCGCCTTGCGCCTTCAGGCGCCGGATCGCCTGGTTCAGCGCCTCCGACCCTTCGTTGTCCAGGTTCGAGTTCGGCTCGTCCAGGACCAGCAGCACCGGGTCCGGATAGAGCGCGCGGGCCAGGCCGATGCGCTGGATCTGCCCGCCCGACAGCCGCCCCGCCGTCTGGCTGATGCGCGTGTCATAGCCCTGCGGCAGGTCCAGGATCATCTGGTGCGCCGCGGCCGCGCGCGCCGCGCGCACCACGCGCTCGGGGTCGGGGCGGTCGGCCAGCCGGGCGATGTTTTCGGCGATCGTGCCGTCGAACAGGGTGACCTGCTGGGGCAGGTAGCCGATCAGCCCGCCCAGCACGTCGGGGTGGTACTGGTCCAGCGTCGCGCCCCCCAGGCGGATCGTGCCCGCACCGACGGGCCAGGCGCTGATCAGCGCCCGCGCCAGCGTGGATTTGCCCGCACCCGACGGCCCGATGACCCCCAGCGCGGTGCCGGGCGCGACGCCGAAGCTGACGCCGCGCAGGGTCGCCGTCCCCTCGCCCGGGGGCGCCACCGACAGGTTGCGCACCTCCAGCCGGGCCTCGGGGCGGGGCAGGGAGGTGCGCGGCGTCTCGGGCGGCTGGCGGCTCAGCAGGCCGGCCAGCCGCTTCCAGCCGTCCTGTGCGGCCTGCACGGCGGGCCAGCCGCCCACCAGCTGGTCCACGGGCGCCAGCGCACGGCCCATCACGATCGAACTGGCGATCATCGCGCCCGGCGTCAGCTGCTGGCGCAGCACCAGCCAGGCGCCGGCGGCCAGCATCGCGCTTTGAAGAAACAGCCGGAAGCTGCGGGAAAACACCGTGAACCCGCCCGAGACGTCGCCCGCCCGCACCACGTTCTCCTGTGCATCTTCGCGCGCCAGGCGCCAGCGGGCGAAGGTCGCCCCGCGCATACCCAGGGCGCCGATCACCTCGCCCTCGTCGCGATAAAGGTCCGCCATCCGCTGCGCCTGTGCGCCGGCGGTATTGGCGCGTTGCAGGGGCAGGCGGTTCATGCTGCGGTTCAGGATCGTGGCCATCACCAGGATCAGCCCGCCGGCCGTCGCGACGACCCCCAGCAGCGGGTGAAAGATATAGACCGCGCCCAGGAACAGCGGCGCCCAGGGCAGGTCGAAGAAGGCCAGCATGACCTGCGACCCGATCAGCCGCTGGACCGCGTCCAGATCGCGCATTCCCCCCTCGGTGGCAGCCGATTCGTTGCCGCGCAGCGCGCCCTCGCGCAGCGCCGCGCCAAACACCCGCCCCTCGAGCCGGTCCTGAAAGCGGGCGGCAATGCGCTGCATCACCCGGTTTCGGATCAGGTCCACGACGCCCATCAGCAGGAACAGGAACACCACCAGGATGAACAGCGCCGTCAGCGTCTCGACCGAGCGCGAGGCCAGCACGCGGTCATAGACCTGCAGCATGAACAGCGGCCCGGTCAGCATCAGCAGGTTCACGACGACCGAGAACAGGCCGACCGCCAGGAACAGCCGCCAGCTGGTCGCGCGGGCGGCACGCAGCTCGCGCTCGCCGTCATGAGGATATGCCGCCTGGACCATCTTGCAGCCTTCACGTTACCGCACCCGCCGCGGCGGGGGGTTGCCTCGTTCCCTGGGCGACCATATCACCGGGCCAGCCTTGCGCCAGCCTTGGCACAGTCCTCGCATCTAAAGGTTAACAATTCCTTTGCGCCAGCTTCTCACCGCCGCCGCCTGCCTTGCCCTTCTGGGGCTGGCCGGCTGTGCCTCGCAGCCGGTCCAGCGGGACGGCATCACCATCAACGATCCTTATGAGGCGCAGAACCGCCGGGTCCATGCCTTCAACAAGGGCCTGTACAGCCGCGTGATCGGCCCGGTGGCGCATCGCGTTCGCGGCGCGGACGGGGAGGGGACGGCACGGGCGCCTGCCGAACCGGGCCAGCCGATCGGGCCGGGGCAGATGGTCATCAATGCCGGGCGCAACCTGTCGCTGCCGGTCAAGGCGGTGAACGGGCTTTTGCAGGGCAAGCCGGGCGATGCAGGCCAGAACCTGACCCGCTTTGCGGTGAACTCGACCCTCGGGCTTGGCGGCCTCTTCGACCCCGCCGCGGACAGTTTCGGCGTGACCGAGCGCGACACCGACTTCGGCCAGACCCTGGCGGTCTGGGGGGTCCCCGAAGGCGCCTATCTGGAACTGCCGCTGCTGGGCCCCTCGACACAGCGGGATGCGGCCGGTCGTGTGGTCGACCTGCTGATCGACCCGCTCTATCACCTGCTGGACGGTCGGGACGCGGCTGCGGTTTTTGCCCTGCGCGTCGCCTCAAAAGCCGGTGATCGCGCCCGCTTCTCGGACACCGTGGATGGCATTCTGCAGGGAAGTGCGGATAGCTACGCGCAGACGCGGCTCATCTGGCTGATGAACCGCCGCCACGAACTGGGAGAAGAGCGTGCCGAATACGACCCCTATGACGATGACGCGATCGACCCCTACACCGATTGACCGGCGCGGCGTCCTGGGCCTGTTGGCCTGCGCCGGCATCGCCGTCCTCCTGCCCTGGCGGCCGGCTCACGCGCTGGATGCCAACGGGGCCCATGCGCTGATCGACCGCTCCCTGGGCGAGGTCTACCAGGTGATCAACTCGGGCCAGCCCCCGGCCCGGATGTACCAGGACTTTGAGGCGATCTTTGCCCGCTACGCAGATGTGGACGTGATCGCGCGATCGGCACTCGGGCCTGCGGCGCGCCAGGCCGGCGCGGCCGAATTCGCCGCCTACAAGCAGGCCTTCCAGGGCTATATCGGGCGCAAGTACGGCAAGCGGTTCCACGAATTCATCGGCTCGCGGATCGAGGTGACGGGTGCGCGGCCGCTGAAGAGCTTCTTTGCCGTGACCTCGGTCGCCTATCTGAACGGACGCGCGCCGATGGAAGTCGAATGGCATGTCTCGGACCGCTCGGGCCGCGACCTCTATTTCAACATCATCATCGAGGGCGTGAACATGCTGGCCAGTGAACGGGCCGAGATCGGCGCCATGCTGGCCCGCCGTCAGGGCGATCTGGCCGCGCTGACCGCCGACCTGCAACAGGCGGGCTGACCCCGCAGGGCCTGCGACTGTCGCCCGCCCCCGGCCGGGGGGCGGGCGCAGTCATGTTCGCGTCCATGATCTTCGTCGGCATGAAAAAACCGCCCGGCGCGGACCAGGCGGTTGCTGTTCTTGCGGGCAGGGGCCTTTCTTCAGTTTCCGCCCAGGATCCCGTTCAGCGCCCGGCTCAGCGCATCGTCCGACGAGGCCTCCGTGCTGCTGCCCGGCGTCGCCGGCGCGCCGGTCACCTCGGTGGGTGCGGTGACGACGCGGCCGGTGCGCTCGGCCTCGACCGTGTTCATCACTCCCGCCAGCGCCGCTGCCAGCGGATCGTCGGCCGAGCCGCTGGTCACCACGCGCGGCGTCGAATCGCCCGAGGACATGATGATCCCGCTGCCATCGGGCGAGACGGTCGACAGCGCCAGTTCGGGCAGGCCATCGTGGATCTCGGACATGACCGCCTGCCAGATCTCGGCCGGCAATCCGCCGCCCGTGACGCCCGACAGCGGCGTGTTGTCGTCATAGCCCATCCAGACGCCGGTCACGTATTGCTCGGTAAAGCCCACGAACCAGGCATCGCGATAGCTGCTGGTGGTGCCGGTCTTGCCCGCCACCGGGCGCGATCCCAGCTTGGCGCGGGTTCCGGTCCCCTCCTGGATCACCTTCTGCATCATGTAGATCAGCTGGCCCGCCGCGCGCTGGCTGATCACCCGCTGGCCAAAGCCGCCGGTCTGGCCCATCAGCGGGCGGTCGTCGCCCTGCACGCTGACCTCGACCACGCCATAGGGCGCGACCGAGGTGCCGCCGTTGCGGATGCCCGCATAGGCGCCAGTCAGTTCCAGCAGCGTCGCCTCGGAGGCGCCCAGGCCCAGGGAAGGGCTGGTCGTCAGGTTGCTGACGATGCCGAAATCGCGCGCGACCCGGATCACCGCGTCACGGCCCACCGCCTCCTGCAGTCGGATGGTCGACGTGTTCAACGACTGCGCCAGCGACTGCGTCAGCGTGACCATGCCGCGATAGTTGCGGGTATAGTTCTGCGGCGACCAGTTGCGCCCGCCGGGGATGCGGATGGTCAGCGGCCCGTCCTCGATCCGGTCCGCGGGCGAATAACCCGCCTCCAGCGCCGCCGCATAGACAAAGGGCTTGAAGCTGGAGCCGGTCTGGCGCTTGGCCTGGGTGGCGCGGTTGAACACGCCGCTGACGCGGGTGTCGCGCCCGCCGATCATGGCGCGCACGGCGCCGTCGGCCGACATGACCACCACCGCCGCCTCGGAGGCGGAGCCGTCCTTGACCTTCTCGTCGAAGATCCGCTGCAGCGCCCGTTCGGCGGCGCGCTGGATGCGCTGGTCGAAGGTGGTGGTGATGGTGACGTCCTCGGTCGTCTCGCTGGTCAGAAAGCCCGGCCCCGATTCCATCAGCCAGTCGGCGAAATAGCCGCCCGCCCGCGCGCTGGCCGCCTTGGACAGCGTCGCGGGGTTGGCCCGGGCCTGGGCCAGTTCCGCCTCGGTCAGGTAACCTTCCTGCGCCATCAGGCCCAGAACCACGCTGGCGCGGTTCTGCGCCCGCTCCAGGCTGGCCGTCGGGGCATAGCGGCTGGGTGCCGGCAAGAGGCCCGCCAGCATCGCCGCCTCCGAGGTGTTCACCTGGCTGGCCGGCTTGTTGAAATAGACCTGGCTCGCGGCCTCGAAGCCGCGGGCGCCCCCGCCCAGATAGGACCGGTTCATGTAGATGCTGAGGATCTCGTCCTTGCTGTACTTCGCCTCCATGGCGAAGGCGAAGGGGATCTCCTTGATCTTGCGCCAGACGCCGCCCGACCGGCAATCGGCCTCGAACTCGGCCTCGTTGGCAAAGCGCCGGGGATCGAAGGTCTCGCCCAGGCACAGCAGCTTGGCCACCTGCTGGGTGATGGTCGAGCCGCCGTTCCCTTCCAGCGGGCCGCGGCCCTCGGCCAGGTTGATGCGGATGGCGCTGGCGATGCCGCGCGGGCTGACGCCGAAATGCCGGAAAAAGCGCCGGTCCTCGGCCGAGATCACCGCTTCGCGCAGGACCGGGGCGATCTGGTCACTGTCGACCGCGCCATAGGTCTCGCCCCGCCAGGCAAAGACGCGCCCGTCGCGGTCCAGCATGGTGACGCTGCCGCGTGCGCGGCCGTCGAACAGCGCCTGCGCCTCGGGCAGGCCCACGTAGAAATAGGCCGAGGCCGCGCCGATGATCAGCGCCACGACCATGGCCAGCCGCCAGATCGAGCCCCAGATGATCCGCCAGACCAGCGTGACCAGCCCGGCGATCCAGCCCAGGATGCCACCGCGGCGCGGCCGGGGATGGCGCTTGACCTTGCGCGGCTTGCCCCCTTCGGGCGGCGCCGCGGGACTGCGCTTGTCTGCAACGGGGCTCTTGCCCGTGCGGGTCGGGGTGCCGGTGGGTCGTTTCATGCGAAGGATGCCTGCGTGACTGCCATGCCGGTTGGCCCGGCCAGAATTGCGGCAACCCTACAGCAAGTTTCGGCGCAGGGGAATTGGGGTGACCAATCCGTGATGGGCGGCCGGCCGCCCATCGGCAAGGGCCGGCATGGCGGGCGATTGCGCAGGTTGCACAGCAGCGGGGCAGTTCGCGTGCGCCTGCAGACGGCACCTGCCCGAAACCGGCGCAGAGGCCTGCGAATCCGCCCGCAAAACGGGCAGTTCCTGTTTCGGCAGTGCGTCAGTGGCGGCGCGGCTTTGCCCGGCGGTGCGAATTGCAGATGAAGGGGGCGACAACGGCCGGTCCGGCGGCTGTGGCACGAAGCGAGGTTTAATGACATGACCAAGACCCTCCCGCTCATCGCGACGCTTGCGGCGCTGGCAGCCCTGCCGGCCGCCGCGCAAGAGGCCGCGGCGCCCGCGGAGGCGGCTGCCGCCGTCGGCGCGGATGTCGCCTACATCTTCAACACGCTCCTGTTCCTGATCGGCGGCTTCCTGGTGATGTGGATGGCCGCGGGCTTTGCCATGCTGGAGGCGGGGCTGGTGCGGTCCCGGAACGTGACGACCCAGCTGTTCAAGAACATCTCGCTGTTTGCGATCGCGGGCATCATGTACTGGCTCCTGGGCTACAAGCTGATGTATCCGGGCGAATGGGTGGTCGACGGCTGGATGGGCGAGCTGTTCAGCTTTGCCAGCCTCGATGCCGTCGGCAGCGCGGGGGCGGGCGACGACTATTCGGTCGGCTCGGACTTCTTCTTTCAGTTGATGTTCTGCGCCACCACCGCCTCGATTGTGTCGGGTACCCTGGCCGAACGGGTCAAGCTGTGGCCCTTCCTGTTCTTCACCATCGTCCTGACCGCCGTGATCTATCCGATCGAGGCCAGCTGGCAGTGGGGCGGCGGTTGGCTGTCGGGACTGGGCTTTGCCGATTTCGCGGGCTCGACCCTTGTTCATGCCGCCGGCGGCTTCGCGGCCCTGGCCGGCGTCATCGTCCTCGGCCCCCGCAGTGGCAAGTTCCGTCCCGATGGCCGGATGCAGCCGATGCCCGGCTCGAACCTGGCGCTGGCGACGCTTGGCACCTTCATCCTGTGGATGGGCTGGTTCGGCTTCAACGGCGGCTCGCAGCTGGCGCTCGGCACGATCAATGACGCGGCCGATGTCAGCCGGATCATGGTCAACACCAACATGGCGGCCTCGGGCGGCGTCGTGGCGGCGATCCTGGTCACGCAGCTGGTCTATGGCAAGATCGACCTGACCATGGTGCTGAACGGCGCGCTGGCCGGCCTCGTCTCGATCACGGCCGAACCGCTGACCCCCTCGATCTTCGCCTCTGTCCTGATCGGCGGCATCGGCGGCGCCATCGCCTGCCTGGTCGTCCCGATGCTGGACCGCATGAAGATCGACGATGTCGTGGGCGCCATCCCGGTCCACCTAGTCGCGGGCATCTGGGGCACGCTGGTCGTCCCGGTCACCAATCCCGACACCAGCTTCGTGACGCAGGTCATCGGCATCGCCGCCATCGGCGCCTTCGTCTTTATCGTCAGCTTCGTCGTCTGGTCGATCCTCAAGGCGACGATGGGCATCCGCGTCAGCAAGGAAGCCGAGATCAACGGCCTCGACATTTCCGAGATGGGCATGGAGGCCTATCCCGATTTCGTGCAGGCCAAGTAAGCCATCCAAGGTCTCTTCCCGGAGAGGGGGCGGGTCGCGCAAGCGGCTCGCCCCTTCCGTTTGCGGAACGGAAAATCATGCGGGATCATCGCTGTGCTCGATCGGTGCACAGCCGGTGCACGATGCGCTGACGGCGGGTGAGGGAGGTCTCAGGCGACGCGGCTGACGACGAAATCGGCCAGGTCGGACAGCATGTCGCGGATCGGATGCGGCGGCAGGATCTGCAACGCGGCCTTGGCACGCGTGGCCCAGTCCAGCGCATCGCGCCGCGCCGCCTCCATCGCGCCATGCCTTGCCAGCAGCGCCAGCGCATGGTCCAGGTCGCCCTCGCGCTGCTCGCCGGCCTCGATGGTGCGCGACCAGAAGGCGCGCTCATCCGCATCGGCCCTGGCGACCGCCTTGATGACCGGCAGGGTCAGCTTGCGTTCGCGGAAATCGTCGCCGACATTCTTGCCGATCGTCTCGGTCGCCCCGCCGTAGTCCAGCAGGTCGTCGACGATCTGGAAGGCGATCCCAAGCGCGTCGCCATAGTCGAACAGCGCCTGCACCTGGTTGTCGGGCGCCCCGGCGATGACGCCTCCCACCTCGGTCGCGGCCGAGAAGAGCGCCGCGGTCTTTCCGCGAACCACCTGAAGGTAGACGGCTTCATCCGTCGCCAGGTCCTGCGCGGCGGTCAGCTGCAGCACCTCGCCCTCGGCGATGGTGGCGCTGGCATTGGCCAGGATCTCCAGCGTGCGCATGTTGCCGGGCTCGACCATCAGCTGGAAGCTGCGGGCAAACAGGTAGTCGCCGACCAGCACGCTGGACTTGTTGTCCCACAAAAGGTTCGCTGTCGGCCGGCCGCGCCGCTGGCGGCTTTCATCCACGACATCGTCATGCAGCAGCGTCGCGGTGTGGATGAATTCGACCGTTGCGGCCAGGTGGACATGATAGGGTCCGGGGTAATCCAGCATCCGGGCCGCGGCCAGCGTCAGCATCGGGCGCAGCCGCTTGCCCCCGGCCTCGATCAGGTGGGCGGTGACCTCGGGGATGCGCGGCGCATGCCGGCTGGCCATGCGATCGCGGATCAGCGTGTTCACCGCCTGCATCTCGGCGGCCAAGGCTTCGGACAGCCGATCCAGCGGTTTGCGGACGTTTTCCTGCACAGTCATGCCATACCCCGTGTCTGCGCCCACGCATTGCCACGGCATCGACAAATGCGCAACCGCCCCTTAACGTCGCGGGCATGAAAGAGCTTTTCCGCAGCAACGATCCCGTGCGCATGTCGGCCGCCACCAGCCTCTTGGAGGCCGAGGGCATCGTCACCTTCCAGATGGACCAGCACATGAGCGTCCTGGAAGGCTCGATCGGGATCCTGCCGCAGCGGCTGATGGTGGCCGACCGGGACGCCTTCGTGGCCCGGGCCATCCTGCGCGATGCCGGGCTGGATGACTGAGATCCGGCAGGACGGTTTCCTGGACGGCCGCCTGCGGATCGTCCAGCCCCTGCGCGGCTATCGGGCCGGTGCCGACGCGGTGATGCTGGGGGCGGCTTGTCCCGCGCAGCCCGGCCAGACGGTGCTGGAACTGGGCTGCGGCGTCGGCGTCGCCAGTCTCTGCCTGGGCTGGCGGGTGCGGGGCCTTGCCATCACCGGGCTGGAACGGCAGGCGGATTATGCCGACCTGGCCCGGGCCAACGCGGCCGCGAACGACATCCCCATGACGGTGCGGACCGGCGACCTGGCGGCGCCTCCGTCCGACCTGCGGGCGATGAGCTTTGATCACGTGCTGATGAACCCGCCCTATTTCCTGGGCGGCACGCCCGCCCCAGACGCGGGCCGGGCCGAGGCGCGGCGCGAGGAGACGCCTCTGGCGCTGTGGATCGACGCGGGCCTTCGACGGCTGCGTCCCGGAGGCTGGCTGACGCTGATCCAGCGGGCTGACCGCCTGGACGGCGTCATCAGCACGCTGGCGGGCCGGGCGGGGGCGGTCACCATCCTGCCGATTGCCGGCCGGCAGGGCCAGCCGGCGGGGCGCGTCCTGGTCACGGCCCGCAAGGGGGCAGCCACGCCCCTGCGGCTTCTGGCGCCCTTCGTGACCCATGCGGCGCCGCGCCACGACAAGGACGGCGAGGACCTGACGGAGGCCGCTGCCGCCGTCTTGCGCAACGGCGCGCCGATCGACCTGGGAATTGCGAAAGCCGCGTGACAGAATCAATGACCTGTGCTGGAGTGAGGTTGTTCGACACTAAACCCAGAGGAGAACGCGATGTCGGTTGCTTCCCATGTCGAGGAGCTTCGCAAGAAACACCAGAACCTCTCTGCCGCCGTTGAAAGGGCACAGAAAAGTCCCGGCACCAACGATATCGAGATTGCCGCGATGAAGCGCGAAAAGCTTCGCCTGAAGGAACAGATCACCCGCCTTGCCCACTGAGCCGTTGAACAGTGACGTTTTCATGAAAAGGGCCCGCGCCAGATGCGCGGGCCGCTTTCGTTTCGGTCAGCGTCAGACGAAGTACTGACCGCCATTCGCGCTGATCGTCGCGCCGGTGATGAAGCCGGCATCGTCGGCGGCCAGGAAGACCACCGCACGCGCGATCTCCTCGGGTTCGCCCAGGCGGCCGACGGGGATCTGCGGGATGATCCGCTCGTTCAAGACCTTTTCATCAATGGCGCGCACCATCTCGGTCCCGATATAGCCGGGGCAGATGGCGTTGACGGTGATGCCGGCGCGGGCGCCTTCCTGTGCCAGCGCCTTGGTAAAGCCCAGGTCGCCCGCCTTGGCCGCGGAATAGTTCGCCTGACCCGCCTGACCTTTCTGCCCGTTGATCGAGCTGATGTTGACGACGCGGCCGAACTTGCGGTCGCGCATGCCCGACCAGACCGGATGCGTCATGTTGAACAACCCGCTCAGGTTGGTGTCGATGACCTCTTTCCACTGCTGCGGCGTCATCTTGTGGAACATCGCGTCGCGGGTGATGCCGGCATTGTTGACCAGCACGGCGATCGGCCCCAGGTCAGCCTCGACCTGCTTCACGCCTTCGGCGCAGGCGTCGTAATCGGCCACCGACCACTTGTAGGTCTTGATGCCCGTCTCTTCGGTGAAGGCCTTGGCGGCATCGTCATTGCCGGCATAGTTGGCGGCCACGGTATAGCCCGCATCCTTCAGAGTCCGCGAAATGGCGGCGCCGATTCCGCGCGAACCCCCTGTGACCAGTGCGACTTTGGACATAAATCCCCCCTTCGTTCCATGTGATCGTAATCTGCTAACAAGAATAGTCAGCGGCGCGCAAGATAATTGCGCGCCGGTTCTGCGATCTGGTCAGCGCTCCAGGCACATGGCAACGCCCATGCCGCCACCGATGCAGAGCGTGGCCAGACCCTTCTTGGCATCGCGGCGCTGCATCTCGAACAGCAGCGTGTTCAGGATGCGAGCGCCCGAGGCGCCGATCGGGTGACCGATGGCAATGGCGCCGCCATTGACGTTCACAATGGACGGATCCCAGCCCATGTCCTTGTTCACGGCGCAGGCCTGGGCGGCGAAAGCCTCGTTCGCCTCGACCAGATCCAGGTCGCTTACGGACCAGCCGGCCTTTTCCAGCGCCTTGCGGCTGGCCGGGATCGGACCCGTGCCCATGATCGCCGGATCAAGGCCCGCCGTGGCATGGGAGGCGATGCGCGCCAGGGGCGTCAGGCCGCGGCGGTTGGCCTCCTCCTCGGACATGACCATCACGGCGGCCGCGCCGTCGTTGAGGCCTGAGGCGTTCGCCGCCGTCACCGAACCGTCCTTGGCGAATGCCGGGCGCAGTTTCTGCATCGCGTCGATGGTGGCGCCGTGGCGGATGTATTCATCCTTGTCCACTACCGTGTCGCCCTTGCGGCCCTTGACGGTGTAGCCCACGATCTCGTCGTCGAAGCGGCCTTCCTTCTGCGCCGCTTCGGCCTTGTTCTGCGAGGCCAGCGCGAATTCGTCCTGCTGGTCGCGGTTGATCTGCCACTTCTCGGCCACGTTCTCGGCGGTCTGGCCCATGTGATAGTTGTTGAAGGCGTCCCAAAGCCCGTCGCGGATCATCGTGTCGATCATCTGCAGGTCGCCCATCTTCTGGCCGGCGCGCAGATAGGCCGCATGGGCGGACAGCGACATGCTTTCCTGGCCCCCCGCCAGCACGATGCGCGCGTCGCCCAGGATCACCTGCTGCGCGGCCAGCGCCACGGCGCGCAGGCCGGACCCGCAGACCTGGTTGAGGCCCCAGGCCGCCGCCTCCTGCGGAAGGCCGGCCTTGATATGTGCCTGGCGGGCCGGGTTCTGCCCCTGGGCTGCGGTCAGGACCTGGCCCAGGATCGTCTCGCTGACCTCGGCCGGATCGACCCCGGCGCGCGCGACGACCTCTTTCAGGACCGCTGCCCCCAGATCATGCGCCGGGACGTTGGCAAACGACCCCATAAAACTGCCTACCGGCGTACGGGCGGCAGAAACGATAACGGCTTTGGACATGGCGGGCTCCTTCCCATCACTGCCGGACAGGCCGGCGAATCCGGTTCAGGATGCTTTTTCGCGACGTAACGTCAAGCGCATGGCCCGGACTTTCGTATGATGCCGGGAACCTTTTGTCTGCGCGCCCCGCGCTCGCCCGTCAGCGCGTCGCCAGCGAGGGAGGGCTTTTCCACGGCGGCGCGATGGTCGGGGCGCCGAAATAATAACCCTGCAGGCAGTCGATGCCGATGTCGATCAGGAAGCTTGCATCCTCGGCCGTCTCGACGGATTCGGCTACGGTGAACATGTCGAAATGATGGGCGATCGACTGCAGCGCCCGGGTCAGCACCTGGTTGTCGGGGTTGGCGGCGATCTGGCGGATGAACTGCCCGTCGATCTTGATCATGTCGAAGCAGAAATCCCGCAGGTAGCGGAACGAGGTATAGCCCGCGCCGAAATCGTCCAGCGCCAGGCTGATGCCATAGCCCTGAACCTCGGCCATGAAGGCCTGCACCTCGTTGGGCATGCCCATGGCCGAGCTTTCGGTGATCTCGAGGATCAGCCGCTCTCCCAGCATCGGGTCGTCCGAGATGCCCCGGCGCAAGGTGCCGATCCAGTCGGGATAGAGGATTGAGCGCGCCGACATGTTGATCGACAGGCGCAGGGCCGGATCCTCGGCCAGGGTCTGCAGCCCGAGCGACAGGGACAGGCAGTCGATCTTGCGGCCCAGTTCGGTTGTTTCGGCTTGGGGCATGAAATCGCGCAGCGGCACCAGCCGGCCGCTGTCGTCGATGATGCGGATCAACCCTTCGTAGAAGGCCGGTGCCTTGGTGCGCTGCGACTGCACGATCGGCTGGAATGCCAGCACCGCGCTGGCCTTTTCGACCGCGTGGGACACGGCGCTCAGCGTGATCCGGTCCTGGTGGCGGATCGCATCTTCCAGTGGCGAACTGTTTTCCATGATTCTGTCGCTCACGGCGGCCTCATCTTCTCGGGTCTGCTTGAAGTCTGCCCATGATGACCTAATCTGCGGTGAATCGTCAGCGGTTTCGCAACTCAGGGTTAATTTCTGCCGCCCTCATCCGCCGTCAGTTGCGTGATCAGCGTCTTGGCGGCCTCCGAATCCCATTCCGCATCGCCCAGATAGCGCGCCACCTCGCGGCCTTCGCGGTCGATCAGGACCGTCACGGGCAGGCCCAGAACGCCCATGTCGCGCGCGACCTTCTGGCGCGGGTCCAGCAGGATGGGCAGGTTCGTCACCCCCACCTCGTCGAAGAAGGCCTCGATGCGGTCGGGGGCATTGCGGCCCGTGGCGATGGTGACGACCTGGAAATCCTCTCCGCCCAGTTCGGCCTGCAACCGATCCAGCGCGGGCATCTCCTCGCGGCAGGGGGCGCACCAGGTGGCCCAGAAATTCAGCGCCACGACCTTGCCCTGACAGTCGGCCAGGCTGTGCGTGCCGCCCTGTGGGTCGGTGAATTCGGTCGTGCTGACCGGGACCGGTTCCTCGGCCACGACCAGCTTGGCCAAGCCGCCGTCGCGCGCGGCCTGCCAGTCGGGGCCTGCGGCGAAGGCGGTGTTTGCACCGAAAACAAGGGCCGTATAAAGCAGGGCGGAACGCAGCATGTGACCTCCGAGGGACTGACAGATGACCGACCGGCCCGACAGCAAAGACGCCGCCAACAGCATGTGGGGCGGGCGCTTCGCCGCGGGTCCCGACGCGATCATGGAGGCGATCAACGCCTCGATCGGGTTCGACCGGCGGCTCTACGCCCAGGATATCCGGGGCAGCCGGGCCCATGCGGCGATGCTGGCCGCACAAGGCATCATCAGCGATAACGACGCAAAGGCCATCGGGGAAGGCCTGCTCACCGTCTTGTCAGAGATCGAGGCCGGCGATTTCCCCTTCCGCACCGCGCTGGAGGACATCCACATGAACGTGGAGGCCCGCCTGAAGGAGGTGATTGGAGAGCCCGCAGGCCGCCTGCACACGGGAAGATCCAGGAACGACCAGGTGGCGACCGATTTCCGGCTGTGGGTGCGCGACCAGTGCGACGCGGCCATCCAGGGGCTGACGGCACTGATCCGCGCGGCTTTGTCGCAGGCCGAGGCGGGGGCGGATTGGGTCATGCCGGGCTTTACCCACCTGCAGACCGCGCAGCCGGTTACCTGGGGCCACCACATGATGGCCTATGTGGAGATGTTCGGCCGCGACCTGTCGCGGTTCCAGGATGCCCGCAATCGGATGAACGAATCGCCCCTGGGGGCGGCCGCGCTGGCCGGGACGGGCTATCCCATCGACCGCGACATGACCGCCGCCGCGCTGGATTTCGACCGCCCCATGGCCAACAGCCTGGATGCGGTCAGCGACCGCGACTTTGCGCTGGAATTCTTGGCGGCCGCCAGCATCTGCGCCGTCCACCTGTCGCGCCTGGCCGAAGAGCTGGTAATCTGGTCCTCGGCCCACTTCCGTTTCGTGTCGATGTCGGACAAGTGGTCCACCGGATCGTCGATCATGCCGCAAAAGCGCAACCCCGACGCAGCCGAACTGATCCGCGCCAAGATCGGGCGCATCCTGGGGGCGACCGTTGCGCTGTTCACGGTGATGAAGGGCCTGCCCTTGGCCTATTCCAAGGACATGCAGGAGGACAAGGAGCAGGTCTTTGACGCGGCCGACAGCCTGATGCTGGCCTTGGCCGCAATGTCGGGAATGCTGTCGGACCTGACCGCCAACCGCGACCGGCTGGAGGCCGCGGCCAGCACCGGATTTTCCACCGCGACCGACCTGGCCGACTGGCTGGTGCGCGAACTGGGCCTGCCCTTCCGCGACGCCCATCACGTCACCGGATCGCTGGTGGCCATGGCCGAGGGGCGGGGTGTCGATCTGCCCGACCTGACCCTGGCCGACATGCAATCGGTGCATGGCCAGATCACGCAGGATGTGTTCAATGTGCTGGGCGTGCACAATTCCGTCGCCTCGCGCCAAAGCTATGGCGGCACCGCCCCTGCGCAGGTGCGCGCGCAGATCGCCCGCTGGAAGGAGAAACTGGCATGATCCGTCTGTCCCTCTTGGCCGTTCTGGCCCCCGTTCTGGTATTGGCCGCCTGCGGCGTCGACGGCGCCCCCAAGCGGCCCGTCGAAAAGCCGCTGCAGCAGCAGATGGGCGTTTCGGTCGGCGGTGACGCGCGCATCGGCGTGTCGGCCCGGCTCTAGATGGATCACTTCCTGTACAAGAACGGCGCCCTGCACGCCGAGGATGTGCCGCTGTCCTGCATCGCGGCCCAGGTCGGCACGCCGGTCTATGTCTATTCCGCGGCCACGCTGACGAGGCATTTCGGCCTGTTCCGCCAGGCGCTGGACTGGTGCGACCACCTGGTCTGCTTTGCGGTCAAGTCGAACAGCAACCTGGCCGTGTTGAAGCTGATGGGCGACCTGGGCGCGGGCATGGACGTGGTCTCGGCCGGGGAATACCGCCGCGCCAGGGCCGCCGGCGTGCCGGGCGAGCGGATCGTCTTTTCCGGCGTCGGCAAGACCCGGGCCGAGATGCGCCTGGCGATCGAGGGCGGTATCCGCCAGTTCAACATCGAGAGCGAGCCCGAGATGCGGGCCCTGTCGCAGCTGGCCGCCAGCATGGGCGCGACGGTGCCCGTGGCCATCCGCGTGAACCCGGACGTGGACGCCAAGACGCATGAGAAGATCGCCACCGGCAAGTCCGAGAACAAGTTCGGCATCCCCATCTCCCGCGCCATCGAGGTCTATGCCGAGGCCGCCCGCCTGCCGGGCCTGAAGGTCGTGGGCGTGGACGTCCATATCGGCAGCCAGCTGACCGACCTTGCGCCCTTCCGGGCCGCCTATGCCAAGGTGGCCGACCTGACGCAGGCGCTGCGGGCCGAGGGGCACCAGATCACGCGGCTGGACTTGGGCGGCGGGCTGGGCATCCCCTATCGCCGCGACAACAACGCGCCGCCGCTGCCCATCGAATACGGCCAGGTGATCCGCGAGGCCGTCGGCCATTTGGGCTGCGAGATCGAAATCGAGCCGGGGCGCAACATCGTCGGCAATGCCGGCGTGCTGCTGGCCGAGGTCATCTATGTCAAGCAGGGCGAGGACCGCGACTTCCTGATCGTGGACGCGGCGATGAACGACCTGCTGCGCCCGGCCATGTACGGCGCGCATCACGACATCGTGCCGGTGATCGAGCCGGGCTTGGGGGCGGCGGTCCATCCCTATGACGTCGTGGGACCGGTCTGCGAATCGGGCGACACCTTCCAGAAGGCCGCGCAGCTGCCGCAGATGGAGGCGGGCGGACTGATCGCCTTTCGTTCGGCCGGGGCCTATGGGGCGGTGATGGCCTCGGAATACAACTCGCGGCCGCTGGTCCCCGAAGTGCTGGTGCAGGGCGATCACTTCGCCGTCATCCGGGCGCGACCGACGTTTGAGGAAATGCTGGCCCGGGATAGCATCCCGCCATGGCTTTGATCGGGCGTCAGGATCTGACCGACAGGCCGGGGGCCGTCAGCCCCCGGACATCTGACGATTTTTCGCCGACCGCTTCCGGCCCCGTCGCCCGGGCCCTGCGCCTGACCCGGTGGGGCATGGCTTGGGAACGGGGCGCGCGGGCCTTCTGGCCCTTGGCCACGCTTCTGGCCTGCGGCTTTGCCGCGCTGGCCCTGGGGCTGGTGGCCGTTCTGCCGGCGCCGGTCCTGCCGTGGCTGGCCGGGCTGTGGCTGCTGGCGGTGGTGGCGGCTGCCATCCTGGGGGGCCTGCGCTTTCGCCGCGTCCGCCCGGCCGAGGCGCTGGACCGTCTTGACCGCACCTTGCCGGGCCGCCCGCTGAGCGCGCTGTCCGACCGCCCCGCCATCGGCGGAGAGGGCGCGCTGTGGCAGGCACATCTGGCGCAGATGCAGGCGGCGGCGCTGGCGGCCCGGGCCGTGCGGCCCGACGCGGACCTGGCGCGGCGCGACCCCTATGCCCTGCGGCTGGCAGGGGCGCTGGCCTTGGCAATGGCGCTGATCTTTGGCGGCGCCGGGCAGATGGGGCAGGGGATCTCTGCCATCGCGGCCACGATGACCGCGCCCGTAACGGGGCCGGTCGCGCCCGGCGGGCCGGCCTGGGAGGGCTGGGCCGAACCGCCCGCCTATACCCGCCGCCCGACGATCTATCTGAATGCCCTGGCCGAAGGCGAGGCACTGACCCTGCCCAAGGGGACCGCTATCAGCTTTCGAATCTATGGAGGCGATGTCGCGGTCGACCAGGACATCGGTCCCGCGGACCAAGGCGGTGACGCGACCGCCCCCGGCTTTCGGGCCGAACAGTCGGGGGTGATCGAGGTAGCCGACCGGCGTTTCGACGTGACGGTCCTGCCCGATGCCGCCCCTGTCATCCAGGCCGGCGCGGCGCCGGTCCGACGCGCCGACGGTCGGATGATTCAGGATTACGTGGCCAGCGACGACCACGGCCTGGCCGAGGCGCAGGCGCTGATCCAGCTGAACCTGCCTGCCGTGGAGCGCCGTTTTGGCCTGACCGTCGCACCCGAACCGCGCCCGGACATCGACCTGGCGCTGACCTTGCCGCGCGGTGACCGGCAGAGGATCCAGGGGCAGCTGGTCGAGGACCTGTCGCGGCACCCTTGGGCGAACCTGCCGGTGCGCGTGACGCTGCGCGCGCTGGACGGGATCGCGCAGGTGGGGCAGTCCGAGCCGATGGCGGTGGAGCTGCCGGGGCGGCGCTTCTTCAATCCGCTGGCGGCGGCCCTGATCGAGCTGCGCCGCGACCTGCTGTGGTCGCGCGCCAATGCCGGCCGCAGCGCCGAGATCCTGCGCGCCGTCACTTGGCAGCCCGAAGGTTTCGTCGAGGAAGATCTTTATGCCGAGTTGCGCGGCGCCGTCCGCCTGTTGGAGGGCCAGGGCTTTACGCCCGAGGCCCGCGACCGGCTGGCCGAGGCGCTTTGGGCGGCGGCGGTGCAGCTGGAGGACGGCGGACTGGCCGATGCGCTGGAGCGGATGAAGCAGGCGCAGGAAAAGCTGTCCGAGGCCATCAGGAACGGCGCCTCACCCGACGAGATCCAGCGCCTGATGGACGAGCTGCGCGAGGCGACCGACGCCTATACGCAGATGCTGGCCGAGCAGAGCGAGGGCCAGGACCGGGCCGACAGCCCCGACCGTGGCCAGGAGGGCCAGCAGATCACCGGCGACCAGATCCAGCAGATGATGGACGAGATCCAGCGCCTGATGAACGAGGGCCGCATGGCCGAGGCCCAGGAGCTGCTGGAGCAGTTCAACCGCATGATGGAGAACCTGCAGGTCCAGCAGCAGCAGGGCCAGGGGGAGGGCCAGGACGGGCCGCAGGGCGACCAGCCGATGAACCGCCTGGCCGACACGCTGCGCGAGCAGCAGCGCCTGTCGGACGAGGCCTTCCGCGACATGCAGCGCCAGTTCGGACAGGGCCAGCAGCCGGGCGAAGGCGAGGGTGAGGAGGGCGGCGAAAGCCTGGCCGACCGCCAGCAGGCGCTGCGCGAGGAGCTGGGCCAGCAGCAGGGGCTGATGCCCGGGCAGGGCTCGGCCCAGGGCGACGAGGCGCGGCGTCAGCTGGACGAGGCCGGCCGCGCCATGGAGGAGGCCGAGCGCGCGCTGCGCGAAGGCGACAGCGGCCAGGCGCTGCAGAACCAGGCCGATGCGATCGAGGCGATGCGGAACGGCATGCGCGCCTTGGGCGACATGCTGGCGCAGCAGGGTCAGCAAGGGCAGCAGGGCGAACAGGGACAGGAAGGCCAGGAGGGCCAGCAGCCTGGCGGCCAGCCAGGCGACAGCGCGCAGGGGCAGAGCCAGATGCCCTTTGACGGCCGGCCGGTTCTTGATCCGCTTGGCCGGCAGCGGCCAGGCAACGGCAATGTCATCACCAGCGGCGATCCCCTGGCCGAGAGACTGGACCCGGCGCGCCGCGCCCGCGACCTGCTGGACGAGATCCGCCGCCGCAGCGGCGAACGCGGCCGCCCCCAGGACGAGCGCGACTATCTGGGCCGCCTTCTGGACCGGTTCTGAGGCTCAGTCCCGCAGGCCCCGGACCTGCTGGCCCAGCCAGAGCCGCGCGTCGTCCACGTTCTGGCGCCATTCGGTCAGCGGACCCACCTGCAGGCGTGGAGCCAGCAGATAGAGCGCCAGGCAGATCACGGCGACCAGCACCGCCAGGCCAAAGCCCAAGCGATAGCCGCTCCGGGGCGGTGAGGGCGCAGGAGCGGGAACCGGCACTAGCGCAACCCGCGCCGCGATCGGGGCAGAGGGGCGCAGCTGCTGCCCCGGCGCGGGCCGCAGCGGCAGCATGACCGGCCGCTCTGCCGGCGTGGCGGGTTGCGGCGCCAGGGCCTCTGCCGCGGGGGCCTGGGGGGCCGGGTTCGTGGTGATCGCGCGGGTCGCGCCCGCCGGAAGGATCACCGTGGTGGCAGGCCAGAGGCTGTCATCCTCGGACGCGGGCTGGTCATTTTGGGGCGGCGTCTGATCGGCCTCGTCGGCCACGGGGGCAGGGATGCCCGCCGCCTCGCTCTCGCGCAGGCGCCGCTCGTGATCGGCCTCCTCGCGCAGGATGTCCAGGACGTCGGGCGACAGGCGCCGGCTGGCCGGGGGCAGGCTCACCGGGCTTTCCTGCCCTTCCCTGGGGCCGCCCTCGCGCGGAAGGGTATAGGACCCCAGGTCCAGCGGAGCCGCCGCCGTGGACGGACGCTGCGCCCGCCAGACATGCTCGCAGGCGCTGCATTCGACCTCGCGTCCGGCGGGGGGGATGGCCTCCTGCGGCAGGACGTATTCGGCGCCGCAGCCTGGACAGATCAACCTAATTTCAGCCATGCCACCCTCGCAATCGTCTGTGGGCTGTTCTATCAAGCGCAGGTCCGGCTTCCAAGTCGCGCCGGGTGCAGGACCCGCGTCAGACGGGCCGTAACGGAAAAGAGGTGGCGCTTGATCGAGATGCGGGATGTCGGTTTCGGTTACCACGGGGGCCCCGATTTGCTGTCGGGCATGACGCTGAGCCTGCAGCCGGGCATGTTCCATTTCCTGACGGGCCCCTCCGGCTCGGGCAAGACGACGCTGCTGCGGCTGTGCTATGCGGACCTGCTGCCCACCGCCGGACAGATGACCGCCTTTGGCCAGGACATGCGTGGCCTGTCACGCGACGGGATCGCCGACCTGCGCCGTCGCGTCGGCGTGGTCCACCAGGACCCCCAGTTCCTGGACCATGTTCCCCTGGCTGAAAACGTCGCCCTGCCTCTGACCGTCGCCGGCGAGGCGGTGGACATGGACGCGCTGCGCGATCTTCTGGGCTGGGTGCAGCTGACGCATCATTCGCGCGCGCTGCCGCCCTCGCTGTCGGGGGGCGAACGGCAGCGCGCGGCCCTGGCGCGGGCGGTGATCCTGTCGCCGGACCTGGTGCTCGCGGACGAGCCGACCGGCAACCTGGACTGGGAGATGTCGATGCGGCTGATGCAGCTGCTGATCGAGCTGAACAAGTCGGGCAAGACCGTGCTGGTCGCCACCCATGACCTGAACCTGATCCGCGCCACCAAGGCCCAGGTGACGGCGCGGGTGCTGCGGATCTCGGGCGGCAGCCTGCAACTGGCGGGGGCGGACCTGTGATGCGTCGGAACATGCGCGAGATGAACCTGCGGGGGCTGAACCTGGGATCGCTGTGGCAGGGGCTGACGGGTGGCGAAGGCGGCAAGGGCGACCGCATCGTGCCGCCGACCGGCTTCACGGCGCAACTGACCCTGTTCTCGGCCGGGGCCATGGCTTTTCTGGCGGTCTTTGCCCTGGCGCTGGCCCTGGCGACCGGGCGCCTGGCGGACCGCTGGTCCTCGGAACTGGCCGGCAGCGTGACCGTCCGCGTCAGCGCCCCTGCGGGCCAGCAGGAGGCGCGTGTCCAGTCGGTGATGCAGATCCTGTCGACCACCCCGGATGCGGGTCAGCCCAGGCTTTTGCCGCAGGACGAGTTGGCCGAACTGCTGGAGCCCTGGTTCGGACCGGACATGCCGGTGGATGCCCTGCCGGTGCCCGCCCTGATCGACCTGCCCGTCACCGGAGAGGCCTTCGACCCCGAGGGCCTGCGCCTGCGCCTGGAGGCCGAGGCCCCCGGCGCGGTGCTGGACGACCACACCGAATGGCGCCGGCCGCTGGTTTCGGCCGCGAACCGGCTGCGGATGCTGGGCATCGTCTCGCTGCTGCTGATCGGGGCGGCCTCGGCGGCGATGATCACGCTAGCCGCCAAGGCGGCGCTGGCGGCGAATGGCCAGGTGATCCGCGTGCTGCGCCTGATCGGGGCGCGCGACCTGACCATTGCCACGGCCTTCGTGCGCCGCTTTACCCGCCGTGCGGCTATCGGCTCGGCCGTGGGAACGCTGCTGGGCATGGCCGGCATCGCGCTGTTGCCCGACGCCAGCGCGGCGGGCGGGTTTATGACCGGCCTGGGCTTTCAGGGCTGGGACTGGCTGATGCCGCTGTCGATCCCCTTCATCGCCGCGGCCGTCGGGTTTTTCGCGACCCGTTGGGCGGCCCTGAAGATGCTGGGGGCCGTCAGGTGAGCCGCCGCGACGATCCCCATCCGGGGCCCCTGACGCCCTGGCAGCATGTGCAGCATGTGCTGTATTACCTGCATGTGGCGCTGGCGACGGTGGTGATGGGGCTTGCCGGGATCGTCCTGCTCGTCCGGCACGGCCGGGTCGGGGCGAACCGGGTGGCGACGCGCTGGATCGGCTACATGATCTGGGCTGCCAAGCTGCACCTGGGCCTGACCTGCGAGGTGCGGGGCACCCCGCCCACGACCGACTGCATCGTGGCGGCCAAGCACCAGAGCTTTTGGGACATCCTGGTGATCGCCCATGCCGTGCCGCGCCGGGCCTTCATCATGAAGCGCGAGGTGATGCGCGTGCCGGTGATGGGCTGGTACGCGTGGAAGGTCGGCTGCATCCCGATCGACCGGACCAGGGGCCGCGACGCGATGGTCGCGATCTCGAGCCAGATCAACCAGCGGATCGCGGGCGACGGGCTGGGCCAGCTGATCATCTATCCCGAGGGGACGCGGACCCTGCCCGGGCAGCGTAGGCCCTACAAGCAGGGTGTGTCGACGATCCGCATGGCCACCGGGCTGCCGGTCGTCCCGGTGGCGGTGAATACCGGCATGTTCTGGCCGCGCAAGGGCTGGGGCATCCGCCCCGGCCGTGCCGTGGTGGAGTTCCTGCCCGCGCTTGGGCCCGATGTCCCGGCGGCAGGCTTCATGGCCCGGCTGGAGGCCGAGATCGAAACCCGCTCCGATCGCTTGATGGCCGAGGCGGGCCTGGCGCTGCCCAAGTCAGGCGACGCCATGGGCGCCGCCTGAGGCCGGTCATCTCAGGTCATAGTAGCGCGGGACATGAGGCTCCGCCGGGGGTAGGCCGATGTCGCGCCGCATATGCGGGCTGAGGTGATAGGGGTCGGGCGGCCTCGGCCGCCTGCGGCGTGGCATCAGCAGCGCGCGGAGCAGCGCCCAAAGAACCGCCGTCGCACCATGACGGTCGATCAGGCGGTGGAGGGCGGGGCGCAGGCGCGCGGACTGCGGGTTCAGGTCTGCAATCATCGGTTCTCTCCTGAAGACGGGCCATGCCGAGCATGGGCGGTCGGACTGCAGGTGGGGACATGACGCCATGCGGATGCGCGGCCTGACAGGCAGGCAGCCGTGACGGCAGGCTGCCCGTGCGGGCAGTCGTCGTTCAGGTCGTGGCGTCGGTGGGGTTCTGCCCGGTCAGGCGGTCAGGAACGAGGGATTTCGTCGCTGATGGCTGGCCCGGGTGGCAAAGGTGGCGTCGCGTGATGTCATCATGAGGCCCCTCCTTCGCTGCAGGGTGTCGGGCAGGATTGCAGGCTGGCCGAGAAAATCGAACCGGGCAAGCAGGCGCATGCAAGAAGCCGCCCGTGATGGGGCGGCTGTTGCCGATCGGTCACAGGATCGTGAAGGTCAGGCGGCCAGCGCCGTGGATCCCATCGCCAGGAACTTGGCCCGCCGGTCCTTGATCAGGTCGGCCGGCTTCTTGCCCTTCAGGTCGGCCAGCATCGCGGCGATCTCGGTGCCGACGGCGGCGATCGCCTCCTGAGGGGCGCGCTGCGCACCGCCCAAGGGTTCCGCGATGATCCCGTCGATCACGCCCAGCTTCTTGAGGTCCTGCGCGGTCAGGCGCAGCGCCTCGGCGGCGTCGCGCATCTTTTCGGCGTCCTTCCACAGGATCGAGGCGCAGCCCTCGGGCGAGATGACCGAATAGATCGAGTGTTCCAGCATGGCGATGCGGTTGGCGGTGGCAAAGGCCACGGCCCCGCCGGACCCGCCCTCGCCGATGATGACGCTGACCAGCGGCACGCCGATCTCAAGGCATTTCATGGTGCAGCGGGCGATGGCCTCGGACTGGCCGCGCTCCTCGGCGCCCTTGCCGGGATAGGCGCCCGGGGTGTCCACCAGCGTGATGACCGGCAGCTTGAAGCGATGCGCCATGTCCATCAGGCGGATGGCCTTGCGATAGCCTTCGGGGCGGGCCATGCCGAAATTGTGGTGGATGCGCGAGCGGGTGTCGTTACCCTTTTCATGCCCGATCACGACACAGGGCGCGTCGTTGAACCGCGCAAGCCCCCCCATCACGGCATGGTCGTCGCCAAAGGCGCGGTCGCCGGCAAGGGGGGTGTATTCGGTGAACAGCGCCTCGACATAGTCGCGGCAATGCGGGCGGTCGGGATGGCGCGCCACCTGCGTCTTGCGCCAGGGATCCAGCGACTTGTAGAGATCGCGCAGCAGGTCCGAGGACTTGCGGTCCAGCGCCCCGGCCTCTTTCTCCAGATCGACGGCCCCGTCGCCCTTGCGGGCCATGGCGCGAAGTTCCTCGGCCTTGCCCTCGATGTCGGCAAGCGGCTTTTCGAAATCCAGATAGACCATGGGCAAAGCCTCCGGCAGCGTTCGGGTTGGGGCTATATAGGCCGGGCGGAACCGGGTTGCAACGCGGCGCTCCGAAGGGCAGGGGGCCGTCTGCCCCCCTCTTGGCCTGCGGCCCATTCACCCCCCGGGGGCATTTGCGCAACAGCGATGTGCAAGGGTCACTGCAGGTCGGCAAAGGCATCCGAAAGGCGCCGCACCGCCTCGACCACGCGGGCGCGGGGGGTGGCGATGTTGAAGCGCATGAAGCTGTCGCCCCCCAGGCCGAAGGTGGCGCCGTGGTTGGCGGCAATGCGCGCCGTCGTTTCGATGCGCGCGCTGATCTCGGGCGTGGTCATGCCGGTGCCCGAGAAATCGACCCATGACAGGTAGGTCGCCTGGAGCGGCATCGAGCGCAGGCCCGGGATGGCATTCACGCCCTCGTCAAAGATCCGCCGGTTGCCGTTCAGATAGGTCATCAGCGCATCCACCCAGGCCGCGCCTTCGGGCGAATAGGCGGCGGCGACCATGTCCATCCCCATGAACCCCGGAGAGATGCCCCGCGCCATCAGCGCCGCCTTGAAGCGCGCGCGCAGGTCCGGGTCGGCGATGATCGCGTTGCCGATATGGGCGCCGGCGATGTTGAAGGTCTTGGTCGCGGCGGTCAGCGTGACCAGCCGGTCGGCAATTTCCGGCACCACGGTGGCGATCATCCGGTGGCGTGTCTGGCCGGGCATCACCAGGTCGCTGTGGATGTCGTCGGACAGAAGAAGAAGGTCGTGCCGGACGCAGAACTCCGCGACCTGGGCCAGCTCCTCGGGCGTCCAGACCCGGCCGCCGGGATTGTGGGGCGAACAGAGGATCAGCATCCGTTCGTGCCCCTTGAGCTGGCCCTCCCAGGCTGCCCAGTCCATCCGGTATTGCCCGTCCCCGGTCGCCAGCGGCAGTTCGACCAGCTCGCGCCCGGCGGCGCGGATCACCCGGCCAAAGGCGTGATAGACCGGGCTCATGACGATCACGCCGTCGCCGGGGCCGGTATAGGCGTCAAGCGCCATCGCCACCCCGTTCACCAGCCCGGCGCAGGTCAGGATCCAGTCGGGCTGGATCGTCCAGCCGTGCCGGTTCTGCATCCACCAGCAGATCGCCGACAGATAGGGCTGGTGCCCGCCCGGATAGCCATAGACACCGTGGGCTACCGTGGCCTCGACCGCGCGCTGGACGGCTGCCGGCGGGCGGAAGTCCATGTCCGCCACCCACATCGCCAGCCCGTCATCGGGCGCCACGCCATAGCTCGCCTGCATGTCGTCCCACTTGCTGCAGTGCGTGCCGCGGCGGTCGATGATCTCGTCGAAGTCGGGGTCGGTCATGCGGTGCTCCTGCGGCCATATGGGACAGGCCCCTGCATAACCCCGTTATTGCTTATGGTGAAGGCTTGCCCTAAATCCCGCCTATGAGCCTCAGACCGATCCTGATCCATCCCGATCCCCGCCTCAAGAAGGTGGCCGAGCCTGTTGCGCGCGTCACGCCCGAGATCGAGAGCCTGGCCGCCGACATGCTGGCGACGATGTATGACGCGCCGGGCATCGGCCTGGCCGCGCCCCAGATCGGGGTGTTATCACGGATCTTCGTGATGGACGCATCCCGGGATCCCGAGGCCGAGCGGTCGCCGGTCGTCATGATCAACCCCGAGGTCACCTGGGAATCCGAGGCGCTGAGCGTCTATGACGAGGGCTGCCTGTCGATCCCCGACCATTATGCCGAGGTGACCCGTCCGGCGCAGGTCGGGATGCGCTGGATGGGCCTGGACGGCAAGACGCACGATCAGGAATTCGACGGCCTCTGGGCCACCTGCGCGCAGCACGAGCTGGATCACCTGGAGGGGATCCTGTTCATCGACCACCTCTCGGCGCTGAAGCGGCAGATGATCACCCGCAAGATGGTCAAGCTCAAACGGGACAAGGCGCGTGCCTGACAGCCCGGACCCCCCGGGCTGGGTCCGCCCCTTGCTGGAGGGGGATCTGGCCGGTGGGGTTCCCCGCGATCTGGTTCTGTGGCCCGACAGCCGGCTGCGCCGGCGCTGCGAATCCTCGGCCTTCTTGGGCGCCGCGGCGCTGCGACGGCTGGCCGCCGACATGCTGGCAACCATGTATGCGGCGGGGGGCCGCGGTCTTGCGGCGCCGCAGGTGGGGGTCCTGTTCCGGGTCTTCGTCATGGATGCGGGCTGGAAGGACGGGCGCCCCGACCCGCTGGTGATGCTGGACCCCGAGATCCTGTGGCGCTCCTCCCGGAGGGACAGCGGGGACGAGAAGTGCCTTTCCATCCCGGACCGGGTCGTTGCGGTGTCGCGTCCGTCCACCATCGACCTGGGTTGGTATGATCTGGACGGGCGGCATCATCTGCGGCAGATGTCGGGGCCAGAGGCGCGCATCGCGCAGCACGAGGCCGATCACCTGGACGGCCGCCTGATCCTGGAAGACTGACATGGCCGTCCGACCGTTCCTGCCCTTTGCCGATCCCCGCCTTCACCGGCCCGCCGATCCCGTCGATGCCGTGACCGAGGGCGTGCGGATGATCTGGGACGACATGGTCGCCACGATGGAATCCATGCCCGGCGTCGGGCTGGCTGCGCCGCAGATCGGGATCATGCTGCGGCTGGCCGTGGTC